>JBEKNP010000054.1:0-19201 GCA_049522695.1 Bathyarchaeia archaeon | reverse complement strand
ATGAAAGTGTCATACGGCAATCCCTCATCGCTACATGTCGCTGGTCAAGAAGCAAAACGTGCACTTGATGAAGCAAGAATTAAAGTTGCGGAGCTGATCAATGCTGAAAAAGCAGAGTCAATTATTTTCACTTCGGGTGCAACCGAAAGTAACAATTTGGCAATTAAAGGCGCTGTCAACCGCAACAAAGACAGAGGCACGAAAATCATAACCTCAAGCGTAGAACACATGTCTGTTGTGAACCCAGTAAAATTTCTGACAACAAAAGGTTTTGAAGCAGTCTTTCTTCCCGTGGACAAGTTTGGCACTTTAGACTTAGGCAGCCTTGAAAACGAACTAAACGACAAAACAACCCTTGTATCGATAGTGTACGCAAATGGTGAGATAGGCACAATTGAGCCCATAGAAGAGATCAGCAAAATAGTGCACAGTAAAAACGCTTTCTTGCATGTTGATGCGACAGTGGCTGCTGGTCAAATCCCAATAGATGTGAAAGCTTTAGGCATTGATCTGCTAACTGTTTCCTCAAATGACATGTATGGTCCCAAGGGTGTCGGTGCACTATATGTGAAAGATGGAATACGCATCGAGCCTCTGCTTCATGGAGGGGGGCAGGAAAAAGGCTTAAGATCTGGAACTGAAAACATACCAAGCGTTGTAGCATTTGGGAAAGCTGCTGAAATCGCTAAGCAAGAAATGCAAACTAACGTCGAAAAGTTGACTAAGCTTAGAGACAGACTAATCGAAGGTTTGCGCACACCATTGCCTTACACTTTTCTAAATGGACACCCAACTAATCGGTTGCCTGACAACGTCTCCGTTAGATATAGCTTTATAGAAGGGGAATCAATGCTGCTCAGCTTGGAAATTAGCGGTGTGTCTGTTTCTTCTGGTTCTGCGTGTGCTTCAAAGACTTTAGAGCCATCTCACGTGTTGCTTGCAACTGGACTAAAACATGAGGAAGCTCATGGGTCAATAATGTTCAGCTTGGGCAGGGAAAACACTATGGAAGACGCCGAATATGTTATAGGCTTGATGCCTGGTATAGTTAATCGGTTAAGGGCAATGTCGCCATTGACACCTAAGGAGTTGAAATTGTAATGTACTCTAACAAAGTTATGGAACATTTCAAAAACCCCCAAAACACAGGGGAAATTGCTGATGCGGATGGCGTAGGCACCGTAGGAAACCCCGTTTGCGGCGACCTAATGACCATGTACATTAAAGTGAAAGACGAACGAATCGTGGATATCAAGTTCAAGACTTTTGGCTGCGGAGCTGCAATAGCCACAAGCAGCATGACAACAGAGATGGCTAAAGGAAAAACATTGGAAGAAGCCCTGAAAATAACTCGCGCCGACGTTGCCTTCTCGTTAGGAGGGCTGCCACCGGTCAAGATGCACTGCTCAAACCTAGCCTCAGATGCATTACATGCAGCAATAAAGGACTACTACAAAAAACAAGAAGCTGCCACCGAGGTGAAAAAATGAAGACACCGACAAAGAAGACAAAGACCGGCAAATGCGAATTCTGCAGCCCAGAAAGCACACCCGAAATATGCAAGCTGTCAACAGCCACAACCATAATTGAAGGCAAGGAATACACTGCTTGCTGCGTAAAATGCGCCGGTGGAAGCGCGGATGAAAAACCGAAAAAAGACAACGAAAAAAAGCAAAAAAAATAAACAATTAACCTTTTTCTCATTTTCTCTTTCCCAAGAATTAAGAATAATATCCAATAATGGGGCAATATCTCGGTATTTTTCATCTCATGTTCTTCACTTAATTCGTGTGGAATTTAAGCGTGGGTGTAAACCTAACATCCCGCGCCATTTCCAAATTAGGCTTATTTTATCAGCTATTTTTAGTGATTATGCTCATATTTATAGTCAGAAATTATGGCGTACCCCTTATAGACTGGCGTTTAAATACCACATGAGCGCGGCTATAATTAAATGTAATAATGGGGCGGCGCATGAGCGTGATTACCTATAGTTACTCATAACAAGTTTAAATCCGAAAAAATCCTCTAATCAAGTATGCTAGAATATCTGGTTTTTGTAGCAGCCTTTGCGACACTCCTTGCAACTTTCGTTTATATACGCTCGATGTTCAAAGGCGCTGCCAAGCCGAACAGGGTATCTTGGCTTATGTGGACCATCGCACCTTTTATTGCGACAGTAGCGGCCATTTCCAACGGTGTAAGATGGGCAGTCTTGCCGGTATTCATGTCTGGTTTCTCGCCACTTCTGATATTAATAGCTTCCTTTCTTATCATAAAAGCCTACTGGAAGCCCTCATCATTTGACTATGTCTGCGGTGCGCTCTCAAGCATGGCTCTAATCCTTTGGTATGTAACTAAAGACCCTAATGTAGCGATAGTCTTTGCAATAGCCAGCGATGGATTAGCCGCCATTCCCACCCTAACAAAGGCATGGAATCATCCAGAGACCGAGTCAGCTTGGCCGTTCATAGTGGGTATATTCAGTCCCTTGACAAGCTTTGGTGCTGCCATAACATGGACCTTCTCAGAATACGCGTTCCCATCATACCTTACAGTACTAAACATCATGCTTTTCCTATCCGTTTATAATAAAAAGCTGTCTTTACGGTTACCCGACACAAAACCTTAATTTTAAACACCTTAGCGCGATGAGGTAAAACATAAAAGCGGCAGATGTTTTGGAGTTAATATCTGGATGATTTAGTTGACAAACCTTCAAGCAAGCAAATGGAAACCCGAGGCTAGAACAGAACCGGCGCCTAGAACAGAGCCAGAAGCCCGAACCGAACCAGCCCCAAGAACGGAACCGGCCGCCAGAACCGAAACAGAGCCCAGGACAGAAACAGCTGCAATAACGGAACCAGTGAACAATAAGATACAGTCAATCAAGTGCCCTTCTTGCGGTTATCTTTTGGTATATTCCAAAGGAACTGAGAAGCAAAGCATCAGATGCACAAAATGCGGAAACGTCTTCCAAGTAGAGTAGGATCCAACCAGTTTTAAGTTTGGGCGCGGGTTTTTTCTGACAAATAATGTAGAGTTTGTGACTGCTCTGAAAAACTGCGGGCAGCGTAAATTGCAGTGCCCAAATAAATAACCCGCGGAAAAATAGGGTATTCCAATCCCACATCCCCTGCTTTGCTCTTTTTGCCAATTAGAGCTTGATTATTGCTTATTTGCATAAATAAGATTCAACAAACGTTAAATTAACCAACGTCTCTCAATTTATCACATAAAACGGTTTAGCGTTTAAATTGTGCGCGCGCGCGCATGCCACATTACGCTTAAAGCATCTGACCAGAGGTCAAGGCTTTTTCAACCATAAATGTAGCAACTGTTTCAGGAGCATCAGCAGTAGTTGTGGTTATTGCTGAATTGTTGGATTACTTAGAAACGCAAGCGCCGAAAAGTAATTGACTTTAAAGAAACTGAAGACTTTCCTACAAATAGTCAAGCTGAACTTCTGTTTCTTCGTTTTCCTAAGTAAACCCACAAGTGCAAACCAAGAACCGCTACTATTACGACAGCGGCAAAAATCCGTGCAGAATCGATGGACTTAGCGATTATAAGCATGCGCCTCTAGAGATACTCAAAGGATATGAAAAAGAAAAAAGTGAGATTTGTTTTTGTTTTGGGTTCTGCTTTGCCAGGCAATAGGATTTTTTTTGGTATCTTTGTTAGTTTTTTGGAGTAAATGATGAGCGGTTTGAGTTGATTGTGGTTAGGTAAGTTTGGTGCCGCATTCACCGCAGAAGCTTGTGCCTGCAGGATTTTTTGCTCCGCATTTCGGACAGACTTTTAACTCTAGGGATGCTCCACAGTTGTTGCAGAATTTGCCTTGTCCGGCTGGTTTGCCGCATACAGGGCAGATTGTTTGCCGGCTACTTACTTCGCCTGTGAAAACCTGTGTGGTTTCGGCTTTCTGTTTTATGTCTGACACCATTTTTTCAGAGCGGGCGGCGGCGACTTCAGTGCTTTCTCGAGGAGCGTCATCAATGCAGAGACCTTCTTGTTCATTCCAGTCGTTTTCACAAACGTATTTGTGGCACCTTGGGCAACGGAAGAAGTGACCCTTGGCTTCGTTCTGAGCTAAATCGAAAGCAGCTTCGTGTTCCTTGTGCCATTCGGGAGTCATGCCCTGAAAACGTTGACCCATCATATCCGCGCCCTGTCCAACACTGTATCCGCTACTGTGACCTGTTAGTTGTCCGCCGATTTGGGCTGCTCTGCCTAGTCCTTTCCACAGGCCTGCTTTTTTGTAGGTCTTTGATTGGATGAAGGTGGTTTTATAGCCGTCGCTGCAGATGTCGCATAAAAACGTAAATTGAAATCCCGCGTCAGTGCTGTTGTCTTGGTAGTTTCTTGTAAAAGGTTGAAGAGGCATATAGTTCATCTCTTTATAGGGTATAATGGTTTACCGCATTTTATGCATTTCTCTCCCAGAGGAGGCTGCTGTGTGTTGCATTTTGGGCAGATAACCATCAGTCGATGGCCGCAGTCTTGGCAATAGTCACCGAAGAATGTTGGTTTTCCGCAGAAGGGGCAGTTGGTTTGTAGAGACAAGCCGCAGTTGCTGCAGCTGATTTGTCCTGTTTCGATTGGACTCCGACATTTAGGGCATCTTGTGGGTCCGACTGGGTTAACTTTGCCGCAGAACGGGCAAACGTTGTCGTCGGAAGACACTAATTTTCCACAGTACTTGCATGGGTGCTTATATCCTGGCAATCTCATTCAGCTCCTTTGTTCCATTTTACCGAGTCATCTTTAGTATTAGCGTTTAAATCTAATAAATCTGTGACGTCAGTCTTCCATTGGTTGAAAGACGAATGAATTACTCTGCCGATGAACAGGTTCCTCAAAACCCGAAGGAGAGGTATCTTTGCTACTGCAAAACGATACTGAGTGTATTTAGGGCTGTCAAGGCTGTCATCAGATAGATATATTGGTTCTCTTCTGAAGTTGATCTCAATCATGCAACGATTGATGTTCCTGATAAAATTATCAAGCTCTATTTTCAGCTCTTCGTCGCTGGCTTGAGTGAAGGCGTGTCTATTTAGAAGCCTAAAAAAGTAAGTCGCCTTTCCACTTGAAGTCGAGCCTTTTTCTTCTGCATTCTCCTGGTTGGAGGCCATGGCTGTGTCATTTTTCTCAAGTTGTGCTTCTGGTTTTTGTCCGTTGTTTGTTCTTGTTGAGAACGCTTCCAAGGCAACAGCATTCAGCAGTCTGTTTGATCTTGAACTGCATAAAGGAAACAACAGCCATACGTAATCGCCGGTTAAATCCCCCATAAGCCCTCGTTTCACGCCGACGCATTCTTGCTCTTTTAGAGCCATTGCGTCGAGAAAGCCGTATTCTTGATCCATTCCGGCTTCGCCGATCCTTTTTATTAGGCGTCGCCAGAGGTCTGTCGAAAGCATGTCTATGTCTTTTCTTTTAGCTGCTCTTCCGTCTTTCATTAATGCCGCCAGCTTGTACGTTTTGAGAGGATCAGTTTCTGGAATCATTTCCTTAATGGTTGTTTGCGACCTTAGCATCATTTTGTTAAGCGCGTCTGACAAGCTCTTGCCAAAGGCATCGAATTTTTCGCCAAGTTTTGAAAATTCAAACCTCTCTTCAAACTCGGTATTTAGAACGAGGCTGTACCCTATTTTGCTGGTCTGGGAGACATAGCAGTACGGAACGCGAATTGGTTCGTTTTTTTGAGGAAGTATAAGAAGTGCCGTCTCATACAAGCGGAGTTCACAGTTACCAGATTGATTGATTTGCCCCTTCGATTCAAACCAAGAGAACTGCGCTTTGAACCCTGCCGTTACTAGCGATTCTTCCATCAACAGGTATTTGAGCAAAATTTCATTTCGCAGTCTGAAAAGCTCAGAAAGAACATCTTCGTACTGATAGCCCAATCCTGAAAGTTCCAGTGTTTCTTTGGAGGTTAAGAATAGCTTAATCCTGTATTCCTGTTCTGAGATTCCGACAATGTCTGTGTAGAAAAAAAGTCTAGGCTCGCCGAATCCAACAACTAAGGCTACATATTGATCATCAAGAACGACCTTCGCTTCCCCCTCAGACTTCAAATTGGAGTCTTCATCCATTAGCCTAAAATTCGCTTTCGCTTCCACAGGAATCACCCAACAATTACTCGGTACATAATAGGAGGAGAAGAATATGTAAATTTTGATTTTTGAGACCTGAAAAGAGTTTGCTTGGAGCGGGGTTGTGCGCGGTGTCCAGTTTAGGAATTAATTGAGCGCCAACCAGTTGCTAAATTCTAGAAATTGACATTATCTACTAAGCCGATTGTGTTCCGTGTTGCTTTTGCTTGAGGTCATCTAATTCTTTCTGCAACCGTTGCAAGCTGATTTGCTGTGAGACCAGCATTGAAATTAGCATTGGTTCAAAAGGTAACGGTTGAGTGGCGTTGCTTCCTGCCGACGCGTAGCTTCTGCATGCATCTATCAGTATGTCGAAGGCTTCTCTGTCTTCTTTGCGGAGTGCTTTTGCAAAACCGTTCCAGCGGCGTATTTCGTCTTCAATCGCCATGCGGTAGGATTCAACGGTTTTACCCACGTCAAGCGCCCATGAAGTCGGTTAAAGTCAGGTTTTCGGATGGAAGTTCAGCGGTGCCTAAAACGAAAAATGGATGCTTCTCTAATGTTACTTCTCGCGTGTAGGTGGTTTTGCTGAAGGATAATACTGTGTTTGCTTTTGAGCAGGTTATTTCTTGAAAACTGTTTCTTCGGCTGTCAAAGTAGGGAAGGTAAGTTGCGATTAGGATTATTTGGTGTTTTTTTGCAAAGTTTGAAAGGTAACTGATGATTTGGCTGTAGACTCTTTGGGCTTCTTCGTGTGGAATGTCATTGTCTAAAAAGAATCCCGCTATGTCTGAAATGACCACGAGTTTGGCATTGTAGTGTTTTATGGTTTCTTCTAGTTTATCGAGTATAAGAGAAGTTAACTGGTATGCTGTGAATGCTCTTGAAATAAAAATGCGTTCAAGCACTTGCCTTGGGTTAAGCTGGTGAAGTTGGGCTAAACGGGCGATTTTATAGAGCCTAAACGTGTTTCCGCCGTCAATAAAAACAACGTTGCTTCCTAAGCCGCCAAGCTGCACTGGCAACTGCGCCCTTATGCAGAGCAGAGAAGTTAATGAAATAACTGATGGCGACCCATAAAGCACGGCGAAGTCGCCTGGAGCAAATCCTGGAAAAAGCTCATCTACACCGGGCATGTTTAAAGAAAATAGTGGCTGAGCCATTGTAGGTTTGACAATTAAATTTTGAAACATTCTATTTTGCTCTCCCTTTTCATGGACGAAGCACCAAGTACGCTTCTAACCCTTTTTAAAGCATCGTAGAAACGACATGGCGGAACAGGGGAGGGTAGAGTGAAAGTGAAAAGCGTAAAATTAGGCAGTTGGCTTGGTTTCTTTTTGTTGCCTTAGAATTTGAGTTGCCAACGTCATTAGGAAGATTACCGAGAACACTATTGCCGCCATTCCTACCTTGTACATGATGCCTATATTAACATAGAAAAGCCCAAAAACAGCCACAATCATTAACGCTAAAATAAACACTTCTTGAACACCACTAAAGATTTTTGTTCCAAAACTCATTTTACTTCACCAACGTTTCTTAAACCTTTGCACATGCGTCTAATATTAATTTTCTGCCTAAGTTTTTCAGTAATTCCTGTTAAACTTACAGGTTGAATTCATTTTGAGTATACTAAGAATTGTAATGCATGTATATCGGAGCTAATTTGAATTTACTCGGCTTTTTCCGACTTGGCGAATTTTCGGAATCAACAAGGACTCTTAAGGTTTTTAGAACATCAAAATACTTCCTTGTCCTTTCTTGTCCTTCCTTGTCCTTCCTTGTCCTTCTGTGTCCTTCTGTGTACGCAACCTGCAAACAATTCAAGCCCTAAACCAAAAAAGCAACCCAAAACAACTTGAACAAAAAACAGGAAGAAGGATCATTTTTGCCTATCCCCCCTAATAGCGCCCTGAAAAGATAAAAAACCTAACGACAAATAGTTCTTAACTAAAAAGGCACCGGTTAATTGCACATGTGAATTTTATTTTAAAAGTAGGCGCCAGGAATCTTTCACCATAAAGCCATCATGGTTCTACAGTGTATAAGTATAAACTCAGACCAAATGCTATAAGCTTTTATACGTAAGTTGATGAGATGTTAAAATAAAATAATATACACTGCTTGCCGTGAGGATAAAGGCTAAATGCCCTACATAAAAAAAATCGAGTTAAAAGGCTTTAAGTCTTTTGGGCCACAGACCATCAAGGTAACTTTAGATAAGGGCTTCACAGCCATAACTGGCCCAAACGGAAGTGGAAAAACCAACATTATGGACGCAGTGCTTTTCTCGCTTGGGGAATTAAGTACAAGAAGACTCCGCGCTGAAAACGCAGCAAAACTAATCTTTCGCGGCTCAGAAAAACCAGGGCAAGAAAAAGTCAAAATGGCCAAGGTTGTCATACAATTTGATAATTCCGATGGCATAATGCCAGTTGACACAACCACCGTTACAATTTCACGTGAAGTTTACCGAAATGGCCAAAGTGTTTACCGCTTAAACGGCAGAAGAATGTCTCGAGGGCATATTATAGAAACTCTTTCTATGGCTTCAATAAGCAGTATGAGCCAGAACATTATTCCTCAAGGCACAATAACTAGGTTAACAGAAATTACCCCGCTTGAACGCAGAAAAATCATCGAAGACCTCGTTGGAATAGCCCAGTACGACGCGGAGAAGGCCGATGCGGAAGAAAAACTACGTGCGGCTGACATTTCAATCCGCACAGCTATGGGTAGAATAGATGAGGTACAGAAGCGCTTAGATGATTTGGAACGTGAACGCAACCAACTTTTACGCTATAATTTCATCCAAAGTGAAACCAAAAAGTTCCAAGCAGTTAAAATCTCAAATGACATAGCGCAATTAAACGGTAAGATTAATGAAGCGACTAGCCAAATTGAAAGAGTTAAAGCCAGAGTTGACAAATTAAAAGAGCAACGTGACTTGCGCAGATCAAAACGGCATAGTATTGAAAACGAATGGCGAAAACTCAGCGGCGAAAACCTTGAAGAGGGTGGTTCAGAAGTTCTTAAGGTTCAAATAACCATCGGCGAGCTAAAATCTAAATTAACTGAGTTATCAACAAAAATAAGTTCTGGGCAAACTAGCTTTGAAAGCTTGAAGCGCGTGAGAGAAAACAATCTTGCTCAGCAAGAAAGTATAAGAAACGAGATACGGGAAAACCGTTTAAAAATCCGAGTTTTTCGTAGTCAACATGAAAAAATCAAGGATCAAATGGCTCAAAAAGGGTTGGAACATGATGCGCTGGCAAAAGAGACTGCCCAGCTTTGGGAAGGGCTTGGCGATAACAACCAGCAAATACGAACGATGGAAGCCGAAATCGCAAATAATGTTAAACGACTTGCATATTTACGATCAGAGTACACAAAAGACAAATCTGCACTGAGGCTTTGCACTGGAAGAATCAAAAACTTAACCGTGCGAAAAGAAAGATTCCTCACGAGTCTCGTCGAAATCGAAAAGTCACTGTCTGAGCTGGAGCAGGTTCAAAAGGACCAGAAGAACCAGTTTAAAAATCTTGAGCATACTATCGAACGCAAAAAAATTCAAAAAGAAACGGTTGAAAAAGAAATCACTGAAGCAGAAAGAATAGCCAGTTCAGCTAAAGATGCCGTAATTGAATTTGCCACTCAAAGAGACCTTGCCGCAACCATAGCTGCTGAAGAAAAAGCTCTAAGAAGCATAGAAGAAATGGGCAATGTCGGCGCAATAACAGGCATTCACGGTAGATTACGCAATTTAATAAAAATTGACAAAAACTATAAGAAAGCCATAGAAGCAGCGGCGACAGGTTGGCTGGATGCTTTAGTTGTAGCCAACATAGATTCAGCCTTCACATGCACCGAAACGCTTAGGCGCATGAAACTGGGCAGAATAAAAATTATTCCACTGCAAGGCGCAATTAACCTTAAAAACAAGGAAACGCCCAGCCGAGAAGGCGTAGTAGGCGCCCTTTCAACCTTTATGAAATATGAAAGTACCTTTGAGATTGCTGTTAACTATGTTTTCGGAGACACAGTAGTGGTCTCAAACGATAAAACAGCCTTTGCCCTTTCAAACGAGGGCTACCGAGCGGTTACAGTTAACGGTGACTTGTATGAGCCTGGCGCTTTTGAAAGTGGCTATTACCGTGCGCCAATAGATTTTTCAACAATTATTCCAAGCGAAAATGCATTAAAAAGTTTAGACGAAGCAGTAAACGCTCTCCATACGCATCTCACTCAAAAAGGAACTGACATTACTGGTCTTGAAGAAGAAATTGAGCGAAGTAAAATTGAAATTACAAGGCTCTCAGAATCCATCTCCACTTTAGACAGGGAAATAGTGAGAATCAAACGAGGCGTTAAAAGAACACAATTCAATATTCGGCACACGGAGAAATACGGCGGCAAACTTGACCGCGAAGCGGCAGCTTACAAAGGCCGCATGAGCATGTACATGAATGAGCGGAATTCTATCCAAAAAGCGCTCCAGAAACTGCATACAGACATAGCCAATTTAAGATTGAAAACTGATGTGGCACACATTCAAGAACTCGAGGTCCAACGGGAAAAACTTGGGGAAGAAGTAAACACGCTTCGCCAAAACTCAGGCTCTACTCAAACGGAAATTTCAACATACCAATCACAATTCGACAGAGTCCTTAGAAACGGCTACAAGAATATCAAGATACAGATAGCTAAGGTTGAGCAACAGCAAAGAAAAATAGAGAAAGAAGTTGCCGAAGCGCAAGCGGAACGCGAATCAATCAGGAAAGAAATAGATGAGCAAGAGAAAAACCGTGTGGAACTTTCAAAGGCTATTTTTTCTGCGCGAGAAGAATCCAAAAAGTTCACTTCACAAATAGATGTTATTGATGCTGAGTTACGGTTGCTTGATTCGGAATATGAACAGGCTGAAAGGCTTCAAAACCAGCTTCAACTGAGCATGGAAACTAGCCAGCTTCGTCTTCAGCAACTTCAAAATCAACTTAGTCAGTTTGGCTATGAGCAACCTTTAGAAACAAGCCAGAAGCAGGTTCAGGAAGCCGAAACAACCATTCGCATGATGCAGTTTGAACTCGAAAGAATAGGCGCCATAAACCAGCTTGCACTGTCTCATTATGCTGAACAGATTTCACGATACAGAGAGTTATCTGTTCGCTTAAATGAGTTGGAAGGAGAAAAACAAGCCATTGTACAGTTCATGGATGAGATTGAAGCTAAGAAACGCAAGGTTTTCATGACCGCTTTCGAAAAAATCAACACCAGCCTCAAAGTTTACTTTTCCAAACTCACCGGCGGGGGAGAAGCCACGCTTAAGCTGGAAAATCCTGAAGAACCCTTCGCTGGAGGCATAGACATGGTTGTGCAGTTCCCAAACAAGCCCTCAATTATTGTGAGTGGGGCAAGCGGTGGAGAACGTTCAGTTTCAGCAGTCAGCTTCATATTTTCACTAAAAGAATTTACGCCTGCATCATTCTACATTCTCGATGAAGTGGATGCACACTTAGATGCTTTCCACACGACAAAGCTAGCTGAAGTACTCCTTGAGGAAGCTGGAAAAATCCAGTTTATCGTAATCAGCTTGCGGCCTGAAATGGTAAATAAGGCACAAAAAGTCTATGGAGTCTACGAACTCAATGGAGTCTCCAATGTTGTGACCGCCAAGTTCCCAGCGGAGGCACAGAGCTAAATGTCAACAACGCCAATCAGAAGACCCTTTTACCTTCGACCTCCGTTGAACATACTATTTGAATTAAATAAACTTGAGAAGCTAACTCCGTGGAACGTTAACATAGCTTACCTACTACGGTCATTTCTCACTGAAATGGAGAAAACAGACAAAGTTGATTTCCGAGCCTCAGGCGTTGCACTGGATTCTTCCGCTTTAATTTACTTAATGAAGTCTAAACTGCTGCTCACCTTGCAAGAGCCGCCTGTGCCGCCTAAAGGTCCGCAGGATTTTGTTCCACCACCTTTGTTCTTGCCGTTGAGGCATGAGTTAACCTCTACAACTATTCAGCATTTGCTTGAAGTCTTAGACGATGTGTTGAAGGGTGAAAAAATGCTTCATCTTGACCATGTTGTTGAGCAGCATCCTGTCCTTCCGGCGGTTTCAGATTTGATGCCGCAGTTCGACAAGTTTATCGCTGAGCTTGAGTTGCAGATTGATAAGTTGTACGCAATTTTATGCGAGAAGGTGAAAGGTGCAGGCATAATCGATTTTTCAACCTTATCGAAGGATGCAAATAGAATTGAAGCATTAAGAATGTTTATTTACCTCTTGTTTTTAGCACAGGATGGCAAAGTAAGTTTATGGCAGAATGAAGAAACAGAAGAATTATACATTGCTGTGGGGAAACTGAACGTTGGAAAAGCCGAAGGAACAAGCAGTTAATTCAAACCTGGATGCAGAGCAAGCGCAGGATGCCGAACGGAAAGCTCATTGCTTAGCACTGTTAGAAGCTGCACTGTACGTGGCTGGTCGCCCATTAGATCTCAACGAGTTATGCCAAGTTATAGGTAGCCGCTCAAAGAAGAAAGTCCAAAAATACGCTGAAACGTTGATACAAGAATACGCTGCAAGGAACACGGCGCTTGAAATTTTAGCGTTAAAAGATGAACGCTACGTTCTGCAGGTGAAAGCAGACTTCACACCGTTGATTAAGAAACTTGTGAACAGACCTCTGCTGTCTTCCGGACCTCTCAAGACGCTCTCCTACATTGCCTACCGACAGCCTGTTTCTCAGAAAAGAGTAATTGATGTCAGGGGACAACACGCGTATGGTCATGTGAAGTTGCTGAAGGATATGGGGTTGATTGCCGCTGAAAGAAGCGGCCGTTCAATGGCTTTAAAGACCACTGATTATTTTGCAGACTACTTCGGGCTAACACATGACGCTAGCATGATGAAGAAAGAGTTAAAACGCATTTTCGGCGACGCATTGAAGGATTACGAGCAAACTTAAACGGATACGTTTATATGGAAATTAACGGTTTTACTGACTACTCGAATTAGATATCGAAAAAGGGAAATGTAGATTATGTCTTGGCATAGCAGTTTACGCAAAAGAAAACTCACAGGCGGCAAAAAAAGAGCTTACAGATCAAAGAAAAAGTATGAGCAAGGCGGATACCCTGCAGAAACAATTCTCGGTGAACCCAGAAGGAAAATTTCCAGAGGCTTAGGCGGCAACACAAAAGTCAAGGTCTTAAGCGATAAATACGCTTCAGTAACCGATCCTAAAAGCGGCAAAACACAAAAAACCGAAATCACCCGCGTGGTTAGAAACGGTGCTAACGTTGATTATAACCGAAGAGGCGTCATATCTAAAGGTGCAGAAATAGAAACCGCTCTGGGACTTGCAAAAGTTACCAGCAGACCAGGCAAAGACGGCATAATTAACGCTGTCTTAATGGCTGCTAAAGAGAAAAGCTAAATTTTCACTGCGGTTTTGCAGGCACGCTTTTAATTTTTACTAATTGTTTTGCAATTTTCTGTATTATCTTTTCTTTTGGTTCTTTCTTTTCAACGAGCAACATTCCTGTCTTAACCCAATGCATTTTGGGAAAATGAGCTTCAAGATTAACTTCGTTCTTTAAGCCTAATTTGTCAACTGCTTCTTTAAGTTCTGCTATTTTTGGGGATTGCACTGCCAAGTTTTTTGGGACTCGGCGTCCTTTTTTTCTGGTTTTAGAAGAGTCGAAGTAGATTGGCCAAATTATTGCTTTATCGAGTTTTTTCATGTTTATTCATCTCTTATTTGTGAGCGTAATAAGCGATTAATTTCTGGTTTACTTCGTTTATGCGAGTGAATCCAAAGCGTTCAAACTGTATTATAGCGTCTGGCTTTAACTTTTTGCAGGCACTCTCAGCAAATCCTTCGGTAACTGAGGCGTCTGGCATGACCACTTGGCATGGAAACTCCTCGCCTCTCGGTATCCACTGGATTAGTTGAGCTTTAATTTTTCTAACATCTTCATAGGATTCGCTTGAGAATGTTGCAGTCACCGAGTTGCCTTTTTTGTTTTCGATTTTGACGTTGAAGAGTTCCATGAGCCTAACTACTTTTTCTGGCTCTATCGCTTCACCATCTTTTCTTGAAACCCAAAAACTCGCCGCTTTTTTTTCATCTTCTGGAGTTATCTTGTATTCCCTAAAGCCCCGCTCAGGCTTCTCAGGATGCAAAAGAAGTTTGGCAAGGAAAGTTTTTGGCACTTGGAAAACTTTTAGTTCCACAGGCTCGGGCACGAAAAAGTACCTGTCGCTTGTGGCGTCAAGGATTTTGCGGTTGTAGGAGTACAGGTTTTCCCAGCTCAAGGTCACGTCGTTTGATTTTGTTCCCACGTCGATTATCATTTTTTTGATGGCTTCAGGCGTGATTCCCCGTTTTCTAAGTGCGACGAAAGTGCCTAAGCGTGGGTCGTCAAAGCCCGCGTAGATGCTTTCTTTTATTCCCTGAACAATTTTTGATTTGCTTAGGAAAGCGCCTGTGATTTTTAGTCTGCCGTAATGGATGGCTTCGGGGTATTTCCAACCTAAATGCGCGTACATGTATTTCTGGCGAACCATGTTGGTGTAGTGCTCTTTGCCTCGGATGATATGTGTGATGCCCATTAAATGGTCGTCTAAGCCGGCGGCTAAATTATAGAGGGGCCAAACTAGGTATTTGCTTCCAATCCGTGGATGCGGATACTTCTTTGTATCAATAATCCTTAGGGCTGGCCAGTCTCTGACCGCTGGGTTCGGATGTTCCAGTTCAGTTTTAACTCGAACTACTGCTTGTCCTTCCGCGTAACTGCCGCTGAGCATGCGGTTCCAGCGTTCCAAGTTCTCGGCTGCGGATAGGATTCGGCATGGGCAGGGTTCTTTGGCTATGGTTTTTTTTCTGAATTCTTCAGGCGAGCACTCGCAAACGTACGCGCCACCACCGCGTATCAGTTGCTCGGTATAGTCGTAGTAAATTGGCAGTCGGTCACTTTGGATGTATTCCTCGTCAACTTTGCAACCTAGCCACTTCAAATCCTGCCTAATGCTATCATAAAATATCAATGACGGCCTTTTCACTTTTGGGTCCGTATCTTCAAAGCGCAAAATGAATGTCCCGTTGTACATGCGAGCGTACTCGTGGCTTAGAATTATGGCTCTTGCTGAACCCAAATGCAAAACACAGTCAGGATTAGGAGAGAACCGGGTCACTATCTGAGCATACTTATCCGCATTAGGCAATGGCGAAAGACGTTTTTCTTCAGCCTTCTCTTTCTTCTTTGTTTCAGGCCAATTTTCCTCCACAACCGCTTTTTGTTCTGCAATGGAGAGGCTGTTAACTTCATTGACGATGGTGTTGATTAGGCTTGAGAGCTCTTTTACCTTGGTTCGCAGGTCTTGTCTTTCGCCAAGAATTTTACCTGCCATGGCGCCTGCTTGAGCTTTGCCGTCATGCGATACCGCATTAAGCAGTGCAGCTTTGCGAATAAGCTCTTTAAGTTCAATGTCATTTTCAAGTGCCAAACTTTTACGCTCGCTGAAATGTTAGTTGTTTCTTTTAATCAAGAATTCGGCGAACTCTTTTAATTTTTCCTTAGCTTGGGGTGTCGGTAAAAGCTTTTCAGCTTCACTCCAGCTTTCTTCGACAATTCGCTCTGCTGTACGCTTAACATGTTCTACAGCATTGTATTTCTGCATCAAAACGATTGCCTCATCTCTTAGGGCTTGGTCCGAAGTGTGCATGTTTAAAATTTCAATAAGCCGTTTCTTGTCAGCGCTATTCGCCTTTTTCAGCGTATAAATAACCATTAAGCTTCTTTTGCCCTCAGTAATGTCTTGCCCAACGCCGCCTTTCTTCTTGGCGAACTCCACTCCAGTTATATCTAAAAGATCATCCTGCATTTGGAAGGCAACGCCGATGCTTTCAGCGAAGCGCCCGAGTTTTTCCACCAGCGGCTTGTTGGCACCCGATAGTACAGCCGCTATTTTGGCTGCCATACGGGCGAGAGTGCCTGTTTTGTAAGCGCACATCTGCAAGTAATCCTCTTCGCCTAACTCGTCCGCATTTGCGATGCCCTTGTGCCACGCAATGTCCATGGCTTGCCCCATGCTTAGGTTAATCATTTCTTGTACGTAAACCTCGTATATGTCCCGTTGCATTTCAAGTGTAAGCTTTGCTTTTTGCGTCATTAACGGAAGAAGCGGCAGGTAATACATGGCGTTTCCAGCGTTAACAGCGATGTCGGTTTGGAAGATTTTGTATGTGCATGGTTTGCCTCGACGAAGTTTTGAGGAATCTTCAATATCGTCGATAACCAGCGTTCCGTTATGGATAACTTCGGGGATAATGGAGAAGTCTAAACAGTAATCGGAGTCTCTACCTAATGCTTCACAAATGAGAAGGAAAAGCGCTGGACGCCACCTTTTTCCGCCACGGTCTAGCATGTCCCAGATGGGTTCTGCAATTGCTTTGTTTAATGGTTCTAAGTTGTAACTGTACATAGGCGGATTAACCTTGAAAAGAACCGAGTCTTTGCTGAAGCCTCGCGGTATGTACTTTTCAATAACTTTGTCGATTAGGGGCGCTTTTTCTTCAAGAAACTTTTCAATATTCAAATGTTAACGTGCTCCTCTGAGCATACTTCACTATGTCAAAGCCTCGGATGTTTAGCCACTCTGCAGTTTTTCCGCCTATTACCAAAGGTACTTTCGCTAAGGATTCAAGGTTCTCAGCGCCCACAAAAAACATAACATTTCGCAACTCATCAATTAAACAAGAAAGCAATTCCTCAGTTTTCTTTGCCCCTTTAACCGCCGCTTCAAGCACAGGTTGAGAAATACTGGCTAAATTTGCGTTTAACGCTAAAGATTTAGCTATGTCTAAGCCGCTTCGAACTCCGCCGGAAGCAATCACTGGAATCTTCACGGTCTGAGTTGTTTCAATCAGACTTAAGGCTGTGGGGATGCCCCAATCCCAGAAAACTTCACCCATGTTGTTTGGGCTTGTTGAACGGTAATATTCAACCGCTGCAAAACTTGTTCCGCCAACACCGCCTATATCGATGGCTTTTACGCCTGCAGCTTCAAGTGCTTTTGCATCTTCCGCTGAAATCCCGCAACCGGTCTCTTTAACAATCACAGGCTTGTCAAGTTCACCCGCAATATCACTGATTTTCGCTAAAACTCCTTTAAAGTTGGTTTGTCCTTCAGGCTGAAGCGTTTCCTGAACCGCGTTAAGATGCACAGCAATTGCATCAGCTTCTATCATTTCCACGGCTTTCTTGACTTCTTTTAAGCCGTATCCATAAACAAGCTGTACTCCACCTATGTTCGCGATTAAGAAAGCATTTGGCGCTTTTTTCCGTGCTATCTTGTAGGTTTTTTCGAGTTTTGGGTCTTCGATGGCTGCTCTTTGGCTTCCCACACCCATGCCTAAACCAAGTTTTTCCACGGCTTCGGCGATTGAAGCATTTATTTTTGCTGCTTCTTCTGTCCCGCCAGTCATGGCGCCAACAATCAGGGGTGCCGAGAATTTTTTGCCTAAGAAAGATACTGATAAGTTGATTTTTTGTCTGTCAACTTCTGGCAGGGCTCGGTGGATCATTTGGAGGTCTTCGAAACCTGCGGTGGCTTTTCTAGCTTGGGCTTTTTGTTCCAAGAGGATTTTAATGTGCTCTGCTTTTCGTTTCTCAGTTTCAGTCATCTTACGCCTTCTCGATTTCTGTGCCTAATACACTTTGGTCTGTTAGTGCTCTGTAAATAGATAACCCTTTTGTGGCGCCTGTAATAGTAACGCGAACTCCTTGTTCAATGGCTGGGATAAGCTCAGCTATTTTGCCTGCCATGCCGCCTGTGACGTCTGTGCCAGTTGCCTTGCCGAGTTTAGGCTGAATCTGCTTGAGTTCTGCCAATGTTAAGTGCTTGTATGGTTTAGCGTTGGAGTTAGTTTTCGGGTCACAGTCAAACAAGCCGTCCGTGTCAACGCCCAGTACGATTTTTGAAGCCTGATACTTAATTGCTAAATAAGCAACCAGCTGATCGCCCGAGAGAATTGTGAAGCCTAATTTATCGTCTAAAACAGCATCGCCGTACAGGACAGGCTTAAACAACATTTTCTCCATTGATTTAAGAACGGTTTCGTCAAAAAATTTAATCTTGCCGTTCTCAGTTATGATGCAGGATGAGGGCGCGATGCTTATAGCTGGAATTTCATGCCAAATAAGCGCATCCATAACTAACCCGTTGAGCACCGTCATTACGTGGTGGGTTTCGGCGAAGCCGAGTTTTTGCGTCGGGTCTTCCTTGTAGCCGTCTTTTATGCCGTACTTCGCTGCGGTCGGGTGACCAAAGCTTCCGCCACCATGCACAATTATCAAGTTATCAAGATCCGCCCGCTTAATTTCCTCCGCTAAGCGATTTATGATTTCAGTTTTCGCGGCTAGTTCCCCTGTTTTGTCGGTGATGGCTGAGCCGCCGATTTTTAGGATTACTGGTTTCGCCTCGTTCAATTTTGTTGCACCTTCACCTATTGATATTTTAGCACTTATTGAAAAGCATTACCGAAACAACACAGAAGCTTCCCTCAC
The DNA here is from genome assembly GCA_049522695.1 of Bathyarchaeia archaeon. Taxonomy (GTDB): domain Archaea; phylum Thermoproteota; class Bathyarchaeia; order Bathyarchaeales; family Bathycorpusculaceae; genus Bathycorpusculum. The sequence goes on along the minus strand of JBEKNP010000054.1, from coordinate 527 downwards.
GCTAGGAAAAATTGAGTAACTATTTTATCCTTCAAAGTTAAAAAGTCTGCTTTTCCGCTAAATGGCAAGACATAATAAATTTAATCTTATTACTTAGTTAATGAAGCAAGTCATGGATAAATTCAAGAAAGCGGATTCTGCTAAACTCTTCTGGATAGTCATCTTAGGAATCGTTCTCTATGTAATACTCGATGTGATAGCTCAAATCTTGCCGCCACATTATAGCCCAATAAGCCAAGCGGAAAGCGATCTTGCAGTAGGCAAGTTTGGGCTTATCATGACGGTAAACTTCTTGAATCGGGGAGTACTTTCGCTCTTGTTTGTTTTTGCTTTTCTGCAGACTTTGGATGTGAAGAGCGTTGCCAGATTACCATTTCGGACTGGCGCGTATTTGCTCGGGATATGGCGCGCTGGCTTGTCCCTTTATTGGTGTAAAGTGGTTGTAAGTCTTATTTTCTGGTTTGGGGGCAGATTTGAGGAGAACAAGACCTCTTCCTCTCTTTGCACCAACCGCCCTTCTCAAACCT
>JBEKNP010000053.1:0-20070 GCA_049522695.1 Bathyarchaeia archaeon | reverse complement strand
ACCTCCTTACGAGCTTCTTTCAGCTATCCCTTAACACCCTCACCCCTAAAAATCTAACCAAGCTGCTAAAGGGTTTCATTAAAAGAAAAAGGCTCAAAAACAATTAATGAACACTTATGCGCACCTTCTGTGCGGGGCCATAGTGAATCATTTTTTGATGTCTAATAGAATCATTTAGCAGACATCGGGGATATGTTTGAGCGCACATAAAAGTCTGACAAGCTAAAAAGCTAGTTCCGACTAACGGCGGAAAACCATAGAGGCACTTTTCTTAACGGCGGTGCCTAAGCCTTCCTGCTTAACTACTCGAATCAGCTTAGACGCCACCGACTTCTGGCAGCCACGCTGGAAATCACGCTGAATCTTAACCAGCATGTCGTAATCGAACTCTTTGGTTTTGACACGCGCCAAATAATTATCCATCTGGTCGTATAAGCCTTGGCTTATCACTTCGTCGTACAGTCTGCTGCCTGGGCACGCCACGTAAATGTTGAATTGGCACCAGTCTGCTTTGAGGCTTTTCGCAAACTTGAAAGTAGCATTCATATCGTCGACTGTTTCGCCAGGGATGCCCAACATGAAAGAAGTGGCGGTTTGTATGCCGACTTGCTTGCAGAACTCAAAAGTGCGCTGTATCTCTTGCAAATCGATGTTTTTGTCTAGCTTCTGCTGAATTGTAGGTGATCCTGATTCGACGCCGAAGAATATGGTTTGGCAGCCAGCAGCTTTCATTTCAGAAAGCAAGTCTTTGGAGATGAGGTCGGCTCTGGTTTCGCATGTCCATTTAAGATCTATTTTGCTGCTTATGATGAGCTGACAAAGGTCGGATGTGCGTTTTTTGTTTATTGTAAAGTTGTCGCCGACAAAGTAGATTCCTCTGGTTCCGTAGTTTTCCGTCATTTGCTTAATTTCGTCCATGACTCTATGAGCCGAGAACGCTCGGCATATTGTACCCCATAGCTGCCTGGTTTCACAGTACGCACATTTGTATGGGCAACCACGAAGTATGCTCATGGTATCTACGGGTTTAGCACTTAAATAGCCAAGTGCGCGGTCGTACATTTTCATCGGCAACAGGTGACGCGCTGGAAAGGGAATCTGGTCTAAATCGCTGATGAATTCAGGCTCACTTTTCAGCGTCTGACCGTCGATCTTGCATGCTACGCCTCGGATGCCGGCGGCAGATGCCTTTTTTTCGCCATTCGTGATGCTGGCGGTAAGCTGAACCATTGCATGCTCTCCCTCGCCGATAACCACGTAATCTACCTCTTCATGCTCCAACAGGGTTTGAGGCATGTACGAGGGATGAGGGCCACCCACAACAACTTTGCAGGATGGGCATGCTTCTTTGACTGCTTTTGCCGTTTCGATGCACCGTTCATAAGTTAGCGAACTGCAGGCTATGCCAACTATTTCTGGCGATCGCTTTCTGACTTCAGATTTAACTTCTTCAATTGGCTGTTCAAGTAGGTAATTGTCATAAATTTCCACTTGATAGCCGTCCTTTTCTAAGGCGGCAGCAACGTACGCGAGTCCCAGTGGAGGCAGCTTTCCCGCCATGCCCCAAGGCGATTTTAATGGTGGGGCGGTGGTCATCAGTAAAATCAATATTGCTCTCTCTCCACGTTTTTGCTATTACTTATTTCAGGAGGTTGTTGGCTTTTGCCCTGACTGCTCTGCGAAAGTGCGCCAGTATAAGTCGGGTTGCGCCTAGACCCCACATTTTTCCTTTCTTAAACATGCCCAAGGCACTGACAAAGTAGGCTGGGCTGAGATAGAAGCTTTGGAACGCTTGCTCCCTAATTTCGGACAGTTCCTGCATAGTCATGTTTGGAATCTCAAAGGTGGGTGTCGCAGTGTCATATCTGTCGAAGTCAGTTATCTTTAAGGATCCGTTGGCCTTGACCTCTTCATACATTGGTGTCCCAGGGTAAGGCGTAGCAATGTAGAAGCCGACATCGTTAGGGTTAAGTTCCTTAACAAACCTGATTGTTTCCCAAGCGCTCTCCTTTGTTTCGCCTGGGAAGCCCAATATGACGCCTGCAACAGTCATCAACCCAGCTTCTTTTGCCCACTTGAAAGCACGTCTTGTTTGGGTAAGTGAGAAGCCTTTGCCCATGCTGGTTAAAACCGTCTTGGACCCTGATTCGACGCCGAACCAAACAGCTATACACCCTGCTTGTCTCATTTTAACCAAGAGTTCTTTGGATACCATGTCAACGCGGGTTTCACAATCCCACTTAAACTTTAGTCCTCTGCGCTGAATTTCATCACATATCTCTGCGGTTCGTGCTTGATCGACAGTAAAAGCGTCATCGTAAAAGGTGAATTGGTTAGCATAATAATTTTTGTGCAGGAATTCCAGCTCGTCCACCACGTTTTTTGGACTGCGCATTCGGTATCTTCTGCCGAACATTCGAACGGCTGTGCAGAAATTGCACCAGTACACGCAGCCTCGACTAGTCATTACTGGGTAAGGTATTGTCCCGTACTTGCGGAGGTTCTCAGTGTGCTGCCACAAGTGAAGCGCTGGATACAGCAAGCTGTCAAGGTCTTCCAAGTAAGGCCTGTCAGCGTTCTTGACTACTGCCATGCCGTTTCTGCAGGTAGTGCCGATAAGGTCTTGGTAAGTTTGGCCGTTTTCGACTCTTTGCGCAAGCTCAAGTATCGTGTTTTCACCCTCACCCCTAACAACAATATCCAGGGAAGGCTCTTCTTGAAGTGCCTTATCATCCCAAAACGTGACGTGGGGACCTCCCACTGCGGTTATGCAGTTTGGCCAAACTTGCTTAGCTATCTTTACTATCTCGAGCGCTGACTTGTACGTGAGAGTAGTGCAGGTTACTCCAACTATGTCAGGCTGAACCTTTGCAATTTCCTCTTTGAACTGTTTGTGAGTGATCTTTTGCGCTTGGCAATCAATCACGTTAACTTCAAAATGATTCTTGTACAACACGGCGCCCAAGTACCCGATGCCTAAGGGCATGAAAGGCGGATGCTGATGAGAACCACCAGGGTACGGCGGATTGACAAGAGTTATGCGAGTTTTCATGTTCTTCCCTGAAACAATACAGAGTTTATGCCTTGTGCTTCATTTACTTTATGCAAAAGCTCGCGTTTTTTGAACAACACCAAATTTATCAATTCTGGCGGATTAGATAAGCGAAATAGTTTTCTATTCATTAAGGCGTTTCTTTGGGCTTCAAATAACATTCCTTAATATCCATATAAAGCCAATTTCTCTTCCAGTTCTTCGACTTTTCCTTCTTTTTCTTAGCCTTAAACTTACCAATGGCAATTGATTCTTTGAAGAGCGGCGCATCAACCACGGTGCTGTGGTAGCCTTGGCCGTCTTCACTGGAAACATCTATGTCTTTTTCGTCAGCTAGCTTTTTTAGCTCCTTGACACAGTCTGGGTCGATTTTTCTTCCCAGCCATTCTTCACCAAAGAAGTTGGTGTTAATGCAGTTTAACATGGGTCTTAAGCCTGTTCCAACAACTTCTTTGAGCACGTCGTAGGTGTCGCCAGAAGGGTTTTCCAGCGGCATCATGAAAGCCAAGTTCAACTGTTTAGCCATACTCTCATAATAGCTTGAGTGGACAAGGGCGCATCCTGCTCCGACTATGTCGCCTGTAACTATGCCCTCAATGCCTTCTTCGTCATGCAACTTTGTGAGAGCACCAAGGATATCCTCGTAAGGCTTCTTAATCCTAACCCGCTTGAGGGGGGTTCCCAGAGTTTTGGATTGGAGTTCCATCATGGGGAAACTGTGGAAAACGTATGGTTTCATGTATTCAAAGGTGAGAAGATAAGCAACTTGATGTCCTTGTTTGATGACTTTGTGGTAAGCTAAGCAGCATTCTTTGCCTCCGCTCCAGTGGACAACAACTTTCAATTTTAAGCCCCCTCGAATTAGAAAAGGGATAGGAAAAGAAATGGCTATAAACCTTTTGTTGAGTGTACGTAGGCCCGCTGAGGCTTTAGAGAAATATCAAAATAATTGGGAGAGAAAAACAACTCATAAATTAGCCGTTTAGTGAATGCTTAGAATAACCCACTTTCCCATCTATGATGGTCATTTCGATGTTAATATCCTTAATTTTATTTGTTGAGGCCGTCATTGGGTTGTTGGACAGAATTGTTAAATCAGCAAGCTTGCCTTCTTCAATTGACCCCTTAACTTTTTCCTCAATAGACGCGTAGGCTGCATCAATCGTGTACATGCGCATGGCTTCCTCAATGCTTAAGCGCTGTTCACAAAAATTCTTTCTCAGCACGGCTTCTTGCATGCCAAGCAGAGGGTTCAAAGGTTCCATGGGGCAGTCTGAACCACCAACAACCTTCACACCCTCTTTAAGCAGGGTTTTGAGTGGGTGCAACCACTTAGCTCTCTCGACGCCAAGGCATTCTGTGGCTGACCAAACGGCGAATTCTGATGTGATAACTTTGGGTTGCACAGAAACGACAACTTTTTGAGTTTTCAGGCGCTTGATTAATTCTTTGTTTAGAACTGCTGCTTGCTCGATGCGAAAGCGAACGGGTTTGCCTGTCATCTGCTTCGAAGCTGACTCTATTGCCTTCAATGCCGCATCCACAGCCTTGTCGCCCATAGAATGTATAATCGGCTGAAGACCCGCAGCTGATACTTTTTTGACCGAAGCTGTCAATGTCTCTTGAGTGCATAGCAATCCGCCGCTGTTATTTGGCTCATCACTATAGGGCTCAAATAACGCAGCTGTTTTGGAATCTAGATAGCCGTCTGTAGCAATTACAGCGCCGCCGACATGTAACAGTAAATTGTCAGCTGTCTGGAAGCCGACTGTTTTCTCTAAGAGCGCTTCTGGAATTATCACGTTAACCCTTACGAGAAGTTTTCCCTTGGCATGAAGCCTCTGAATTATGGGAAGCTCCTCCTTCGAAAGCACTATCCAATGCACGCTGGTCAATCCAGCTTCCACAATTTTTTGGCAAGCTAACGCTGTTGCACTTAAAAGCTCATCTTCAGTCGGTTCAGGAACCACCTGCCAAAGTAAGCTGGTGGCGCTGTCTCGTAAAATTCCCGTAAGCTTACCAGTCTGTGGGTTTTTATCAATCGTTCCGCCTGAAGGTACAGAGGTCTGCTCTGTCATATCCGCTATTTCTAAGGCTTTGCTGTTTACGGCACAAATCATTGCTGATTCGTGGTAAAGAATTAGTGGGTTGTCGGGTGCAGCCTCGTCCAAGTCGGAGAGATTGGGTAAGCGTTTTTCCTTGAAGTGATTTGGGTTCCATCCGCGACCAATTATCCAACGTCCGCTCGGGGTTCTCTTGACATGCTCTCTTAGCAAGCTTTGCAGTTCCTTGATTGACCCTGCACTGGTTAGATCAAGCCATAGCAGGCATTTGCCAAAATCTGCCACGTGAATATGAGTATCAATCAAACCGGGAACCACAGTTTTCCCGCCCAAACTAAGTACCTTAGTGTTTTTGCCAATCAGATGATTAATATCATCGTTTGTGCCGACTTTGATGATTTTGTTTTTTGATATGGCGACGGCTTTAGCAACCGGTCGATTAGGATTCATGGTCTGAACGTTTGCATTAATTAACGCCAAATCTGCTGACAAGCCGCCGACTTTTCCTCTGCATTAGTTTAGCTGATATCTCGCTATTGAAGCTTAGAATAAAAAACCTTGCGTTTTCACATACAGTTACAAATATGCATCATTTTCAGCTTATTCATAAACACATTACTGTAACAGTCAATGGGTTGCTTTGTTTTGTTCATACTTAATGAATTCAGCCGCTAATCTCCAAATAAAGAACCCTATGGCGCTTGTGATAAACATTAAGATTGTGAAGGTGTCAGTTCTTACATTGAGAAGATGAGAGACTGGCATTGCCAGCCACATAGGATTAGTTAACTGTATTACAACGCCATCAAGCCAGGCCAGTAAACCGAACAAAAACAGCACTTGACCAACAACTTTGGCAACAAGCAATAGTCTATCGGAATCACTCGTCATGTCCCATTAAGAACCAAACACATTATTATAAAACTTGCGAGAAACAGCAAAACGATCTCAAGCGGCATCTTAAACCTCAAAAAGCGGGTTCTCTTTCTGATGGTCACAAATAACGCCGTAGCCACTGTAAGCAAAACGAACATCATCCATGATGAGGCTTCTGGAATTGAGGAGGCTGGAGAATTACTTGGTTTGGGGCTAGGTGTCGATGAGGTTGAACTAATTTTAGCCAGCCAAGCATAGGTAATAGGGTTTCCTTCGGTCGCCCAACTTGCTCCTGCGATTGCATAACCACCATCTTGCGTTTGAATAACGGAGTAAGCTTCATAATTAGTAGTGTTGCTTTCTCCAAAGCTTTTCTCCCATTGCTCGTTACCAACAGCGTCTACTTTGATAAATTTATCTCCAACTGCTGCAAAGCCTCCATCACTTGTTTGCACCATGGACCTGGCTTCGCCTTCACCATAGCAATTTGTCCATTGCGCGTTGCCCAAAGCATCCGTCTTAACAATAGCAATGTTTGGTCCACCGCCATTACTGCGCAACCACATCCATCCTCCCAAAGCATAACCACCGTCAGCGGTCTGGACAACAGAATAGCAGACGTCGTCATCTTGGTTTCCGTAAGTCTCACTCCACTGATAATCTCCATTAGAATTAGTTTTCATAAGCAAGTAGTCGGGTGTGTTATTGATGGAACCTGCCAAAACATATCCGCCATCATTTGTCTGGATAATTGAATTCACTGCTCCCTCCCCCAAAGTCGTATTCCACTGTTCATTGCCTAAAGCGTCGGTTTTTACAAGCCAAACAACACCATTGCCGCTTGCTGAATTAGCTCCCTCGGTTAATGAAAAGTTCGTTTGACCTGTTAACGCATATCCGCCATCATTAGTTTCGGTTAGAGACGTCGCCCAGCTCAATCCTGCTCCGTTGTAGGTTTGATTCCATAGCATGTTGCCTGCCTCGTCGATTTTGGCAAGCCAGAAACTGCCCGCATATTCACCAGCTAATGCATATCCACCGTCACTGGTTTGAATAAGCCATTTGCTGTAATGATTCCCTATGCCCTCGTAAGTTTTATTCCACTGTAGGTTACCTGAAGAATCGACCTTGACAAGCTCAATTTTGGTTGGTTCACCATGCGAAGTGGAAGTTGTTCCTCCCAAAAGAAATCCTCCATCAACAGTTTGAATGACTGAGTCTACTTCAAGTAAATCGCTTCCTACATAAGTTCGGTTCCATGCTATCGACCACATAATTGAAGAAACGTTAGATGCTGAAGAGGCGCTTGAGGTACCAGAAGCACAGTGCGCATTGCCAGCTGACGCCAATCCACAAACCATTATACCGATGAAAAATAGGCTGAGAACTTGTTTCTTAACCGCAGAATCCACCAATAGTAATATCGCCTATTTCCTTTAAATAATTTGTTAGACTTATCCAAAAATTATAAGCCGGGGTTATCCTTGATTTCTGAATTATTTTATTTTCAATAATATCTTGATAGTTTTCTTAGGATTCCGAATAGCTCTTACAACTTTGTCTCGTGTAAAAGTTGGATTTACCATGTTTGCTCTCGCGCATAGCTCCTGCAGATCGTTCGCTGAGAACTGTGGTGTCTCAATTAATGGTTCCGTTGCTGCTAATGCGTCATCGCAAAAGCCTTCTCTTAGAAAACCGCCTTTTTTTGCTTGTTCGTATAGTGCTGTTCCATAAAGTGGCATGGCAATGCTGAATACGAAGCTTTCAGCGCCTAACCTCCTAAGTTTATACGCAAACTTTATAGTTTCTTCTATGTCTGCTTTGGTTTCCCCAATCAACCCGATAACGAAGAAACAGCCAACTTTGATGCCGACCTTTTTGCAAGCAATTACAGCCTGCTCAATACTCTTCAAATCCAGATTCTTCCCAATAACCTTATCCACAACATGCTGAACACCAGACTCAGGTGCAATACGAATCTTTTTGCAACCAGCCCTCTTCATTTTCCTCAAAAGCGGTTCATCAAGCTTGTCAGCTCTAACACCGTTAGGCGTAAACCACTCGACTCTTAAACCTCTCTGCCCAATCAAGTCACAGATATCTGCCATACGTTTTTTGTCCAAAGTCATGTTGTCATCTAAAAAATCAAGCTGCTTTATCCTATAGGTTTTGATTACCTGCTCCAGTTCATCAACTACGTTCTTTGGGCTTCTTGCCCGCCATTTTTTGCCCCAAACAATGCAGTTAGAACAGAAAACACAATTATACGGACAACCTCTGCTTGTAATCATTGCAGTCCATGGCTTGCGAATTTCGCCTCGCAAAGGATTCGCTTTAACAGCCTCGTAATATATATCCATCGGAAGCAGGTGCCTAGCTGGAAACGGCAGCGAATCCAAATCCTCAATCAAAGCACGCTTACCAGTGAGAACCGGTTTCCCGTTATCCATAAAGCCTAAGCCATCTATGCCTTTGTAATCGTGTTTTCTCTGCTCCAGCGTCGCAACCAACTCAAAAACTGTGTTTTCTGGCTCACCGACAACAACAAAATCCACATTAGAATTCAAAAGGCAATCTTCCGGTTTAGCCGAAGGATGCAGACCAATCAACACAACCACAATGTCCTTGTTAACGTTTTTTGCTTTAATGGCGACCTCAAACGCGGTTTTTGACCAACCAGAAAAAGGAATCTCGATAACAACCACATCAGGATTAAATTGCCTAATTCGTTCAGCAATGGTTTGCGTACTCAACCCGACACGGTACTTGGTTTCATCCATTTCGAGAAGGTTCTTCCAGCCTTCCGTTGGAGCATCAATAATGCTGACTTTGTGGTTTTTTTCTAGAACCGCAGCAACAGAAGCTAAGCTTATTGGTGGAAAAACATTTGGTTTTCCCCATGCTTTCGGCTGAATTCTCGGGGGATTAATCAAGCAAACACGCATTGGCTGTGCACTTCTTGAATCAGAATACAATAAAGCTTCGATTAATACATTTGCACTAAAAGGGCAAAAATAACAACCGCGTAACCACAATGACCCCGACACATAAAATTACCCATAAAACAATAGTCACGTCCCGAATCCGCAAAGCCCTCAAAATCTTATCTCCAGTCAAGGGTTCCAATGGTACCCCAAGAACATACTGTCCGGGCTTTTCTAACTGCACTCTCAATGCGCCAGCCATGGCAGCCATTGGCCAACCATGATTTCGGCTTGGCGTTTTCGCATGGTCTCTGCGAGCTGTTTTCCAAGCGTTCTTGTAGTCTTTGCCAAGGATTGCTGCAGCCGCTATCATGAATAGCGCAGTGAATCTTGTGGGTATGTAGTTGACGATTGTGTCTAGGTTTGCGCTAAACCAGCCTATGTTTATGTGTTCTTTATCTTTGAAGCCCACCATGCCATCAAGCGTGTTTATAGCTCGAAAAGCGATTGCTCCAGTGACTCCAAACAATGCAAAGGATAGCATGGGTGAGAGTTTAAAGTCTATGAGGTTTTCAGCCATGGATTCGATGACTGCACTGCTGATTTGTGATCCTGTGAGGTTTTTGGATTCTCTTCTTGAGAAGTGGCTGTACTTTTTTGCCTCATCGAGGTCATTTGCTTGGATGGCTTTGGCTGCGGCTTTTGCCCAATTAGTCTCCAGTTTAATGCAAATAGTCATCTTAAGCAGGATGACGCTAAAAAAAGCATAGACGAAGATGCTGATGTAAGTGTAGATTGCCCATAAACCAAAGTAAATTGGAAGCGCAAAAGCACATATCACTGTCAGCCCCAAGAAAACGCCTAGTAACTTTTCTATTTTTGGGTCTGGATTTTTGAAGTAAGGCTCGATTTTCTTCGTGAATTTGCCCATTAGAACGGTTGGGTGCAGCTTGAAAACCCATTTGTCGGGATAATTAGGTGATGGGTCGCCAAGAACCAAATCTAACACTATAGCTAAAATTAGGACTACAATGACGATTAGTATGTTTAAGACGTTTAACACCAACCAAGAGTTATCTAAGCATTGCTTTTGAGATACTTTGGATAAACAGTTTATAAAAATTGTGCAAAGACCGCCTAGCGCGCTAGGCATGGTCAAGTGATTTGTGATTTAATGCGCAATAGTATAAGATGTTTGTTGAGTTTAAGTGTGGAGAAAGGCTAATGATCATTTTGAAACTACAGGGCCTCCTCTACTGGATAAAAACCAATAAGACTATTGAAAGTCAGCTAGAAAAAGAAAAACACTTAGACAGCAATTCGTGAATGTCCCTTTTGTTGAACGCTTCTGTGTTTTACCGGAATTTTGCCTCTAGCTATCTGTTCTAAGCTTAAGTTTAATATTTGCAATGAGCTGTATACCTATAACAATTGCAGTTGACGCCTTGAATCGTCTTTTCTTGTCAAGGAAATATGCTCTGCGCAGATAAAAATGGTGAAACGCACCTTCACGCAGCTTCTCCAGCTCCTTCATGCTAAGCCATGGTGTCTCAAAAATTGGCTTGGTAGTATCATACCTATCAAAATCTGTTACTTTCAACCACCCTTTCTCCTTCACTAAGTCGTACATCGGTGTTCCTGGAAAAGGCGTCGCTACATTGTAGAAGCCTACATCATCAGGGGAAATTTGCTCCACGAATTTGATGGTTTTCCACGCGCTTTCCTTTGTCTCGCCAGGAAAGCCAAGGATAACATTCGGAACGGGCTTCAAGCCCAGTTCTCTTACCCAAGCGAAAACTTTTGCGGTTAATTCAAGCGTGATTCCCTTCTTCATAGCATCTAAAACTTGCTGTGAGCCAGATTCAACTCCGAACCAGACAGAGATGCACCCAGCTTCCTTCATCTTCACAAGCAACTCTTTTGTTAGCATATCAACACGTGTGCCACAATTCCATTCGATTTTCAACCCGCGCTTTAGTATCTCAGTGCATAATGCCTCGATTCTTGGCTGGTCTACCGTAAAAGCGTCATCACAAAACGTAAACTTGCTAACGCCATATGTCCTGTGCAGAAACTCTAATTCGTCGACCACGTTTTTGGGGCTTCGCATGCGGTACTTGCGCCCATGCATTCTCACTGTTGCGCAGAATTCGCACCAGTAAACACAGCCCCTGCTTGTTGCCAAGTAAAGTATGTTCTCGTATTCACGGAGGCGCTCCATCGGCCAAAGGTGACGCGCTGGAAATGGAAGCGAATCCAAGTCTTCAATGTATGGTCTATCTGAATTCCTAACGATTTTTCCATCTTTCCTGCAGGTAATACCTATAATATCACAGTAACCTTTGCCGGCTTCAATTCTCTGTACCAGCTCCAACAGCGTATTTTCTCCTTCTCTCCTCACTACAACGTCTAATTCTGGGCACTCTTTGAGCGCTTTGTCATCCCAGAAGGTAACATGAGGACCACCAGCAATCGTTATGCAGTTTGGGCAAGCCTCTTTTGCAATCTTTACCAATTTAAGCGCAGACTGATACGTAAGCGTAGAAGATGTAACCCCAACAATGTTTGGTTGGCACTTACTAATCTCATTCCTAAAATCTTCAAACGAAAGCTTTAGCACTTGGCAATCAATTACGTCAACTTGGTACTGGTTTTTCTCTAAAACTGCCGCTAAATATCCTAAACCTAACAGTGCAAAGGGCAGGTGCATTGTGGAGCCAACTGGAGCGGCTGGATTAACTAAGGTTACATGAGGTTTCATTTTCTGCTTCCCAGCTTCATTGTTTATCCCTCAAAAAGAGATGCTTGATGCTTAAACATTTCGCATTTTTGCCTAAAATGAAAGCGAATAAAAATTTGGAAAATAATTAATTTGCTCTCTCTTTTACTCTGCTGTTTATGTGGTTTCAATAGACCAGTATTTTGGTTGAATAGCCTCATTTTCGATTAATGAAGGGAACAAGTGTAGAGGCCATGAAGGAGGCGTTTTTGTTAGATAAACCATTGTTGTTTCGATACCGCTTATTCTTCTAATTTTGTCATTAGCCTCAAACAACTTGTCGAAATCTTCCAGAGCAAGTGCACTGTATAAGTCATAGGAACCGATGAGCCTTATGATAACTATTAGGTTTGGAATTTCGAGCAATTGAGAGTATATTTCTGGCATTTTACTTCGGTTTGAAACCTTTATGTATACGTGCGCAAGAGCTTTGTATCCGAGTTTTGTGAGGTCAAGAGTTATTGTAGAAAGAGTTAACAGGTTTTCTCTAAGTTTTTTGTATCTTTGAATTACAGTTTTAATTGAAATGTTCAGTTGCGTAGCAATTTTCTTGAAGGGAGTTCGAGAATTTTCTGAAAGAATCTTTGCAATTTTCCTATCAGTCTTGTCAATTGCTAAAAATGCTTTATCCTGATTAGTTAAAACTGCCATTTTTTTAATTTGTTGTTTATTTTCTGGTTCCAATGGTTTGATAATCAAATTTTGAGGATATTCTATGTTTACTGCTTCTGCCCAGATTAAAGCGTCAACATGTTTAATATTGCGGTTGGATTCAAATTCTTCAATAATGTCCTGCAACTTGTTCAGGTTTATTAAGGCTACTTTTCCAAAGAAGTTGTATTTGCCAAATGGGCCTACCAACTCGGCGATATACGGTTTACTCTCAAGAAACTTGGCGACTTCTTTTTCATCTTCAACCGCGTTTATAATGCCTAAATCAACGATATGGCGATACCCCAAGCAGTGAGGGTTGACAAGCATTTTTTCGCCGTTGATTACGCCGTCTCTCCATAAACGTTTATAGCGCATTCTGACAGCAGAGACTGTAATTTTACATTCGCCAGCGATATCGGTGAAACTGGTGCGTGATTCCAATAATAGTATCCTTAAAATTTTCGCGTCAATTTCATCGATTTTTATTTGATCTGCCAACATCGCCCCTCTTGAGCATCTAAATCATCACTCAATCACGTGCTGTTTCATATAAGATTTCTCATTTTTTGCAAATCTATCAAAGAGGAGCTACCAATTTACTCAAGCATTTGCGTCCACTACTACGCCAATAATCTACACAGCGTAAATAACTGAGATGTAAGTTTTAGGGTTAGATAATCGCCATCATTATTATAATAATCATAATAGGTGCATTAATTGCACTGATGCTTAGAAGACGACCATGATTTCACCCAAGCTCTTTATATTTCTCTTTTATTTTTTTTCTAAAATTAGAAAACAGCTAGATTCCTGCCAGGAGGACTGCTCGCTTTTTAAATATTTGTTGTAGGATTAAGCCCACAACATTCAAAAAATGACTTTTTAAAATACGATTAAGCGTTTTTTTTGAATGGCTATGGGCATAACTTTATAAATAAAATTCCAATAAGTATTATACACAAAATTATAAGGAGAAAAGAAAAATGCAAATTGCTAAACATAAAACTGTAGCTATTACGATTGCTATATTCTTAACTGTTTCAATGGCGGCTTCAATGATACTAATGCCCACTGCTAGTGCACACACACCTGCGTGGAAAATTCCAACATGGGCCTTCATCAGCGCCTCACCTAACCCTGTGGGTGTAAATCAACGAGTGCTCGTTATTATGTGGCTAGCCAACATATTTTCCCCTGAAACAGGATTAGGAAACGATTACAGGTTCCACAATTACCAGCTTACCATTACAGGGCCTAATAGTACAAATATACAGCAGACATTTAGTTACGTCTCAGACCCAACATCAGACCAAGACTACGCATTTACGCCAACCGTAGCCGGCACGTACACTCTTAACTTTACCTTCCCAGGACAAGCCTTTAATGAATACGACCACCCTACTTTAACTGGTACTCCCTTATTTGGTGGTCCATCTGGACTACCAGAACCGTTGGTTAACGACACTTATCTGCCAAGCAGTGCATCAACAACTATTACTGTACAGCAAACACCAATACCCACCCTATCTAGCTATCCGCTTCCATCGCAATACTGGACACGCCCAATATACGGTGAAAACCCTGCTTGGTATACAATCTCATCAAACTGGCTAGGTTCAGGAGCACCCGTTGAGCCTTCAGTAGGTTCAGGCGTTATTGCAGCCTATGGAGCAAACAGTATATTTTCAGGTGCAGCTCTCAATAGGTATCCAGGCGATGCTGTAGGTTCTCAAACTAGCCACATCATGTGGACACTGCCACTTCAAGCTGGCGGAATCGTAGGAGGCAACAATTCTCTTATTCAAGCAGACAGTTACTTTGAAGGTTCTGCGTACATTCAAAGATACGACAATCCGATAATAATGGACGGAATACTCTACTATCAGGCGCCTCTAGGATATTCAAGTGCACAGGGCGGTGGAACCTTCGCCGTTAACCTGCAAACAGGAAAGCAACTTTGGGAAAACAATGCTATCCCCGCAGGAGCACTATCATTCGGTTACATCTATGACAGCCAGCAACCTAACCAAAAAGGAGTTATGCAGCCAATTTTATTCACAAGCAACTTTGCTCAAGCATACGATGCATATACAGGAGCCTATCTCTTCAACGTAACTAACATTCCAAGCAGCGGACCAATAACAATGGGTCCAAACGGTGAACACATTGCCTATGTTGTTTCAAACGGATACTTGTCTGAGTGGAACTCTTCTGGTCTATGGACTTGGAACATAGAAGTTGGAGGAGGCGTACCAGTAGCTGCATCAACTAACTTTGCCGTTACAGCCTTCAATCCTTTCATACCACCTTCCGGTGCCGTTGTCACAACTCATTATACCGACACAGTCAATGGAAACGCGAGCCAATGTTATGATTGGAGCGTTAAGCTACCATCAGACATACCCAGCGTTTTCACGCAGCTTGATGCTTTCTACGGTAACTTGATACTTTGCGAAAGTGGAACTCTGCCCGGAATAAGCACTGGTTTGTTAAGCGGCGGTACAAGTAGCAGCTCTGCACCCTACACATACTTTGCTCTCAACCTCAATCCAACTAAAGGTGCAATTGGTTCGTTATTATGGACGAATACAGTTGATGCCCCACCAGGCAACGTAACAGTCTTGTTAGGTCCAGCTGATCCAAAATCAGGCGTTTTCACTGAAGGCTACCAGCAAACCATGCAATGGGTAGGATACAACCTATACACAGGCAAGTACATGTGGGGTCCAACTCCATCTCAAGCACCTCTTGATTACTATGGCAACCCAATCACACCCCTAATACAGGCTCAACTTGCTTACGGCAACCTCTATAGCATGGGGTACGCAGGAATAATGTATTGCTATGATGCGACAACTGGAAAATTAAAATGGACCTACGGTAACGGCGGCGAAGGCAACAGCACGAACGCTGGCACCAACACACCTTTCGGCGATTACCCAACTTTCATAAACGCTGTCGGCAACGGAATAATATACATGGTCGCTTCTGAACACACCATTAATACACCGATTTACAAAGGTGCATTAGAACGCGCTATTAATGCTACAAATGGACAACAAATCTGGACTCTTTCAGGTTATACTGGTGAGTTTTCAGCTATGAGTTATGCCATGGCAGATGGCTATAATACATGGTTCAATGGCTACGACAACTCAATCTACACTGTAGGCAGAGGACCAAGCGCTACAACAGTGACGGCACCAGATACCGTTGCACCGGTAGGGACATCTATAGTAATACGCGGTACCGTAATGGATATTTCTGCGGGCACGACACAGACAGAGCAGGCAGCTGACTTTCCAAATGGAGTTCCGGTTGCATCTGATGCAAGCATGAGCAACTGGATGGGCTACGTTTACCAGCAAAAACCAGAACCAACCAACTTTACAGGCGTTCAAGTGCAAATAGCTGTCTTAGACTCTAACAACAACCACTATGTCATAGGTACTGCAACCACTACCATAGGCGGTACTTACAGCTTAACATACACTCCAAAAATCTCCGGCAATTTCACTGTTTTCGCAACTTTCGCTGGAACCAACGGCTACTGGCCATCAACCGCAATGAGTTCTTTTGCTGTTTCACCAGCCCCACCCGCTCCAACACCAACAGCTGCACCCCCAGCCTCAAACACTAACACATACGTCTTATATGCAGCAATCGCGATAATAATCGTGATAGTCATAATCGGTGCAGTTCTAATGTTGTTAATGGTGCGAAAACGACCATAAACCCACGCAAGGGAAAAAACAAACTTCCCCTCTTTCTTTTATTTTAACCACTACCAGCAACTTAAAAATTTTAACTGCCCTCAGCGGAAAGCCCCCATTGTGAAGGCGGGGATGAAAGCTGACCTGCTACGAACAATAACAAAGAGACTAAAAATAGTAGCCCAGAGAAAGCGCAATTTGAGCTATTAAGAGCTCCTCAGGCACCAGCCAGCCACCTTTTTTCCGTCAAGCTTTTCAGCTGCTTTTTTGAACCTACTCCTACAAATAAATCAAAGGCTAACCCAAATAATATGAGAAAACAACGATAATCAATGAAAGACGGATTCACATAATAAAGAGTGACAGAATGATAAAATACTGTCACGCTAACAAAACCGCTAAAGCATTAAAAGAGTCTACACGAGGCTTTTAAACCCCAGTTAAATTGCCTTCGCACAAGACTCGGTACCAAAACATGGTGTGATATATGTCTTGCCGTTCACTTCTAATAGTCCGAGACTTCTTGAAATCGATGAATCTGAATTCAGAATTAACTTGCGAAACGCGAAGGCAGAAATTCATGGAAGCAGAATAAAAAGTACTACTGAAGACATCTCCACGAGTGAAGGAGTTCCAGTGATTTAAGCGAAGAATCAAAACCAAAAAAAGCAACCAAGACCATTTGCGCGGTTTTTTTGTCTCTCATTTGTCTTTTTTTCTTAACGTAGACCACTGCTACTGAAAAGGTTGCAACTAAGAGAATTGACAAGCTAACGGTTGGAAATAACAATCCGCTTTCATTAGATGTCTTTTCATTGCTCTCGGGTGGTTGAGTGGTATTATAAAGAGCTTTAACTGCTAAGTCTTTCAAAATTACGGCGCTATCTACGTTATTTGTTATTAACATTATCATTTCATTGCTGTTCGTTGCGTTAAATGGAGTTACCCTACTTTCTATGAGCGTGCCATTTGTGTTGTATAAATTAGCAGTTATTCCGTTGTCAGACATACTTTCTGTGACATTGTACCAAGAGTTTTCCTTTATGTTCTGAGAAACATTCATGAAGGCTGTGCTGCTTTCATTACCCAGTAAAATGTTAGACATGTCATTGTCGTTTAGTCCTCTAACGTTTAAACTGTAATTTCCGCCGTTATTTTGAAGGATAAAACAAAACTGATTGTTTATCGTTTGATTAAAATCATCTGGTAATATTAGAGGCTCCATGTCTATCGGCACATTTATTGGCACTGTCATATTTTCCTCAGGTGCCTGCGTTGTCATGAATGACGTTCTTCCCTTGTATATTGTTTGTGTGCTTCCTGGAATTGTTATGTTTTCTGTTTGAACGTTGGATACTGTTTGTCCGGCTTGTAGTATAGTAAAATCGTAGCTGAACGAAACATTTGCCCCTAAGGGGATGCTGAGAAAATCGTTAACACCTTGAAGTGGGCTAATTGCATATTCTGCAAGGCTTGCTTGGATATATGTTAAAAATATGTAGCTATAGTTGGGGGTATTAAACTGAACAAATGATTCTGGTCCGACAAAAACTGTAAGGGTTTCGCTGTCGGCGCCAGCATAATTTGATGTACCACTCCAACTTGCTTTAATGTAGTATGTGCCTGTTGAAGTGAAGTTCCAAATCACCATGTACCCGCTTGCATTATCTGTAACTGTTCTGAAATAATCATAGGCAGATCCGTTACTAACGTATATAGATACGTTTTCCCCAGAGTACGTTGGTGAAATTGAACCTGAAACTGCAAGGGCACGCGTATTTTCTCCAAAACTTGCTTGTTCCTGAGTCATATTAGCACTTGATTGTTCTGGAGACAGATTAATAGTTATGGAGGACGGGCGTAAAGGAGTGCCCCAACTTGATGAAACCTGTGCTGGGGATGATTGCTCAGTGTTATTAAGGGGAATAATATTGGGTTCTGCATTAGATAGGGATGCAGATTGGTCTCCAACTTTCCAGTCTTCGGCAGAGGTGGCCTCAGCTGTCCAGTAAGTTTTATTGTCGTACGCGAAATCGGTGGGTGCCATCCCAGCGGTATGATAGACCGGCGTGTAGGGTAGGTAAACTCCAACATTCATGTGACCAGGGGTTATCCCAGTATAGTGAATCAAAACAACATCTAAGCCCCCAGCCTCCATGATGGAAGCCGCAAGGAGTGACAATCCAACACAATCTCCAGAATTGTTTACAAGAGTTTCAACAGGATATTCCGGACCTTTAATAACATATGGGATTTGGTGAACCAGCGTTAACACGGCATCAGCAAACTGTTCACTGCTGTAGGGCAAATTGCGAGTAATATTTTGAATGCTCTCCGCAATGGGTTCGACAGCTTGAGGCGTAACAAATTTTGCGTAATCACTATCGCTATTTACTGAGTGGCTCATGTTACTATAATAATCATAGAGCGAAGGCGGTACTGAAACATACAACTTTTGGTTGAGGACCCCGTATTGAGCTTGAAAAGTATTGGTCTTTTCGTAGTTGGCTGCTATAGAGGAGGGAGTTATGACAGATAGTAAGAAAATGCCAATTAATAGAATGATGGCTTTCTGGTACTTAAAATGCATATAACCCCAGCAAATACTTTCTCTATACCCTTCGCGCTTTGAATAAAACACCTTAAAAAGGTGCGCTATTTATATTTTTTGCGTTATGGGCTTTTAGACAATAGTCTGTGGGCTTTGGTCTTATTCTAATGGCATATCTGTAGAGAAAAGCGTTTGAGAAGAAAGTTGCATCTTGACAATCCGCCTTATTCTGCCTTACAATCACTCCAAACCTTCCTTATCCGAAGAAAAGCCACTTTCACACTTTCACGCACATTTCTCAGAAAATACTCCGACAGAAAAACAGTTGGCGATGCGTTCAAAAGACCTCCGACCCTGTGCCTTGAGAAAAGGGCTGTTCCTATCAATCCTTAAATCTGTTAGGGCGGCTGCTCTCTTTATTCGCTTTTCTTTCCGACGCTAAATATTTGTGCGTCGCAAACGGATTTAGGAACGCAGGCATGTGAAAAACTCGAATTTAGTTAGTTTTAGAAATTGCTTATGTACAAAAACCCGTCTGAGCCTACTGGGTAACCATAAACTTAGCATTTTTCTGAAATTGAGAATAGTTTTCACACAATCTCAAAGCGCATGCGTTTGCACAAGCAAAAAAACCAAAGCTTGTAGTCATTCGAATTTCTTGCCGCATTTTTTGCAGTATTGGGCATCCAAGTCTCGCTTTGCTCCACAATTGGAACAAACATCTATGTTTGCTATCGGTTGTTTTCCCACACCTTTTATTTTCTTTATAGTTCGCTGTTCTGTGGCGAAGCCCACAATCAGCAGGGCAATTCCAGCAATTATTATAGGACTGGCGTAATTTCGATAGGGAGTAAATGCCAAACCAATCTGACCAATCCAGGTCGTTTGATAATACACATATACGTAAATACCGATTATAAGGAAAAGCACGCCAAAAACGTAACCAAATGAACTAATCGTTCTCCAATCCAGATAACGCATGTGTCGTCTTTTGTCTCGATTTGCAATTAAGTCTTTATCCAATTCATCCACCATGAATCTATACGTGCTTTTACGTAGGCTGAAAGGAAAGTCGATTTATACGTGTTTGCCTTTTCGAGGGACAAAATGTAGTTTTCAGTTTAATGCAGGTTTCCAAGTCTGTGTTTTTGTTTAAAGAATTTTATTTTCTTAGCATAACTTTTTTGGTTGATTGTTTAAGGTTTCTTAGCTACCATTAGGCGTTAATGATTTTTCCATTAATTAGACCAATAGAGCTCTCAGTAGGCCGGGATAGGTTCAAACTCTCGTTTATCCACTAAAATTACTTGTTTATAAAATTTAGTTTAAATCTTCATATAGGGGTGTGCAGAATTTAAGCTGCCCCCGATCATGTTCTATTATGGAAGCCTGTGAGGTTGTCAGGCTTTTCGTCAACAAAGCGATAGTTCCAGCTGAGACTAACCGAAGAGGAAACCC
>JBEKNP010000052.1:0-20361 GCA_049522695.1 Bathyarchaeia archaeon | reverse complement strand
TGCGCTCTTCAGCATTCTATGCCTAGTTCTAAATCGAGAGGCAGCAGAAAACACAGGAAGATATGATAAAGCAGTCTCACCAACCTACTTCAACACTTAATATCGGGACAAGGCAGCGCGCTACTTTAAGCGCATCCCAGCGGACCCGCCATTGGATTCGCTTAAAATGTTAAACGAATCCTTTTGAAAAGTAGATCCATAGGCACTATTAGTTTTGGAGTTGGTCTACAAACGAGGATTAAATAAGAAAATGTAACTAAGCTATAGTGAGGCATCCACTTGTTAAACGATGAACATGCTGCTGAAAAAGATATACAACAAGCTGAAGTTTTTGATGCATTAGGGCACCCCACGCGCATAGTTATCTTGAAAGCTTTAAGCGAAGGACCCGCTGGTTTTGCTGAATTAAAAAAGAAAACTGGAATAGAAAGCAGCGGCCACCTTTTACATCACTTAAACAAGCTTAACGGTTTAGTAAAAACGGACGAGTACGGCAAATACTGTCTTTCTGACCAAGGAAAAGATGCTTTACTGAGCGTACAAACAGTTGAAAAAGTTGCAGACTTAAAGGCAAACAGGAAGGCTGCAAATTACATTGAACATGCAGAAACAATCTTGAAGGCAATTACCGCTTTGTTTGCGGTCCTGTTGGTAATAAGTTCTGCAACGGCTTTTTACCAATTAAAACAGACAGGATTGTTTGAGCAGACTATTTTTCTCGGCGTTGGCTTCTTTGTGTGTTTAGGTGGCTATCTTCGAATACAGGCAGAGTATGTCTCAAAAGTAAGAACTAGCAACAAAGACTAAAAAATAGCAACAAAGCGCATGCGCCATTACGAAAAAAGTCGGCTTGTTTTTCAAAGAACGCTGTCTTGGATTGGAACTGTCTTTCTTTTTGGGTTTAAATCTAGGACCGTTTACCTTCAAAAAGATTTGGTGAACACACATATTATAGTTGAAGCGATTAGATCCTGCGCGTTAAATTTAGACGTGTGTTTAGATCTAACCCCCTGCACCACAATACATGAAAACTGTAGACCGAGCGATTTCTGAGAAACTATAGTATCCTTCGCTCTCATTGCTTTCGTAAACAAAAATTGACAACGAGTACTCGACAGCTGAATTTGAGACTTAAGCATTTCTTTTTCAATAGTTTTTTTAAGGTGATATACCAATAACCTTCCATCCACAGTAGGTATTTACCTATGGTCGGGGAGTTAACCGCTATCCACATCAGGGGAATGCAAAATCATGAATAAAAAATTCCAAGTAGCCACTCTTATAGCGTGTTTCTTTTTTTTAGTTGTGGTCCTTCCGCAAATATCCTATTGCCAAACATCAACACCAAGCTCTACGACACAGCCAACCCCAGCCAAAGCAGGAATACTTGGAGGTACCTCTACCTTATTTCTTATTGGCGGAATCATAGCGGTTGTAGCAGTAGTTATTGTAGTCACTTTTGTATTTGTTTTTAAGAAGAGGAGGAATGAAAAGAGTCTAAATGGCGGAGTTTCCTCCGGTGACTTCGAAGACCGGGTAATAAAAAAATTCAATGGTAAACCAAGCGACCCATCTGCGGGCGTAAGTGGGTTTACCGAGGGAGGTCAACCTCTTTTGATTAAACAATCCGATCCTGTCCGCTTGGCTGATATTGAAGCTTTTGTCAAAGTGCTAGTAAAAGGAAGAGCACAAAAGGGCATAATTGTAGCACCCGATTTTGATGACACAGCTCTTGAGGGAAAAATAACAGCATTGGATAATGGAATTGAACTTCAGCTGCTACGCATAAATGAACTAATGAATAAGCGCTATGCTGCTAGGATTAAAAACCTTGCAAGCTCACCTGTCACCTTTGAGGCGCCACCTGCATATGTAACAGACGACCAAGTGACCAAAACAGCAACTTTTGTTGAAAGAGCGCCAAATGAGCCCCAAAAAGAAGGGCTGAGACCTCGTGTCTTCATATCTAATAGCAGCACCCAAGTTTCTGACCAAGTGAAGAAAATGTTAGATTTTCTGCATTATGACTACGTCATGGGCGATAAAGAAGAAACAACTGTGCCAATTTCTGAAAATAAATTCGGGTTGATGCAAGACTGTGATTGTGCAATAATAAACATCGCTGCCGCTGAACAGGAGCGAAGGTACAGCGGACCCTACATCCTTAATTCAAATGTAACCTCTGAAATCGATGCGGCCTATCTGAAATACAATACGCAGGTTGTTCTGTTGGTTGAGAGAAAAGTAGATCTGCCTCCAAACCTTAAAGGCCTAAAAAGAATTGAATACGACACTGACGATCTATCTTTCAACGCGGCAATGGATCTCAAGAAGGCATTGGAAGACTTTAAAAAACTATAGTACTCTCATCTCTCAAATCAAGCTTGCCCCAAAGGCTCTCCTGCTCTGAGGGTTCAAATCCCACCCCCTGCACCAACCATTTAAGTCATTAGCTTTTCTTTATTTCTCTGCTGAGTAGCCAACCGCCCGCATATCCTTCGAAAAGAGGAACACAAGTGAAATTACACATATCCCTACTGCAGCGACAAGAAAGTCGGTCTTAACACTCATGCTTTGGATTATAAAGGCACCCAAAACTTGCCCGACTGGCATAACCGCAAAACTCCCCAGTTGGTCAACACCGAAGTACCTGCCCTGCATCTCTGAGGGCACAATGAGCTGAACTGCAGAGAGCCAAGTTACGTTCGCATATCCAGAAATGACCCCGACGGCGAGAAATAGCACAAACGCAACGATGAAACTTCGAGTAAACGCTGACAAAAGCATTGCCGCTCCTGCCAAGAGCCCGGTGGCTCCCCAGACAATTCCCGCGTAAGCAACTGCCTTGGTTCTTCCCACAAGAAGCGCGCCAGGCGCCATCCCTACAGCAAAAGCAGCAAGCAAGGAGCCATAAGCAGTCACGCCTCCGTTCAGCACATTGGTGGCGTAGATTACAACAAATGGAATCATCATGGCGAAGAATAGGTTGATAAATCCGGCTGAAACAGTCAGGTACAGAAGTCCCTTGTTAGAGGTTATGTATTTGACTCCGTCGGTGGCGTCAGAAACAAAACCTTTGCGAACTTCATTAACCGCTGTCAGACTAGGTTTCACAAGAGCACCAAGAGTCATAGACATAGTAAGCACCGCAGAGATGGCGAATGTTGTCGCATTAATCCCCAAAGCGGCAACAGCGCCTATTGTCGCCACTATAGCACCGCCAGCCGCGCTCGCTACAGATTGGAAGACCGAAGTTGCAACCTGAACTAGACCATTAGCATCAGCAACTTCATCAGAGTTAAGAATCGATGGAATCAATGCTCTCTGAGCTGGGTTAAAAATTGTTGAGAAAGTGCCCAGAATAAAGGAGACTCCCAGTACAAGGGGCAAGCTGAATCCTGCAAAATACAGATATGCCGCGAGTACTGCAAGCCCAAGGGCTCTTAGCAAATCAGAGAGTATCATCAGCCATTGACGGTTCTGCCTATCAACCAGGGTACCGCCGATCACGCTCAGCAGAACAGATGCGACTGTACTTGACAGGGCGACGTAGGCGACATCAAGCGCTGAACCAGTCGTAAGGTACACCAGCCATGTGAGGGCCACCTGCCCAAGGGAAAAGCCTCCGGTGGAAGCGGCGCCAGCATAGAAGAGCAGTGTAAAGTTGCGGTTTCGGAGCACTCGAAGAAGGCCCTTGTTCCCTTTGGATTTTGGTTCTGTCAAGGTTTAGTCATCTCCTTTTGATTTGTCCTACAGCTAAGCTTTAGGGTTGAAACCGAAAACTTTTCAGCCATTCAAGCGCCTGTTTGTATTTATCGGTGAACGAATGTAAATCTTTTATGAGAAAAACTCCTACTTTGTGGACCGTTTTATCCTGTATTTTTGTATTGGCGGCTATCCGCAGGGGTTCGCGGGTTCAAATCCCCCTGCACCATTATATAGGAAACTATAGGGAGTGTAGACGGGAGATGTTTTTGAGGTTAAGTCAGCTAAATCTTGTGCTTTCTGAATATCGTTTGGGTCTGAGAAGCGTAGTCCGCAAATACGCGCGCGCAGGACCATCTTTGAATTTCAAAACCCTGTGGTGTATAGCGTTTCGCGTCTCGCCAGATCTTACTGCTGCCGCATTGGGGACAAGAAGGCTTTATGGTCGTAGCCTCGTATAGTTGAGGCTCATTAGGGGCGTCTCAACGCCGGACTGGAGGTGGCCAGCTCCGACGCTGATGCCGCCAAGTATACCCGAAGAGGCAAACGCTTTTCCCTGCGCTTCAACCTCAACCATTACTTAGAGAACCTCCTGCAATCGCTGTAATCCCTAAAAACCGTTCGCAGAGTGACAGGGTACCCCTTTTTCTGACAAAATCTGACATTTTTCCTAAAAATCGTAACAAGCAACTGGGCGTATCCCCAGATTCGACTGCTGTGTCTAACTGAGGCTGATTTGAGGCACTTCCCGTAACGGTTCCTTTTTTCTGTAACGATTCTTTTTTAGTTTGTATCCCCAAAAACCCCCCGCGCAGACTGATTGAGGCGTTTCCGAGGAGTTTTCTGTAACGATTTGTGACGTTTTGGCTTCTTGATCAGTTTTTTTGCGCGCAGAGAAACGGATATGTTCCAATAGTCGTTGGTAAAGGCGTGTAATATTTTCCGTTTTACTTTTCTAAATTATCAATAATCAACGTTTGGGTTTGAACCATGAACAGAACGTTAAGTTTAGGGAATGCAAACATGATTATTTTAAGGGCATGCTTGAGACCAAGAATGAAGGTAGGTTCAAAACAGGAATTTGAAACCTTGATGAATGAAGAGGCCTTGTTGTTTACGAAGTACTGGGAGGCGAAAAGAAAGACTGGTTTCCCAGAATCGGAATTATAGACTAAGCATAAGTCAGGCAACGTTTTATTTAACTTTCTTTCTAGGCAGCAGGCAGCTTATGCCCTGTAAGAAATAAATCTAATATAGAACTTCCAGAGCTATGAAGTTAGAAAGGAACTCAGGCATATAGAAAATTGCAATCTCTATTTGCAAAGCATGAACCTTTGGATATTGAGCAGTTAAGTATCCACCAAGCTCAGGATGTCAGAGTGATAGACTCATTACAAGACAAAATGTCTAAACAAAGAAAGTTTGATGAATCTTTAAGCGAAGCGATTGATGAAGTATTAGCATCACTGGGAGCACCAATTAAAAAAACGGTATATTTCAAGCTGGAAAATGACCTTAACATCCGAAAAAACGAAATCCCTCAGCACATCGACGAATTCACCGATTTTTTATATAAGACCTTTGGTTTAGGCGCACCTCGTGTTGAAATTAAATGTATGGAAAATCTTAATTCAAAAATAAAGGTCAACATTAAAGTGACTAAAGACGATTGGTCTGTGTCTAAGTGGACACCAGAGGGTATGACCTTTCAAAAATATGTCTCTAGTGCGCGTAACAATTATTGTAACCCTTAGAGATGTGCATAATTCGTTTTTAATAGTTAGTTAGCGTTTTATTTAATTTTCCAGAAAGAAAAACAGAAAATAAGTAAGATTT
Source organism: Bathyarchaeia archaeon (assembly GCA_049522695.1). Classification (GTDB taxonomy): domain Archaea; phylum Thermoproteota; class Bathyarchaeia; order Bathyarchaeales; family Bathycorpusculaceae; genus Bathycorpusculum. The sequence continues at coordinate 14,820 of JBEKNP010000052.1, read as the reverse complement.
TTAATTTTTTTGTGTGTTGTGTTGCTACGTTATGTTGTATCGTTGTGTGGTGTTGTAGTGAGGGCGTGGGTGCTTAAGGGTTAGTAGTATAGTAAAAGAGGGGGAGATTGGGTTAGCAGTTTGATTATAGCAGGAAGTAGAGGAGTAAGAGAGAGAAAGATTAAAATCTAATCCATCCAGCCAAAAGGACGAAAATCTATGTTGGTCAAAGCTATGAATTGTTAATCATTCCTAAAATATTGAAATTTCTCAGCGCGTCTCGAAATGTTTGTGAAGCTCAAAAAAGATGTATTGTTTTCTGATATATTCCGGGTTTGAAACATAGCTTATATTGTATTCTCTGGATCATAAGTTAATAGGAGAAGGGCGAGGAGAAAGGAGAAAGATTCCCCACATCCAGGGATTAGGAAACTTCATCCTCAACCCCTGCATACCTTCTGCATAAATCTCAATCTTCCATGAATGTTTGTGTGAAATGAAAAACGAGAATAATTTGTCTAAATTATTTTGTTTGCATCAACTTTGTAACCGCGAACTGTTAGTTCTTCACCAGCTTAAACTTTCACTGCTCATTAAAACCAAATTCAATAGCCAAAAGGATGATAATCCATTCGGTTAAAGCTAGAAGTGATTTGAAGTACGGACTTAGCAAAATCTTAAAAGCAAGTTAGCAACAGAGAAGCAATTAATACTAAAGTGACCAAACAAGATGAACAAAAGCGAAGCCTTAGCGGTACTTCACGAAATCTTTGAAACATGCAACGAATCTTTGATTATTAACTGCGTTTCTCTTGACCCCAAGCCTAAGGTTTCAAAAGACCCAGATTGCGCGTACTTAATCAGAATGAAATGCGACTTGGATAGCAACTCACGAAGCTATGTTCAGCCTATTTTGGATAAGCATAAGTTAGCCATGAAAGAAGAGAACGGTCACGTGATTATTTATGCTATATCCGCAGATTAGAAGTAATCTCTTTCCTTGACTATTGGAGTGTACTGCCAGTCACCTCTTAAGCTTGGGCTAGCTCATTTGATACGAGACCCGACTAAAACATAAACATTAATAATTTTGGGACAAACCAGCGTGCTAGTGGCAATCATTCTTGGTTTAACTACTCTCCAAGTTAGTCCTGAATCGCATCTAAGTAGCTTTTAATAGATAGAATAATGCCATATCATACCAATAGAGTGGAAGACTTGCTGTTTAAACATAAGAGCGTCGTGAAAGTTGATATGGCGGATTTGGACGGCGAGAAAGAGAATCTCGCGAATTTCTTGCGCAGCCAATTCAAATTAAATTCATCAATAACTCCTGAAGGATTGGAACTAAATATGGAAGATGTTTCGACTTACGCGTTGGCAAGAGGGGTAAACAAGTTTGTTTATCGGAAGAATCTAAACAGTACGCATTGGGTTACTGTGGAAAATAACGTGGTCAAAATCAACAAGTTCAAGAACCAAAAGAAAGCTAAGAAAAACAAGCACCCAACTACCCCATCAATAATCAAACACGGGTGGTAACAAAAAAGACAGCCAAATGTTTCCTAAATTTTAGAAAGGATTGTTAAGTTCCAGATACGCTTAATTCACACTTGTGTTATAAACCAAAAAACCAAACTGAAAGCTAATCACCAATTAAAAACCCTCATGTGCCAGACATCCTATCTGTAGGTAGTAAAATGTTCCATCGACGTTGTCTAAGCTTGAACAAGAAAGCGCATTTGTAATGTACCCTAAACAAGGCTATCACAAAGAAAAGCGGCAAGTGCTCTCGTTTCTACCTTGTCTGCCAATCGCAAAACTTTCATGATGGTCGGTGACGTTGACAATCAATTTTATTGCCAATTTTTTTAAATTCGTCAATTTAATAGAAAAACTCAGAGTATCCGTTGAGTTGTGGCTTGGCGGTTACAGTCACAAATGTTTAAGAGTCAATTTCGGCATTGGACAGGTACATTGTAGTCGTTGATTTTCTTAGTGGAGGTGAGTTTTTGTCAAAAATTAATCCAGGCACAAATTTTCATGATGATAATGATACTCAAACCACGCGTGCAGGCGGTATGCAGGATACTAACATCATAGATCCTAAAATGGACGATAAGGGTAAACTTCACTGCCCAATATGCGATAGAGTTTTTAATTCGAGAGAATCTTACATCAGCCACGCTTTATCTAAGCATCAGACCAGCGAGCCAAACGATGCGCGCAAGTTTTTAGCGACGGTTCCATATAGTATTGGTTTTCATTTTTTCATATCTGAAGGCCGATACACGGGGGAAACAGCTGTAAGTTTGGCAACCTTTGCCAGACAAGTTGAAGCCGCACCAATTGAGTCAATTGATTTTCATTTCAAAAGAGCTGACTTTCAAAAGTGGATAACAGATACTATTGGAGATACTGAATTGGCAACTGCAATCGGACACGTTGAGAAAGAACTTGCTGGTGAACCATTGAAACGAAGGCTTCTCTGGGTCATAAATGCGCGGGTAAAGGAACTTGAAAATCAAATCCAACTTGCAAGCAATCTCGGCGTGAAAAATAATCAAACAGACGGCCTATTAGTGCGGTGCGATTAAATCTCGGCGAGTTTACCTTCAAAGAGATTTGGCGAACCTATATCATAGTTAAAGGCGATTAGGCCTTGCGCGTGAAATTCAAACGTTGGTTTAAACCTAACCCCCTGCACCAACATATTCAAATCGTTCGGTGGTTCTCGTCGGCGAGTTTCTTGAGTTTCAGAGGTTTGGTTCGTCTGGCTTCTTTCAGCAAGAATTAGGTTGAGCCAATACCCTTATAAGTGCGTAATCACATAGTAGATTATGTAGATAAGCTAATAAGCGGAAAAAATGAATGAAAAGTGATAGCTCAAGCAAAAAATAGAACCCGGAATCCGGCAGTCCGCTTATTGGAAGAACGCTTGAAACGTGGAACAGTGCAACAAAAAACTATGTTGGCGATTAAATATGGGTCGAATTACTGCAGATCTCCCGAATGAGTTGGAAAAGCAACTCAGATTAAAAACAGTCGAAAGGTTCGGCGGGAAAAAAGGCGACTTGTCTAAAGCTGTCGAAGAAGCAGTAAGAACGTGGATTGCCCGGAAAGAATAGATTCTCAAGTTTCTTTCCCGTAGGAATAAAACGGCAGCAATAATGCAAAAAAGGAACGCTCTGATCCAAAAATAGCTTAGCAACAGTTGATTCTTGTATTCTTAGGATTCTAATAATAAATTAATCGAGGTGAAAAAAAATGAGTGAAGAACAAAAAAAGGCGACTGTGAAGGCGATCGCAAAAAATGAAATCGCAGTAAAACCTGTAAAACATGTTCTTGCCAAACACGTTCCTGCCAAAGTTCCCGCTAAACGTATTCCTGCCAAACAAGTTCCAGCAGTTCATGTTCTGACGACCTTTGACGATTTAATGGATAATTTTCGCAAGAATTTCATTGAAAGTATAGCTTTTCCATTTGAATGGATAAATATTGAACCAGTAGTTCCGGTCCGCGAGGCAACTGTAGATCTGGTCGATGAGGGAAACAAGTTTGTGGTGCATGCTGAGATGCCTGGTGTAGCGAAAGATAAGATTGACGTAGCCCTTACGAAGGATGGTATCGAAATTTCGGCTGAAACAGATGTTGAAACAGAAGATACTGAGAAGAACTTTGTTGTCAGAGAACGCGTTTACTCGCATATTTACAAACAACTGTCGTTCCCAGAAGAAGTAATCCCTGAGAAAGCTGAATCCACATTTAGGGACGGATTACTCGCAGTCTCCATCCCAAAGAAGACGGTTGCACCCGCACCTAAAAAGCACAAAGTGACAGTGAAATAGCCATGATACCAGCATTTTTTATGCTCACTCACTATTTCCTGCAATATTTTTTGAGAAACCACACAATAATGTGACCGTGAATAAGGCTTAAAGCGAAGTCTTTTCTAATCTTAGCCCTTTTGGAGCTGTGGTTTTTTCGATCTTGTGTCAAAATCATCGATAGCGAGAAGCCACCTCTGTTTGCTTTTTATTTTGCCGGTTTGAGTTTGCTTGAAACGATTTGGTAAATAACGATGGCTGCGTAGAAGCCGTATGAAAGTATAAGTATGGGGCGGTGAACGGCGTATTTAAGGTCGCTGACCATGAGTTCGATATGTTTTCTGGTTGTCCACACTTCATCTGGCCGAAAATGTACGCAGTACGGTTCATAGACTGCTAGGACCTTGTATTCCTTTTTTTCAATCCAATCTTTGATGTATCCGTCCTCGTATGTATGTAGCTGGTAAGGTATTTTGATGTCTTCAACCGTTGTTCGTCGAATTAACGTGTCGTGGGTTCCGCCTCTTTTTTCGAATATCTTCATTGTAACCCTTTCAAACAGCTTCAGTAATTTCGATCCTTTTAACACAGACCAAATTTCGATTCCCCAAATGGCGCCCACATCATCTTTTACTAGTTTTTCCGCTTCGGCAAACCAGTTTTTTGACAGGAGAACGTCGCTGTCTACAAACATAAACCAGTCACTTTTTACCAGTTGAATTGCGGTCTGCCTAGCGCTGCCTCTTGTTCCCTTTTCCTGAACGAAGGTAACGTTCCCGTATTTTTCTTGGAACTCCTTCACTATTTCTGCTGTAGTGTCAGTGGAGTAGCCGTCAACAATAATCAGGTTGTTAACAGGTACGTTCTGGTAAACAGAATTAATACATTCCCTCAACATCCGTCCGCTGTTCATTGTGAGAATGGCAACATCTATGGACTCCATCATAATCACCCTAATTTTTGTTAAGGCAGTATCTTTGGTTGAATAGAAAAGTTTTGGTTGCTTGTTGTTGCCATCTTTTGGCTGAATCAGTAATTGATGCGTCTGTCAAATGTGTTCTCCTCTTAGGCGAAAAGCATTTTTAATACCCCATCAAGCCGCAGCATCGGGAGCATATTGGAAAAACTCCGTTATCACAGCTTCTTAGGGCGCGTCTGAATTTGCGGTGTTTTTCACTGTTGTATATTTCGAGGATACTTGATTCCTTAATGTTTCCTGTAACGAAGTCTGGAAAGTCTCTACATGTGACGGTATCTCCGTTTGGCATTACGTCTAACTGGAACCACGGTGAAACACATTTTTTGTATCCGAAGAAATTTTCAGGTTCAGTATAGTATGTTCGGATCTGCTCTGGTTTGAGGTCAGGTACAAACAGAATGGGTGTGTGGGTTTTTTTAGATTTTATTTGTTGTACTTGCTCAGCAATTTCGTCTATGTTCAATTTTGTAGTGTCACGGACGTATCCTTTCCATGCGAAAGGTGTTACGCCTAACTTTTCTTCGGCTATTTTTGTGTGTTTTAATCCTATCCATTCTTTGGTGAACCATGAGTAGTAGATTGTCATGCCGTCAGGGCTTAGTTTTTCTGCTTCTTTAACAGTGTCAAGTAATGTGGATTCGTTGTTCTTGGAGATTGTTGTGATAATGAAAATGCCAGGTTTTGTCTTTTTTTTCTGTTGCTTTATTTTTTGGATCGCCAATATTCCTTTTTTTGCTGTTTCTAATGCGCCTGGGACGCCTCGGCATTTATCGTGAATCTCTCTTGGGCCATCGAAGGAGACGCAAATCATGTCCCATCCGTTGTCAACTATTGTTTCAGCGTTTCTTTCTAACCCGACCCCGTTTGTTACTACTTGAACCGTTAGTCCTTTTTGTTTCATGTAGTTGACAAGGGGAACCAGTGGTTCGTAGAGAAAAGGTTCTCCGCCCGTTATGTAAACGTGAACTTTTTTTGGGGCAACTTCGTCTATTACTTTTTTGTAAATTTCAACTGGGACTTCCCCGGTAACTTTCGGTGTGTCCTCTCTTGCGTTGTATCCGTTTTGTCCCCATTGTGCACAAATTGCGCATCTGTGATTACAGCGATGCGTAATTCTCAGGCTCAGCAACCAAAGGGCAGAGCTGCTTCCATCTTCATTTCGATAATCTAGTCTTGATTTAACAAACCCCCTGTATGAACCTCTAATAAAGCTCATCATTAGTTCGGGGTTTCTGCACACCGGAGTAACGAATTGTGTTGGAATCCGTCTCATGAATACTTCTCGTTTGCTCTACATTTTAGGATGGTGTACAATTTAAATTTGACCCATATGCAGTCAGATTTGGCGTCATCCAGACCCCTAACTTATGGCGTACAGGTCTTTCTGATCATGGTTGACTCGATTTTTATAACAAAAGACAGAAAAACAGATGCCCATTAAATATACCTTAAGTGGTGATTGAGTTTGGCGTTGGATTGTTTTTTTCCTGGGAAGACGATTTTGATAGATGCTTCAGGATGGGGCGATCTCTTATTAGGTGTGGTGGTTGGCGCGCTCAAGCCTCCAGACCCTATGGTTATGGAGCGCAGAATTCCCACTTCTTCTTTTCAGTCGCCGAACTTCAAGAACAAGAAATATTTGGATGACGCGGTGAAGATTGCCAGCGAAATTGTTGCAGTAATGCAGCCTGACGCTGAAACCTGTTTTAAGGTTTGTTCAGAATACGTTCTATCAAATGTAGGTGTGTACTTACTAAGCTTAGGGTTTAAGGTTCAAAGGGTTGAATCCACAGGTGAACTCAAGCAGTTGGTTGAAAGAGGATATGTTAGATGGTGTGTTGAAAAAGGGGTGCCTGAGGAAATGCTCAAAGACAAGAGGCGCTTTTGGACATTTCTGGAGTGGGTTGCTGAAAAGCCTCACTTGAGGGAAAGCCTTGTAAAGACTGGGTGGGCAAGCTGGGAGCACAAGTGGCGAGAAGAAATATTCAAAAAGACCCTTAAACCCACGTGACTAAACAATTTAGTCATTTTCTTATAATGTCAGTAATCTTTTGACAGTTTGTTTATATAAAAATGAGCAAGAAAACTCCTGACTTCATTTAGTAAGGAGAATGTTACTTGTCGTACCAGTAGATCGAAAATTTTGATGCGCATGCTGAATTTTTGCATTCAAGACCTTGCTCAATAACATTGGCTATGCCTTCGTCTTTTCTAGGTTTATTTGTAGACCAAAACGGGTGACCGCTGTCGGGTCTAGTGACCTGAATTTGGCTTTTGCATATAGGACAACAAACAATTACTTTCCCCATACACATAGAATTATCCTCCACAATTACTGTGGAGATTCCCAAACATATCCTTTCCCTTTCATGATATCGACTGACAAAGGTAACTTCTCCAAAGAGAGATAAATTGAGTTATTGTTTGTATTTAGCCTCAATTGCCCTTTGTAATCGGTTGAAGCAGTAGTAGCTTTTAGTGATGAGACGACACTTTTCTGCACTTTATTCCACTTTTTTTGACTTTTTCCGACTTTTTTTTGACTCAACCTGCAAACACTTCAAACCCTAAATTAAAAAAGCAACCCAAACCAGCCTGAACAAGAACCAGTAAAAAACCAGTAAATAAAGCATAACCACAACATATAAGCAATGCCACAAGAAGAGTACAAAACGTTCTTAGCTAAAAAAGGCCAACTAAAGCACACGAGTTATTTTGTTAAAGAAAAATTTGAATAAACGAAAGAATCAATCCGTAGATGGACTAACCTTTTTTATGGATTAAAAGAAAGAGCTTTCTATAGTTTAGATTATTAAAAAGAACAGGTTGGGTCTGAGCCTTAAACATGTTCGCGGCCCACTGGGGCATGTCTTAGTCGCTGCATGATCTTTCACCGTTTTGACCACGCCGCTCATATCCCCACTGAAACACTGCTGCATGACCAGCCCATCGAAGCAAAGTCTTTGTCGCGTATCAATTTTTCTGCTGTTTTAATTGACACGCTCAATGCCTCAATGCATCGCGTCTAAAGCGTGCTCCCCGACCTGTGACTAATGATAAACATAAGTTTGATATATCTTGTCTTGAACAAAATCGCGGCAATAAATCCATTTGTTAAGCTGATAAAGACCTTATTTCTATCTAAATTCATCTCATCAACCGAAACTATCTTCAAGAGTCAGAATAGCCTGATTTCATTTTTGACATGAACTGCGCAATTTGACATGAAAAACGCAATTTTTTCTAAAATTCAATGGCGCACACGATGCTCCCAATTTGTGCGACAATTGTTATAACGAGTTTTCTTTAGCCGATAGGGCTGATTGCGCGCTGCATTTGTGCGGTTGCAGTTTTCTTTCTCTGTTTTGAGTTTGCAAAAGCTCAGAAGGACATCGGAAATGCATTTCCAGTGATATATGTTAGGCGAAAACAGTGAACTTTGGTTAATAAACTATTTATTACACACCAGACACACAAAATAAAACTTTAGTGAAAAAAGATGGTTGAATACAAGTGGGTTGCGCTTTCGAATACTACGCTTGGCACTTTGATGGCTTCTATCGACAGCACAATTGTTTTAATTGCGCTACCGGCCATCTTTCGCGGAATCAACATTAATCCTTTTACGTCTTTTCAGTACATGCTGTGGATACTGTTTGGGTATAGCATTGTTACTGCCACGTTGCTTGTCACTTTTGGCAGACTTTCAGACATGTTTGGGCGCGTAAGACTCTACAACCTTGGATTCCTTATCTTCACAGTTGGCTCGATACTGCTTTCAATAACCCCAAGTCAGGGCGACGCAGGGGCAATCGAGATAATAGTTTTCAGAATAGTCCAAGGAATTGGAGGCGCATTCTTGTTCGCAAATAGCGCTGCAATAATAACTGATGCATTTCCAAGCAATGAACGGGGAAAAGCACTTGGAATTAACCAGATATCTTTCCTTGCGGGTTCTATAATAGGTCTAGTTATGGGGGGAATTCTAGCGATTTATGACTGGAGACTCGTTTTTCTAGTGAGCGTCCCAGTTGGGGTGATAGGCACAGCCTGGTCATACATGAAGCTAAAAGAACGCGGCACTATTAGAAAAAACCAAAAATTGGACATTTGGGGGAACATCGCCTTTGGCGGGGGCTTAACATTAATTCTAGCAGGCGTAATCTACGGTTTGATACCGTATGGAAGTTCGGCTATGGGCTGGGGTAATCCATGGGTCATTGCCGCCCTCATCGCTGGGGCGGGTCTTCTTATTGCTTTTCCATTTATCGAAAGGCACGTTACTGATCCAATGTTTAGGCTTGAGTTGTTTAAGATAAAAGCGTTTAGTGCAGGCAACATTGCTTCGCTTTTCAGTTCCATGTCAAGAGGCGGGGTTTTGATAATGCTTATTATATTGCTCCAAGGAATATGGCTTCCTCTCCATGGGTACAGCTTTGATTCCACACCGTTCTGGGCAGGCATATTCATGATACCCATGTCTATAGGCTTTGTCTTAACTGGGCCGATCAGTGGCTGGCTATCCGACAAGCATGGCGCAAGACTTCTCGCTACTTTAGGTATGGTGATTTCCGCAGCTGCTTTCGCAGGGTTCGTGCTACTTCCAGTCAATTTCATTTACTTGTCTTTTGCAGCTGTGCTTTTTATAATGGGAATCGGGGGTGGTGTCTTCGCTTCTCCTAACATGGCGTCTATAATGAACTCAGTGCCCGCAGAACATAGAGGTGCAGCATCAGGAATGCGCGCAACCATACAGAACAGTGCAATGACAATAAGCCAAGCTGTCTTTTTCACAATCATAATAGTGTCGCTTAGCGGTAGTCTTCCGGGTGCGCTATCAGCTGCAGTTACGAGTGCTGGTGCGCCTCCGCAGCTTGCACAGATCTTCAGTGCTACGCCAGCCTCAGCAGCCCTCTTCGCCTCATTTTTAGGCTACAACCCAGTCGCAACAATACTTCATACCCTTCCTCGATCGTTAGTAAGCACCGTACCAAAGGCAACGATTAGTTATCTCACGGGATCAACCTTCTTCCCAAATGCAATTTCATCCCCGTTCATGACTGCGCTGAGAGAGGCGTTCATCATTGGCGCGATAATGTGCGTTGTAGCTGCAATTTGCTCCGCACTAAGAGGCGGAAAATACGTATACGAAGGGAAAAAACCCACAGAAAAAGCGTAGAATTTTTGCACTCTCACCCTTTTTGTTCAAGAGGTCTACACGTGCAAATAAAGAAAGTGGTGAATTCCTTGCCTATGCGTTTAACTGAAGTTATAATTTGACCACAAAAATCTTATTTAGTCGCGTTTTTCTTAAGAGAGACTATGCCGGCAGTCAAAGATATCATGACGAAGGATGTCGTTTCAATCGGTGTTGATGATAGTGTTTTTGAAGCAGCGGTACTCATGAGTTCCGACCGAGTGGGTTGCTTGGTGATTATGGATGGCGAGGTGCCCATTGGGATAGTTACTGAAAGAGATTTTGTTAGAAGGGTTGTGGCGAAAAAATTGCCGCTGGATACTAAGGTCTCGGAGATTATGTCTAAGTCTCTTATTACAGTTGATCCTGATGCTTCGCTTAAGGAGGCAGCTAGGCTAATGTCAAGCAATAAAATTAGAAGGCTTCCGGTATTGAAGCAGAAAAGATTAGTTGGGATAGTTGTTGCTGCCGATTTTGTGCGAAATCTTGGAAAAATGACTGTCTCCGAAGAAATATTGGAGGCCATGGGCCGCTACCCTGCCACTTTTCCGTGAGATGGTGACAGATCGGAGTAACAAAAATCTGCGTTTTGAATTTAACTGCATTAACTTGCATGGAAAACAAAGACAGACAAATGTCTTAGGTTAGTTGAATAGAGCATCTCAAGAAAAAACGGGTTCTCTCTTTGTTCTAAGTTCTAAACGTGCAACTACATCTGTGGAGGGTTAGGTGGCGGCTGTGTTTCAGGGGGAACTGAGGGGTTAGGCGTTTGGCGCATGGCGATTTTTTTAGGAAGGTAAACTGCTGCAAACCCTATGCCGACAAATATCATCACGAGCAGCGCAGCTTGGCCAATTTGGCTTCTGGTGGCTACACCTAGAAAGTCAGTGGCGTCGTAAATGCCATGAATGAGTGCAAGTACCAGTATGTTTCCACCAGACCAGTAGTACGCAATTGACATGGCTAAACCGAAAGTTATTAAGTCTATAAACGGCAGGGCGCTGGCGACGCCGTATGTTAGGGCGTAGTAGGCGTGGACGGAAGCAAACATCACACTTGAAACAGCCGCTAATAGAATCCAGTATCTCCCCCTGAAGATGCTGAGTAGCCCCCCATAGATGAAGCCGCGGAACAGGTACTCTTCAGCCGGACCTACCACAAGTATGGAGACGGGAATCATCAGCCACGCAACGTTGGACGGTACGTTGAGTACAGGATTCGGCTTGTTTAGCAGGTTTGCGGCGTGAGGGTCAAAATGCGTTATTATAGCTAAAACTATGATGGAGAGTAAAAGGCTGATCATGATTAAGACCCCAAATAGCCCTAAGCCAAATTTGGCGGCGTCCTTGTTGTTTTTGTTCGCTCTGTGGAGCAGTTGTTTGCCAAAGAGGAGGCTGACAACTAGAACTGGTATTCCGTAAACGACTAGGTACCCGGTTATTGACCCGTAACGTATGAAGTATTGTGAGTAAACAGAGAGGAAGATAACTACTACACCTATGAGGTAGAGTTTCTTAGACAGTGGGTTGGTGGGAAACATCTTTGCATTCACTCTAATACTAAGTTAGATGAGGTTGCCCAATGTTGGTTCAACTCATCTTTGTAAACATTGTTTATTCTGGAGTAAGAATCAAAAGGCACTAAAAAAGTTAAGTTTTGTTTGACAGCAAAAAATTCACGAAGGACAGCAAAACGAGTAATTCACATTTTATCTGGTACTCACATCTTGAACATTTGTTTTGGTTGTTTGTCGGTTGGGCTTCTCTCGATTTGTTCCAGAACTCTATTGCCCAGGTCAAATCCTTCTCTGCGATTTCGCGGTTGAATTTGTTATAGTAAATGTTAGCATCATTAATGGAATAAACTGCTTCTTTTAGGCCGTTCCTGATTACGGTGCGTACCACGTTTTGTCTTAGTTCTCTGCTTCCCTTCGTCTTTGGGTCAGCAACTACAATCGCATAGAACAGCCTGCTCGTGTCGAAACTCATGTTTTCAAGCAGGATACCGTAGGTTTGCGCTTGCACATGATAAGATGGATAGGCTACCTTGCTTCGGCTAAACTTATACTCAAAAACAACAAGCGGAAACCCACGCGCAAAAAGTACCGAATCAGGCTTACCGGCCAACAGTACATCGCCTATTTAGAGAGAAGAAACATTTCCAAAGCAAATACTGGTTTTGTTCCATAAATTTTCTGCCACAGTTCAGCCCTTTTAACTTTGATCGAGTCTTCGGTTAGCTTCTCATGAACTTCAGTGCCGATGTGCTTCGCTTCAGTTTCTACCTTACCGTGGATATACTGCATTTCAACTTTTTTCTCGCAGTAGAACTGGCTGGCAACGTCACTGGCAATAACAAAAGGTCGGTCGAAACGTAACCGGCCATTTTGCTCTCGCTGGTTTTGGCTAAGCTCCCTGAGCAAAGAATCAAATGTCTCCAGCTGCGCTTTCCAGTCAGTCATTATCAAGCACACACATAAGCACATAAACAGTTAACCGTAAACAATAACACAGTGTAGCCGCGTTTACACAGTAACATCATAGGGTTTATCTATAGTGTTTTATAATAAGAGGATGTTAAATAATTACTTAAATGATAGTAGGCGAAAAGTAGTATGAGCGGAAATAGTGACGCAAACATTTTAGAAATCGAGATTGACCCTAATGCCCTCAATTATCTTAAGAAAAATGGCAATGTTTTCATACTCACAGACTTTGAAAATCCACAATACTCTTACTACAAGATTAAGGGTTATGAGGCTAATCTTATAATTGAATTCGAAGAGTTTGTTGATGTCTGCAAAACATACCTCGACAACTCACGAACAGAATTTACTACTGCAACATTTAACGTAACGTCTCCAATAAATTTAAAGCATAATAACTTAGGATTTTATCTTGCGAAATCTGGTTTCTCAACGGTTAATGATTGGTTGAAAACATTAAAAGATGAGGATGCAATTCCAGAATGCTCAACTGGACGCAAAACATTCTATCTTTATCATATTCATGTTGCTTAAAATAGCCTTTTCTTTTTTATCTTTTTTGTTTTTTGGCTTTTGGGGATTTAGGCAATTTACACAAGGCTTATCTCAAGGCTTGAATAAAAGCCATTAAACCTAAATGACACTGTCTTTAAATCTTAACTAAAAGCATCCATAAAACCCGATTGTTAAGCGATAACTACCCCGTTATTTATGTAGCTACAAAAATTACAGAAGTTTTGTGCCTTCCATGCTTAAGGCTGTTACTTCTTTCCTTTAGCCGGAAGTTGTTGTCGCATCTGTTTCTTTTTTAGATCTTTTTCTCGCTGCATTTTCTTTTGCTGCTCAAGCTGTGTATTCTTCTTTTTTCTTTTCATCACGCTCATATATTCACTTTAACCAAGCAAACAAACGCATCTCGCATTCTAAAACTTTACCCTTTCTGGAAGAAAATTAGAGAACTGCGCGTGATCTTTATTGAATAAAACCAAACTCGCCAGATTTTTTTCGAGCTTAAAGGGTTTTTTCTGAATCTAAACAGTCAAAAATCAGTTGCTTACCTTTCCATTTTTGGCTGTGTTGTTTGTCTTGATCAGAGCTTGAGAACTGAAGCACAAGATCGAGGATAAAATCGAAGACTCTTTTTCCTACGAAATTATCTTAAGCGTAGAGTCAGGGCTCAGCTTGCTTTTAACTCCGAGAGAAATCATTATGAATATTGGAGACTAATACGTTGGTGTATCTGTAAGTTTGCTTGAAGGGTAGGGGATTTGACTATTAAAACTTTGATTTGCGGATGCGTATATGAAGAAAACGATTGGATGCTTATAAGAATAAAGGAATGCGAAAAGCACCATAAGGAACGAACCAGAAAAAAAGAATACAGACCAAAAGCGGAATGTAACAGAAATGACACAAAAGGCGAGTAAAATGTTCAGCAATGCACTCGGCGTGTTCACCGAACAAAAGTCAGTTAGATGTTAATCGCCGACCGAAGAATATGTCATCCCAATCCAGGTATCGGCGCGAGAAACATTCAAAAAAAAGAATGCTCATTTGGATTACCGTTAGTTCACTATTACATTGACTTAACCGTAATTATTTCTGCCATAGTTACTGCTAGTCTTTTATAGTATAATTGACATCACTATAGTGTGAATACATGTGTCTAAACTAGAAAAAAGCAAGAATAAGCAAATAGTAGCAAAGGCAACTCCAGTGAAGGAAATACCTGAAGGAAGAAAAATCGCCAAGATTCCCGAGTATGATGCAGTTTTTAAGCAGATTATTGAGAGTCCTGAGCGGATGTTTAAGGTTGAGGTTGAGGGTAAAACGGTAAGATCAATGTACGCGCCATTCTCATTTAGAGTTAAGTCATACAACAAGAAACCTGACAGAAAATTCAATACAGCACTCAGAGTCCGCAACAAAGAAATATATATTGTCAAATTGGACAAAAAAGAATAAAACACTCAACCGCATTCTTTTCTGCAAGTTAGAGCAGATGTAAACTATGTCTGAACATAAATCCGAATGGCCTGACTCTGGAGATCTCGTAATCGCCACCATAGAGAGCGTTATGGATTATGGAGCTTACGCTAACCTAGATGAATACAATAAGCGAGGGTTCCTTCACATCTCAGAAATCTCCAGCGCCAGAATAAGAAACGTCCACGACTATGTTCGTGAAAAACAAAAAATGGTTCTCAAAGTTCTCCATGTAAACCTTGAAAAAGGCCACATTGACTTATCCCTCAGACGCGTTACAAAACGCGAAAGAATTGAAAAAATCAAAGCTTGGAAAAGAGACCGCAAAGGCGAAGTACTTCTGCGTGCGGTCGCAGAAAAAGTAGG
>JBEKNP010000051.1:0-33418 GCA_049522695.1 Bathyarchaeia archaeon | reverse complement strand
GTGGTGGTTCTGCTTCTACGGCTTATACTCCTTTGACGGCTGGTAGTTACCAGTTCGAGGTGGTTTACAGTGGTGATAGTAACTATAATGGTCCTGTTACGGGTTCTGCTGCGTCTTTGACGTCGAATCCGGGTGGTTTGGATCATTTTGTTTTTAACACTGTTGGGACTCAGACTGCTGGTACGGCTTTCACCGTAACGGTTACTGCTAAAGATGCTTACAATAACACGGTTACGGGCTATACTGGTACTCCGTCTTTGACGTATTCTGCTGGATCGATTAGTCCAACTACTATGAATGTTTTCGTTAACGGTGTTGGGTCGACTTCGGTTGGTGTGACTTCTACGGGTTCAAGCGTTACTATTACGGCTACTGATGGCACTCACACTGGGATAAGTAACTCGTTTGCGGTGAATGCTGCTGCTGGTGTTCACTTTGTGGTTTCTGGTTTTCCGAGTCCTACTGTGGCTGGTGTCGCTCACAGTGTTACGGTGACTGCTAAAGACGCATATAATAATACGGTTACGGGTTATGTGGGTGTGGTTAAGATTACTTCAAGTGATAGCAAAGCTGTTTTGCCTGCGAGTGCTGGTCTCACGAGTGGTGTTGGTTCTTTCAGTGTTACTTTGGAGACTGTTGGTTCTCAGTCGATCACAGCTACGGATACGACGAATAGCTCGATTACTGGTTCTCAAACTGGCATAACAGTAAATGCTGCTGCGATTTCCAGCGTTGCGATTTCTCCCGCGAACTCAGCGGTTACGGCTGGTTTGTCCAAGACTTATTCGGCTACAGCTTCTGACGCGTACGGTAACACATGGGATGTGACTTCTTCAACGACTTGGAGTACAAGCTCCGGCGCCGGAGGTTCATGGAACAGCAACGTTTACACTTCTGCGACTGCTGGTTCCTGGATAGTTACCGGAACCTATGGTAGTGTGCCTTACACTACTAATTTGACGGTTAATCCTGCTGGTTTGGGTCATTTTGTTTTTAACACTGTTGGGACTCAGACTGCTGGTACGGCTTTCACCGTAACGGTTACTGCTAAAGATGCTTACAATAACACGGTTACGGGCTATACTGGTTCTCCGTCTTTGATGTATTCTGCTGGATCGATTAGTCCTGGTGCTATGAATGCTTTCGTTAGCGGCGTGGGGTCGACTTCGGTTGCGGTGATTGCTGCTGGTTCAGGCGTTGCTATTACGGCAACCGATGGCAATCACGCTGGGACTAGTAACTCGTTTACGGTCACGATTGCACTAACTCCCACTCCAACATCTACCGCAACACCTAAACCTACACCCACTCCTACTCCAACACCATCACCTACTTCGACTCCGTCAGCAACTGTGCCTGCAACGACTGATTATGGCGCAATAGTTTATCTTGCAATCAGCGGAAACGTAACCAGTTCACAGATATCCAATGCCACAATCACATCATACCTACCCACCAAAACAACCACAGTGTCCTTTACAATAACTGGACCAAGCGGAACAGCAGGCTTTGGCAACATGACTATTCCAAAAACCGCCATATATCACGGTACAAGCCCAGTCGTGTACATAGATGGCTTGCAGGCTCCAAACCAGGGCTACGCGCAAGACGGCAATAACTTCTACGTATGGTTCACAACAAGCTTCAGCGCACATCAAGTGTCAATACAATTCGTAGTATCTTCAACGTCGCTAACATCATCATTAGGACCCGTACTCGCCGTCGGCATAACCGTCCCCGAAATCATTTCAATCTTCACAGTTATAGCCGTCAGACGTTTAGGTCGAAAACCTGACAACGCATAACAAAACTCTTAAAATTTAACGCCTATTTAGTAATCCCTTCTTTGGGCTCATTTTCCTATTATTCGAACTTAAAGACGTAGCCTGCCAGTACTGCAAGAAAGCAACCAAGCTCAGAAGACAACCCAGTGTTTCCTACGGAACAATGGAAGCCTTCTATAAAAATAACATCCAATTGCTCATCGTTTAACAAATCTATAATTTGATCAAGCTATACAGGGAAGCATCAGACTTTTCTATTATCGCTATCTCCTCAGGCGACGCAACAACTGTCACTTTGGAACCTGACTTAGTAAATCTCCACTATTAGAGCCTTTTCTGTTGTTAGTAAAGCATCCCGATTAATATGTTTTATAGCCCCAACCTTATAGTCTTCTTTTATGAGACGTAAAATTAAGTATTCATGCGCAGTTGTTTGGCTTGAACCGCTTTAGACCAACGGCAGCGAGGATTCAAACCCTGCATCAACAAGTTCCGGGCTTCTTTGATGTTTTTAGCTATTCTCGAAGTGTAATATTCAACTTCAAACTCGCTTATTTAAAATGATAGTAAGGTACAAGTCGTTTCTTCAAGAGCGCTAGCAACTTTGGATTTTCCAGGTTCTTCTCCTCTTTGCAATGATAACCGCAGACAAGACTATGGTCATAGAGAAAGCTAACATAATTCCTAGCAATTGGTCAGAAAACTCTGGAACTGTTGGGGACGGCGAATCAGCTGGATTTGGACTAGATGAAGAAGACGCTGTTGGAGTTGGCGTTGGAGTTGGCGTTCGAGTTGGAGTGGAGGTGGGTGACGGCAAAGTAGCTTGGGCTGTTATTGTGCCTGTTCCGCTGATTGTTGCCGTTGTAGAAGCAGAATTTGCATTAACGAACGTTATTGATCCAGTGTCAGATGACCATGAGGAGAATGAATAACCAGCGCCAGAAGTAGCCGTTATTGAAAGTGTACCTGCGTTCTCCCAAACATTAGAACCGGCTGGGCTAGTTGAGCCGCTTCCAGAAGGACTAACAGCGAAAGTCACTTGATACTGAGTTGTGTATGTTATGGTTTGGGATGCCTGAGCAGGGAAATCCAGTGTTCCGGATGAAGCTGAGGCGACATATCTGGTTCCGGTGCCTCCTAATATTAGCATTGATGCATTCCATGAGTAGCTTCCCAAGGTCACGTCGGTAAATGTTATGGTAGTTGCTGTTGTGGTCTGTGTTGTGCCATTGAATGTTGCGCTCCAGGATGTTCCGGATGGTAGTCCGCTTTCGGTGAAAATTACATTGCTGTAAATACCTAAAGCATTAACATTACCATTCTCGGAGGCGATGTAAACGACACCGCCGACAACAGCAGGAGACGACCCAACTGCGCCACCAGTATTGTAATTCCAGATTTTGGCGCCGTTAGTAGCATCCAAAGCATAAACGTTACCGTCATCGGAGCCTACGTAGACAACGCCGCCAACAACAGCAGGAGAAGACTCAACAACGTTGCCAGCGGCGAAGGCCCATAGCTTAGTACCGCTAGAAGCGTTCAAAGCATAAACGTTGTTATCATCGGATCCGATATAAACGACACCGCCAGCAACAGCAGGAGACGACCAAACCGCGTTGCCAGTGGTGAAACTCCACATCTCACCACCGCTAGAAGCATTTAAAGCGTAAACGTTGCCATCCTTTGAGCCTATGTAGACTACGCCGTCCACAAGAGAAGGAGAAACAACTATACCGGCAGTGGTGAAGCTCCATAGTTTAGCGCCGTTAGTAGCGTTTAAAGCATAAAGATTGCCATCATAAGAGCCGATGTAAACAACGTCGTTATCAACTGCAGGAGACGACCAAATTGCGCTGCCAGTGGTGAAGCTCCATAGTTTAGCGCCGTTAGAAGCGTTTAAAGCGTAAACGTTGCCATCCCAAGAGCCTATGTAGACGACGCCGCCGACAATAGCCGGAGACGAATAAACCGCGTTGCCAGTGGTGAAGCTCCATAGCTTAGCACCACTATAAGCATTCAAAGCATAAACATTACCATCATAAGACCCGATGTAAACGATGCCACCAACGACAGCTGGAGAAGAAACGACTAGGCCGGCAGTGGTGAAGCTCCACAACTTAGCACCACTAGAAGCATTCAAAGCATAAACATTACCATCATCACAGCCGATGTAAACGACGCCGCCAACGACAGCAGGAGAAGAATCAACCATACCGGCAGTAGTGAAGCTCCACAACTTAGCACCACTAGAAGCATTCAAAGCGTAAACGTTGCCATCCCAAGAGCCTATGTAGACTACGCCGCCGACAACAGCCGGAGAAGACTCAACATAGTTGCCAGTGGTGAAGCTCCATAGTTTAGCGCCGTTAGCAGCGTTCAAAGCATAAACGTTGTGATCCCAAGAGCCAATGTAGACTACGCCGCCAACAACAGCAGGAGACGAATAAACCACATTGCCAGTGGTGAAGCTCCATAGCTTAGCGCCGCTGGAAGCGTTTAAAGCATAAAGATTGCCATCATAAGACCCGAAGTAAACGACACCACCAACAATAGCAGGAGACGAATAAACCGGATTGCCAGTGGTAAAGCTCCATAGCTTAGTACCGTTAGTAGCGTTTAAAGCATAAAGATTGCCATCATAGGACCCGATGTAGACAACGCCGCCGACAACAGTAGGAGAAGACTCAACAACGTTGCCAGTGGCGAAGGCCCATAGCGTAGTACCGTTAGTAGCGTTTAAAGCGTAAACGTTGCCATCCCACGAGCCGAAGTAGACTACGCCGCCGACAACAGTAGGAGAAGACTCAACACGGTTGCCAGTGTTGAAGCTCCATAGTTTAGCGCCGTTAGTAGCGTTTAAAGCATAAAGATTGCCGTCATAAGAGCCTATGTAAACGACACCGCCAACAACAGCAGGAGACGACCAAACCGCGCTGCCAGTGGTGAAGCTCCATAGTTTAGCGCCGTTAGAAGCGTTTAAAGCGTAAATGTTGCCATCCCACGAGCCGAAGTAAACGACACCGCCAACAACAGCAGGAGACGAATAAACCGCGTCGCCAGTGGTAAAGCTCCATAGTTTAGCGCCGTTAGTAGCGTTTAAAGCATAAAGATTGCAATCATAAGAGCCGATGTAAACAACGCCGCCAATGACAGCAGGAGAAGAAGTCATTAGGCAACTAGTGTTGAAGTTCCACAGCTCAGCACTAGTAGAAGGGTTTGAGGTGGAGTATCCCGTATGTGCAGCATCATGATGGAACATCGCCCAATCATCTGCACTATACGCTGCTCCGGCGAATACATAGCCAAAGAATAATATGACAAATAATCCTGCCAGGATTTTCTTTTTCAACATTTGGGAAACCTCATATTATGTTTTGTAATGTTGAACGTCAACTATTTTAATATAACCGTTGCTTTCCTCGATTCAGCCCAATTAAGGTCCATGGAGGGAAGATTACTTTATTCTCGTTATATTCACGTCTTGCCATCGTCTTTGATGGGTTTTAGCGCAGGCTTGCGGTATCTGGTTAAATCTAAATCTCCAAGTTTCTGTGTCTATACCGTATATATTAAATGCAGAGATTCACGGATAGAAACTGTGGCATCTTTTTTTCGATTTCTGATATGTTACGGTTTGAGAAATATGGCTTATATGCTTTTTTGCGTTTTGCTTGTTTAAGGAAAGAAGGAGCGCGGGAGAAGGATAGGCTTCAATAAGAGAGGGGTTCGTTTGAGGCGCGTGCGCTCTTATGAATTTTTTGGACCGTGAAATTATGTGTGGAATAGTGGGAGTTTTTAACATAGCTGAACCAGTGCCTCAAGCGCGAGATAAGGCTCTTAGGATGGCTGCTAAAATAAGGCACAGAGGCCCAGATTGGAGCGGCATTTACAGTGACGATAAGGCGATTCTTGCTCATGAAAGGCTTTCCATCGTTGACGTTGAACATGGTGCCCAACCTTTGTTTGACAAGATGAATGGTAACGTTCTTGCTGTGAACGGTGAAATTTACAACCACGTGCTTCTTCACAGTGAACTTAAGAAAGACCACTTATGGCAGACAAAGTCGGACTGCGAGGTAATTCTATATCTTTACGATGAGTATGGTCCAGGCTTCTTGAATATGCTAAATGGAATGTTTGCCTTCATTCTCTACGATAAGAAAAAAGGACAGTACTTCGTCGCCAGAGACCATATCGGAATTATTCCGCTATACGTCGGTTGGGATGACAAGGGAACTTTTTATGTAGCCAGCGAAATGAAAGCCCTAAATGACTATTGCACCAATATCAAAGAGTTTCCGCCGGGACACTATCTAATGGGCAATGGGCAAGATTTTGTTAGGTGGTATAAACCTGAGTGGGCTGAGAAAATTCCAACAAAGAAATTAGTTCTTTCAGACTTGCGGAAAGCGTTGGAGAAGTCTGTGAAGGGACAAATGATGTCTGATGTTCCGTATGGCGTTCTTATCTCGGGCGGACTTGATTCTTCGCTAATAGCTGCTATCGCTTCTAAATATAGGAAGAAAAGGGTTGAATCGGGCGACAAAGAGGAGGCGTGGTGGCCACGTTTGCACTCATTTGCTGTGGGCTTAGCAGATTCGCCTGATTTGAAATATGCCAAGAAGGTTGCCGTCTACATTGGGACAGTGCACCATGAGATAATATTCACTTTACAGGAAGGCTTTGACGCCATACGTGATGTAATTTATCATTTGGAAACGTTTGATGTTACCACTATTCGTGCTGCTACGCCGATGTATTTGATGGCTAGAAAAATAAAATCTATGGGCATCAAAATGGTTTTGTCCGGTGAAGGCGCAGACGAAGTCTTTGGCGGATACCTGTATTTCCACAAAGCACCAAATAAACAGGAATTCTACGAAGAAACCGTAAGGAAGCTATTCATGCTAAGCAAATATGATTGTCTTCGAGCAAACAAAGCAACTGCGGCTTGGGGCGTTGAAACGCGAGTGCCTTTTTTAGATAAGGAGTTTTTGGATTTTGCCATGGGCTTTGATCCTCAAGAGAAAATGTGCTCAGGTGACAAAATCGAAAAGTATGTATTAAGAAAAGCGTTTGAAGGCTATATTCCTGATGAGATTCTTTGGAGGCAAAAAGAACAGTTCTCCGATGGGGTTGGTTACGGATGGATAGATTATCTCAAAAAATACGTTGAAACCGCAGTAACAGATGAAATGATGGCGAACGCTAAAAGTAAGTTCCCTCTACAAACTCCATCGTCAAAAGAGGAGTATTACTACAGGCAGATATTTGACAGCTACTTCACATGTCCCGCTGCAGCATTAACTGTTCCTGTAGGTCCAACAATTGCCTGTTCTACCCCAACAGCCTTTAGATGGAGCAAAGAATTTGCTAAAATGGCTGACCCATCAGGCAGATCCGTCAAGGAACACAACCAAACATTAAACGAAAGCAAGAAACAATAATACAAACTCTCATTGACGCGAGTAACTTAACGACTTCCACGATGTGCCTGGTTGGTGCTTGCGCGTTCTGACACACTGGAGAGGTAACTACAATAGCCGTTTTGAGATGCAAAACTGGGTGATGCGCATTTAGCGCGTATGTCTGTTCCTAAATTGGTCAAAAAGGCTTTTTTATTCCCTTTTGTTCTGTTAACCTGTTCCTAATTTTCTTTGAAATCCAACTGGCTCAAAGCTACTGAAGACCAGAAAAGAGCGCGCAGTTTGGTAGAAAAAGTCAAGGAAAAGGATTAACAAAAATAAACTCTGCAAAGAAAAAGAAGGATGTCTGGCTATTTCCACGCCCAGACCTTGACGATGTAATCACCGTTCTCTTCTGATTCGCGTTCCCAAACGCCGACCGTCTTGTTAAGGCTCGCGAGCTTCAGCGAACCTGTCATAAAGTATCCAGCTCCCCTGCCGCTTGATTTCAAGCCCTTACCAGTAAACCAGCCTATTCCATTGATCTTCATCATTACAGTATCTCCCTCTGCTGTCATAATCATGCCGTTCCCTTCCACCATGAATACTCCGTTAGGCATCATCGCCAAAACACCTGTGTCCATTTCTGTGGCTTCCTTTCCTAGGATACTGCCCGACCCAGCACTCGACCCTTCCATTTTTCCATCAGCAAGAACCCGCGTTCCCGTGTTTTTGCCTTTGATGTCCACTATTAATTCACCAATCAATTTACATTCACCTAAAGACGAGGTAGCTTCGTTAAGTTTATTAGAATATGTGACTGAATGCCACCAGTCACAACAACTGACATAGCCCAAGGATGTGCGAGACTAAACTAATTGCGGATTTATTAATTTAGGAACACGCATGCGCACTTTCTCAACAGGAAATACCAAAGAAAGCCTATAGAAAAGTACAATAGTTACCTTGTTAGTGGAAGATTACCTTGTTAGTGGAAGATTGAAAGATTCTGGTAGGTTGCTGGTGAATTAAGTGCATGAATTTCATGCTTTTGTGAACATTTTGGTGGATGCATCCCTTATGGATGATGTGGTTGAAGCCCTTTCCAAGATAGATTCAGTGGAGGAATTACGCGAGGTTACAGGCGAATTTGATATTGTTACGCTTGTGTCGGCCTCAGATATCGAGTCCTTTAGAGATATCTTGAAAAACAGGATTATGAAGATCAAAGGCGTGAAAAGCACAGTAACTTCAATTGTATTGAGCTCTCACAAAGGCGCGCGCTTCTAACATAGAATGATCGCAGTAAAAGAAAGTTAGTCGAGAAATCATTATTGAACACTTTTTACCGTCAAAGAGCTTGCCTAACACTTTTTTTTGGGCTATTTCGATTAAAGCCTTTTAACCCAATAAAAATCATGAGACTGCCAATAAGCACAAAAGAAATTTCTACTATTGGTAAATCAGGGCTTTCTTCATAAAATTTCAGCAAGCTTGTTATAATGAAAAATAGTAATCCCAAAAAGTTTAGATTTACACCGATAAGTGTGAGGTACAAACGAGTTTCCCTGCTTATTTTAATCATAAATCATTGCTTCTACGCTATTTAGATTTAAGATTTTTCTTGGTTTCAAAAAGCCAAAAAAAGGCACAAGAAAAGGCATAGGCTATTCGAGTGTTATAGCACTTATCCTTTCGATTTTATTATCGGCTATTTCCCATTTATTTAAGTAATTTGCGACATCTGAAATCAGTTGTTTAATTAACTCTTGAGTTTTTGGCTCTATGTGTTTATTATTAATCGAAGTTATACTGCCGTTATCATTTAATTCAATACCGAAGTCTCTAAAGTTAATTCCTTTTTTACCATATAGGTCAAATATTCTCTTTAAATCAACCAAGTTTTTTCAACATCCTAAAACAAACTCTATTTGCGTTTATTTAAACGTATGGGCTAATTTGCATTAATGGTTTTTAAATTAAGTAATTATTTAAACTCTATTTGGCTAAATGACTGATTTAAGCAGTTATTTAACTAAACCTCGTATCCACATGCGATTTAACTGCTAAAACCATAATTATCGTATAGCCCAGCGTGCGCTGTAAAAACAAGAAGAGATACAGAAATAACTGAGGTTTTAATGCTTTAAATGAAAGTTATCATTCAAATTGAACCTAAAGACATCTATTAGAAATTCCCACTTAAACTTAAGGAAAAATGTGATTCACCTTTTAAATGCTTAATAGAGTATAGGGAGTGTTTGATACTGAACAACAAGCGCGTGATTATGTGACTTTCAAATTTGGAATAGTCTAAAGAAAATAGAAAAGAAATCTTACAAATAACGATTGAAAAGGTGTATTGAATGCTTAAACATAAACACATTTACTTTTGTGAGAATTGCCGTTTTGCTTGGCGGTTTGGTGAGCCTTACAAGAAATATAATTCGTGTCCTAATTGTGGTAGTCATAAACTAAAAAGACCTAAGGGTTCAATGGGTAAAACATTAATTATTAATGAGATAAATTAGCGCGCTATACCTGCCTAATCACCATACAGATGACAACAGGAAGGAGCGAAGTCATCTCTTGGTAAGCTATTGATCGCACCCTTGAGGTAATAAGAATTGAAGAAAATTAGAGGAAAAAAATTCACTACTCTTTTCCTACTTATTTTGCTTTGTTTCTCAATGGTGTCGGGGTTGTTTAAGATTCCGTTAATTTCTATTCCTGAAGTTCATGCTGCTGAAGATAATTCTTCGCTGATAGGGAATCTGGAAACAATCGTTAACTCAGTCAATTACACCAACGATATAGATGCTGTATATCAAGGAATGATTGTTGGGGAAACATCAATGCAACAATTGATAAACGTATACAATGCATTAACGAACCCTACGATTATTCTGCAGTGGACTCCTATTCTTTCAAAACTCGGATACGTCAATCAAACAACAATAGAATGGGCGTTAGACAACCAGCAAATGATGAGTGATGGATTACCATACACATGGTGGGACGGTTTCCATGAAACATTCCTTGTCGACGATAGATACATGATACTTGGGTATGGCTATGCCATTCAATACAACTATGACCTAAATAAGTGGAATTTGACGCGGGCATATATCAGCTTTAAATCCGCTGTAAACGCTAGTGCATATCCAGCACTTCTGTGGATAGATCAAGATGGAGTCACATACACGATAGGCTATGGACCGAGATATTATGTTGAATGTGCACAGACTATTGACTGCTTCTTAGATTTCTATAGCTTGGGAATAACTACAGCACTTAACGATGCATTAGCTACTTGGCTTTGGGTAAACAACAACCTTTGGTCTGGAACACATTACAACTATGCCAGAGGTTGGGCTGGTTACGAATGTGGAGCAGGAGGATTCTTTCAGATAGCGTTGAAACTGTGGCATGTTGATAGTTCATTGCCAGACATTCCAAACTTATTTGCTGATATTGAAAATAGGTTTCTTCAAGAACAATGGCTCAGTCCACAATGGACAACAAAGTTAGGAGGAGCTTCAAGTTATGTAGTTGTCCATATGGCTTCAGGTAATTCACAACTTAGGCTTGAAAGCACAGTGATGGCTTGGGCTGCGATACTTGGCAGCTATGGCGAGTTAAGTACCACGTACCAATCTGACGTACAAAGCATGTTGACAGGAACAACTCCAGCATGGTGGGAGCTTCTGCAAAGTCCTCTGTGTGGTTCTAGTTTTCCATATTTTTCAGAGCTTTCTGGTTCTGGACCAAGCAACGATGCTACTGCTACAGGAGCCGATTTACTATTTATGCTTGGAATTGTTCCGCAAACTGCTGTTCTGGCTGTTCCTATAGAGGAAAATTCATACGATTACATTTACCATATGCTCGATCCTGACCTGTTCAACATTAACCTAACTGCTAATGTCGTTACAGTATCTTTAGGTACAGCAGGAACTTTGAACTTTCAATTCAATCAGACAGTGACTGGCAGTTTCAGTACGTCTGGAATTTACACTGTGCAATTCTCGTCTGATTGGAACACTATATTGAATATTACTTTCGTATCTACGCTGCCGTCAAACAGACAGTATATGTACACAATACCTCTTTCAGATTACTCTTCTTACATAACTTCTTCTGCTGGCGCTAATGGCGCTATCAGTCCGACTGGACGTGTTTCTGTCAACTATGGCGGCAGTCAAAGCTTCACCATAACGGCGAGTGCTGGCTACCAAATCGCTGATATCGTTGTGGACGGTGTTTCTCAGGGTGCGGTTTCATATTACACATTCACCAATGTTCAGCCTGCTCACACGATCTCGGCAACGTTTGCACCAATACCACCACCCAATCCAACAATACCAACACCCACTCCAACAATACCAACACCCAATCCAACTCCTACTCCAACGGCAGCTCCCACTCCAACACCGACGCCATCACCCTCGCCAACTGCCAGTCCAACTCCATCTCCAACGCCTTCAGCGACGTGCGCCATAGACGCAATCTATGGAGTAGCGGTTGCTGTAGTCATCGTGGCAATCGTTGCAGTTGGGCTTGTATTGAGAAAAAGCAAGAAAGGCAAAAGCTAAGACCTGTCTAACTGTGACTGACTGAGAGAGACAAAGATGATTCTTAGTATTGTGAGGGGCACAGATTTCCCCTTACCGCACCCCTTTACGGTTGTTTTTCTGTAATTGTAATTGTAACTGTATGTAACTGTAATTGTAATAGAGAGATGGGGCAAGGGATTAGAGAGAGTAAGTATTACATCTTTTTTTTATTGTTGCTACATATTGTAACAACATAATCTATATACCATCAACATACCGTACTTTACAGTGAGAGATAATCTGAGTGGCTGAATGCCCTACCTGTCATAAAATACTTCTAAAACCTCAAAAGTCATTACAGAACAGATATTTCCTAATCGAAGCCTACGTGTGCGATGAATGCAAAACCAATTTCAAGATTACAAAAGAATTCATGATATTCTGAAAGCAGTTGATTAATTTCTTTACTGCCAACATCTTAAGGCAGAACTTATTCAGCCAAACAGGCTTAAAATCTTACTTTTAACCTAAAAAATAGGGCTTTTCGTATGCGTAAGACGCTTATCGTAATTTTAATACTTGTAGCATTGCATAATTTGAACTGTTTCATAAACCCGTATTAATTAAGGTAAAATTAAATTTTAATCCCACACATAAAATAAAGGGACAAGCCAGCGCGCTAATTTTTGTTCTGGTTGTTTTGGGTTGCCTTTTTGGTTTAGAGTCTGAAATGTTTGCAGGCTGCGTACACAGAAGCACACAGAAGCACACAGAAGCACACAGAAGCACACAGAAGCACACAGAAGCACACAAAAGCACACAGAAGCACACAAAAGCATAAGGAGGCACATGGAAGTATTTTTGCCCCGAAGCGTCTTTTAGGAAGTTATGGTTAGGTTGCTGTTAATTCGAAGCTTAATCTTTAAAGTGGCAGATTTTCGAGTTTCCTTCACTAATTTTGTTGTGTTTGTTTGGGTTGCTTTTTTGAGGCAAAGCTTAAATCTTTTGCAGGTTGAGTCAATAAAAGTTGCTACGCGCCACTGCGCGTCATTGAGCGTCTTTACGCGTCAAAAGGAGCGAAATTTGTTATGGCTCTATCTCAAAAACTCACCTTTAAACCAGTGATTCAGCAGGGTAAGCGCGCTTTAGTTTAAGCTTGATGGTTTTGGAGTTGTTTTTAATTAAGAATTTATTTTCTGCGCGTTGTTGGGGTTTGGGTGGACGGTTAGTTTGGCTAGTTTGGGTTTCGCTTGGTTTGTGCTTGGTTTATTTGTTGTTTTATTTGGCTGGTTATTTTGGTTTGTCTTTTTTTGTTTTGTCTAATAGGGGTATGGTGGAGCATGTTGTTAGTGGCAGTTTGGTTTCGGTTCCTTGGGACGTTGGGGTTTGGAGTTGTGCTGTTTTTATTGTTTTGGCTTGGCTTTTCTGCGATTTAGGTTCTCGTTTGGTTGGTTGGTTTTATCGGTTATTTGTAGGTTTTATTTTGTTTGGCTTGGTTATTTGGGTTTGTTTGGTTATTTTTGGGTTGGTTAGTTTGGTGTCTTTAGCTTTGGTTAGCGCCTTGATTATTGCTCTTTGCCTTGTGTTTTCTTTTAGGTTTTTTGGGGTTTCTCGGTTTGGCTTGTTTTTGCGCTTGTTGTTTGGTGCTGTTTTGGTTGCTTCGTTTTTTGAGGTGGCTGCTTTAGTTTTGTTTAATGTTCCTGTTGCCTTGAATTTAGGGTTTGGGGCTGTTGGTTTGCATTGGGGTAATGTTGAGTTGAGTTTTTCGAATTTGGCTTATCCTGTCTTGCCCTATGTATTTTTGTTGTTTGTTTTTTTGGGTATTGTTGCCTTTGTTGTCAAGGTGGCGCCTACAGGGTGGTTAGTTACAAAAATTAGGAGTAAGCGGTTTGGTGTGTTTCTTCATCGTTTGAGCGGCCTGTTTCAATTGAGGGGGGATGGCGGGTTGGAGTTTTTGGATGGTCGTTTTGTTCTTGTTTTGGCTACAGTGGTCTCGGCGGTTGTTTCTTGTTTATTTGTTGTTTTTACTGTTTTGCCTTGGACTAATCCAACTAATATGTTGGTAAGCGTTGATTCTCCTAGTTATTATCAATGGATTGTTTATATGCACAGTGTTAACGTTAATTCTGCTTTGTCTTTTGCTTTTGCTAATGATAGGGCTTTGTTTTTGGTTTTGGCTTATGCCTTGTCTTTTTTTGCTTCACCGTTAGCTGTGGTTCAGTTTGTTGCTGCTTTGTTGATTGTGTTGTTTGGTGTTGTTTCACTGTTTGTTTTAAGGTTAATTTGCAGTTTTCATGCAGTGTGGGTTTTTGGTGTTTTGCTTGTGCCTTTTTCTTTTCAGGCTTTGGGTTTGATTTATTCTGGTTATTTTGCCAATATGTTAGCGTTGATTTTGGTGCTTGTTTATGTAATTTTGTTTTTTAGGGTTCTTGATTCTTGGTCTAGTTTGGGATTGTTTGCTTTGTTGGGTGTATCTGTGCTTATTTTGTTTTCTCATTCTTGGACTTGGTATATTTTTGCGTTGTCGCTTGTGGCGTTTTTGTTTTTGGAGTGGCGTTTAGCTGTGCGTGATAGGAGTTTGTGGAGTCGGTTTGAGTTGAAGGCTACTTTTGTTGGTGCTACTGTTGGGGTTGGTTTGTTTTGTGATTTTATTCGCGGCCTGTTGTCTTCCGTTTCATCTGCAGGTTCTGTTTTTGCTACTGTGCAGTCAGGTTTGAGTCTTCCAAGTGGAGCTTACCTCTTGAGTGGATTTCGGGAGACTGTGGATTTTGTTTTGGGAGGCGTTTTTGCTAATCAGCTGCTTGTTTTTCTTTCGGTTGTTGGGTTTTTGTTTTTGTTGAAGTTTAAGTCTGAGGTGTCGAATTTTTTTGTTTCATGGATTTTTGTGGCTTGTTTGGCAATTTTGTTTGCAGCGCAGAATTTTGTTTTCGATAGGTTTTTGTTTTTGATGCCTTGGGTAGTTTTGTCTAGTTTGGGATTGTTTTATGTTGTCCGTTTTGTCGGTTCCCGGTTTGGGGGTTCGAAGGGTGGGCGATGTTTTGTGCTGTTGGTTTTGGTTTTTGTTTTTTTGGTGCTTTTGAATGGTAGTTTGAGGTATCTTTTTAATATTAACATCTGGTTGTGACGCTTTTTTGTTTTTAGGGTAAGCGGGGGTTTGGTTTGAAGTAGCAAACCTTTTAAACAAAATTAAGGATATAGATGAATCAAAGGGGAACCAATGGTATGATTGGTAAATCAAAATTTTTAGTAATCTTGGTAGTTACTGTACTGTTGCTTTCGTTATCTCTTAGTTTCGTTGCAGCACAATATACAACTCAGCAGACTACTAATGTGACTATTGCTTCTAATGGGACGTTTACTGGGAGTGCATCTAGTGTCGGTGTTTCGTATGTTATTCAGGGAAAGGCTGGTACAAAAGGAACTGTGACCGCTGACGTTTATAGTGGTAATCCGCAACCTCATGCTTCTGTTCCAAGTGGGGATTCGTTGACTCATTACATAGTTATTGATTTCAATATAACTGCAGCTGATTTCACGCAGGCGACAGTTACTATAAACTACACCTCGGCTGATGTTCAAAGTCTTAATTCGCCCTACGCAGTTTTCAAGTACGTGGCTGCTTCAAATAGCTATGAAAAGTTGCTTTCTACTGTAAATACCAACGCGAAGACTATAACGGTTACACTGAATAGCATTAATGATCCTTTGCTTGCGATTGGCGGCGTTACCAAAAGTACAAGTACAAGTAGTGGGATTTCTGGAGTATTATGGGCATTAATAATAGCTATAGCAATTGTAGTAGTGCTGTTAGCTGTGTTTATCGTTTACCGTATGCGTCGTAGGCCTGCGATAAGAGTTGTGGAAACTCGTCCGAGTCGTTAGTTTGAGTCGTTGAAAAGAATCTTCCTTTTTCTTTTTTCTTTTTTGATGGTTTTGCTTTGTTTGTGTGTAAGTTTATGGGCAATGTGTTGTTTTTGTGGAAATTGTAAATGCGAAAGTTTTTTATGCTTATCGCGTTGAAGGAATGTCTCTATGAGAGTTAAGTGGTTATCGGTGATGGGAAAGCATGATATTTTTCCATCTGTTGGAATCCTTGTTAAAGCCAGGAAGCTTGCGTTAAGGCGTGGCGTTTGGTTTAGAACTCTCAATCGGGTTGAGCGAGCTATTATAGATCTCACCTTGCAATGCGTCGATTGCATTAAAAGTGGAAAGTTGGCCAAACTGCTGACGGCCATAATGGATAAGCTGCAGTTTGCAATGGAGAGCATAGTTGACAGGTTGGTGAGGACTATTGGTGCTCCTCTTGCTGAGAAGATCAGTTGCATTGCGGCTGGTTTGGGTAATGTTTCTGCTAAAAGTTGGGCATCTGATTTGTCGTTTGCAGTTTTCTTAGCTATAACGCATGCAAATAAATAATAATGGTGTTCTTAGGGCTGAGATTAAGGTGAGGATGGAAATCGATCCGTTCGTCGTTGTTGAAAATGCGTTGTCTTGCTCTAAAAAGGTGAGCGTGCCTAAGCGAGTTGTGTCTGTTGATTACGATAGTGGGGCAGATGTTCTTTATGTTAAATTTAGAGACGCGCGAATTGTGGATAATGAACTTCTTGAGGCTGAGGGGCTTGTTTTGGCTTCTTTAGATGCGAGTGAAAAGATTGTTGGGTTAGTGATATTGAGCGCTTCAAAGTATGCTGAAAAATGTTAAAGCCGAAATTAGAAGTCCCAGGGCATGCGATTGGTAACTGGGAAAGAGAAAAATTGAGTTTGGGGTGGAGAAAGTTTAATAAGTATGTTTTTTCCACTTTTGCTACTATGGTGCGTAAGTACGAGCGAAGTTAAAACCATTAAAGTCGGCAAAGAAACGTATGCCAAACTTAGCGAAATTGCAGGTGAATTGCAGGTCAAGTTAAGACGACCAGTATCCATAGAGGAAGCCGTGAAAGATCTGATAAAACGAAGAGAAAAAGGAAGAAAGATATCTGATTTGGCAGGTTCTTGGAACGTAACCGACGCGGAGTTCAAAGAGATAAAAGCCTCAATTGATGAGTCGTGGAAGAAATGGAAACCAATAGAACGATAATTGATACTGACATACTGATTGACTTTTTGAGAAACAAGGCGGAAGCCGTTGGGTTCGTGACTCAGTTTGAGGCGAGAAAGATGGTTTTAGCCACTACGGCAATTAACGCTTTTGAGTTATATTATGGCGCGCACAAGTCGAGGCAGTCCGTTCAAACTTTGCAAGCCACAAAGAAGCTGCTAGAAAGATTAGTTCTCTTGCCACTGACCCCAAGATCCGCCCAAAAGGCAGGTCGTATTTACGCGGAACTTGAATTGGAGGGGCAACCCATAGGACTCAGGGATACATTCATAGCGGCTATAGCCCTCACAAGAAGATGTACCGTTGCAACTCGAAATGCAGAGCACTTCAAGAAAATCAAAGGCTTAACGGTAATAACGGCTTAACACAAGTGGCTATTTAACTTATTTTTTTTTTCGCTACAGCAGATGAATTTTTGATTGAATAAAGAGAGAACGCGGGTTTTGGTTACTGGCGGAGCTGGTTTCATTGGTAGCCATTTGGTTGATCGGTTAGTACGAGATGGCTATGGTGTTAGGGTTGTTGATGATTTATCCACTGGTAGGCTGGATAATATTGCGGGTCATTTGAATGCTGGCAAGGTTGATTTTGTTAAAGGCGATATCCGCGATGTTTCGCTTGTTACAAAAAGTGTCGATGATGTTGATGTGGTTGTTCATTTGGCTGCTTTAACGAGTGTGCCTTTTTCTGTTGCAAATCCTGATTTGACTTTTGATGTTAACCTTGTGGGAACTTTGAATTTGATTCGTGCTTGTGCTCAAGAGCAGGTTGGAAGGTTAGTGTTTGTTTCTAGTTGTGCAGTTTGCGGTGACCCTGAGTTTTTGCCTGTGCGCGAAGAGCATCGGCCTAATCCGATTTCGCCTTATGCGGAGTCTAAACTTTTAGGTGAACGTTACTGCTTAGGTTTTCAGGACCGCCAACTTTTGCCTTCGGTTGTTTTGCGTTTCTTTAACGTTTATGGCCCAAGGCAAGGCATGAATGATTATAGCGGAGTAATAACACGTTTCATTAATCTTGTAAGGCGAAAGGAGCCATTGGTTGTTTATGGTGATGGTTCACAAACACGGGATTTTGTATGTGTATATGATGTTATTGATGCTGTTTTAGCTTCTATGACAAGCGATGATGTCGAGGGTGAAGTGTTCAATGTTGGTTCTGGTAAGCCCACCTCTATTAGTGAGTTGGCTAAGACGGTTTTAGACTTGGCTGGCGTGGACTTAATGATTCGTTATGAAAAGCCCAGAGCTGGCGACATTAAGAATAGTTATGCGGATATTTCTAAAGCTAAGAAGCTGCTGGGCTATGAGCCGAAGGTTTCTTTGAGAGATGGTTTGCAATTGTTGCTTGAAGAAAAATTGGCCGTTAGTTAATTTGGTTGAAATTGAATTATCAGCAATTGGTTTTAAGTGTAGTTATTTGGATGAGGAAGAGTTGCAGAAAGAAGCTGCTGCAGGCAAAGATTTGTTGACGAAGACGCGGGCAGTTGAAGGGATAATGAAAAATGTCGTATGATGTTGTTGTGAAAGCTGCGCTGAAGAGACAGGAAGCCTTCAGTAATCTGTCGCGGAATCTGGAAATCATCAAGAGGACGGTTCATGGACTCGACCCTGACGCGGAAACTTTTCTGTTCGGTTCAGCTGTGGAGAAAGAACATAACTACTCAAGTGATATTGACATCCTCATAATTACGAATTTGCATCCTGCAAGGGTACTTTCCGAGCTCTGGAAAGCTGGGATAAAGGAACCATTCGAAATTCATGTTCATTCGCGTGAGGATGCTGAATTTTTCAAAGAAAGAAGAAATTTCTGATGTGCGTCGAATTTCCAAGCTGTGTTTGATGGGGAAATTGTAATATACCGATTAGTGTCAGTTGTATTGGTATCAGTCATGTTATATTAGTCGGTGATTCGAATGGATGAGCAGTTGGATAGGATAACGATAGACCCAGAGGTTCTATCTGGGAAACCAGTTATTAAAGGAACCCGCATTCCAGTTTATCTTATTATCGAATTTTTAGCTAATGGCATGACGGAAAAAGAAATACTTAGGCAATATCCATCTCTAAGGAAAGAAGACATCAAAGCTGCGCTCCTTTATGCTTCTAAATGCGTAGAGAATGAAGAAACAATAGTAATCTGAGAGCTGCAACTTTTGAAGATGATAGTGGACGAAAATGTTCCAAGGGATGTCAGGGAATGGTTATCAAAGAAAGGCTTTGAGATAATAAATGTCTCACAGATCCATCTTAAAGGCGCCAAAGATCATGTCATAGCAGAGTATGCGGCAAAAAACAAAATAGCAATTGTCACGCTAGACAGAGGTTTCGCCCAAGTCTATCGAACTTTTCAAAAAGGCACGCTCACAGTCATGATCATAAAAGCAAACCCGCCAACGCCGATAAATATCATTGAAACTTTGAATTCGGCTCAAGTTAAATTAAATCTAAAAGAAATAGAAAACAAGCTTGTCATAATTACAAAGAAGAAGATACGGATAATCGGTTGAGGGTCAGTTCTGAGGGCAAGTGTTTTTAGTAGAGTCAATAGTTGCTTGAGCGCGTGCGCTAAAGCTAGGAAGCTTTTGGGTTTTGAGCCGCGGGTTTCTTTGAGAGATGGTTTGCGAGTGTTGCTTGAAGAAAAATTGGTAGCGCGGTGAGTGGCGGTTTGAGTTTTATGGACTTGGCTGTTGAAGGTTTAAATTTTATGCTTAATAATTACTTATGTGGTGTTTAGTGTGTCTTTGACTAGTGTTGTCGATGAGTTTCCTTTGTTTAGGGAAAGAGAGGAGAAAGAGCGTTTCTTGTTAGTTTTGGGTCTTCTTGCTTCTCGAACTGTTACGTTAGGTAAGGCCGCTGAGGTTTTAGGTATGTCTCGTCTAGAGTTTTCGGCGGTGCTTAGGAGTATTGGTTTTAAGTATAGTTATTTGGATGAGGAAGAGTTGCAGAAAGAAGTGGCTGCAGGCAAAGATTTGTTGAAGAAGAAGCGGTGCAGTTGAAGGCTACTGTAGACAGTTCAGTTTTGATCGCTTTAGGGAAACTTGGTTATCTGAAATTAGTTGGAGAGATATTCGACAAGTTGGTTGTGGCTGAATCTGTTCTTGAAGAGATAAGAGGAGACGAAGTTTGTAACGTGGTGAGTGAGTTAACTGGTGATGGGTTGGTTGAAGTTGCGAAGGGTTCTAATTATGAATTATTGAACTTGCTGTCATCCAGTCTTGGGAAGGGAGAGGCTGAAACTATAGTGGTAGCGTTAGGGTTGGAGGCTGATGTTGCGTTGCTTGATGATTTAAGGGCTCGCAAAACAGCAAGACGGTTAAAGGTTAAAGTAATGGGAACTTTGGCTGTACTGAAAGTTTTAATTGATCTGAAGTTAGTGAAGGAGAAGCCTGAGGATTTGTGTGAAAAACTGATTAGTAAGGGCTTTTGGGTAGATGCTGAATCATGTCTAAAGATACTAAAAGGATAAGTCGAATACTGGTAACGCTTAGATGCTTCATGGAGTAATTAGGTGTGCGCATTCTATGATAAGGCGGAGAAGATGGTTGCGACGTCTTTGTTAGAGCTTGACGTGGATGAGATTCTTGGTAAAGTAGAGAGACTTACGAGTGTAAAGTTTCCTAGAACTGTTATCGAGGTAAGTTTGGAGCCCAAGTTGAAAGTGTTGTGTGTTAGATTTAAGAAGCCTGTCAAGGCGGAGTTGGGAGAGCCTCTTCGAAATGGAATCCACTTGTTCACTGACAGAGACACTGAGGAGATCACAGCGGTAGAAATAGTTGACTTGGCAAGACTGTAGTTTGCTCTGTTTGTCAATTTTATGTAAGCTGAATGACAGTTTAGTTCTTGCCACAAGCGTTTTGAGCAGAGTGAATAGTTGCTTGATGAAAAAATTGGTAGCATGCTAATTGGTTGAAATTGGAGATATTAGGGAATTATTAGATAGGTTAGATTTGCTTGTTGTTGCTGGTATTCCAGCTTACAATGAAGAGAAGACCATTGCGCGGGTTGTTTTGGGTGCTCAGAAGCATGCGCACATTGTTGTTGTCTGTGATGATGGCTCAACGGATCTTACTGGTGAAATTGCGGAGCGGCTGGGTGCTGTTGTGGTTCGTCATGAACGAAACGCTGGTTACGGTGCAGCTATTCATAGCCTGTTTGAGCGGGCGTGGGCGTTGAAGGCTGATGTGCTTGTTACTTTGGATGCGGATGGGCAGCATGACCCTGATGAGATTCCGCGGCTAGTTAAACCTATAGAAGACGGCGTTGCAGAAGTGGTTTTAGGCAGCAGATTCATGGATAAAAATGGAACCACAGATATGCCGACGTACAGGCAATTTGGCGTGAAAGTAATCACAACGTTAGCTAATGGATCTGGGAAAAACGGCGTTAGCGATGCTCAGAGCGGTTTTAGAGCCTACAGCAAACGGGCCATGGAGCATTTAGCGTCAATTTCTGAGAACGGAATGAGCGCCAGCATCGAACTTCTCCGAGCGGTCCAAAAAAGTGGCTTAAAAATCTGTGAGGTCCCTATTTCCTGCAAATATGGCGACAGCGGCGGCGTGGAAACTTCGACTAAACATCCGGTTGCACATGGAATAGATCTAATAATGTCTCTTGTCCGACTTGTCGTCGAAGATAGACCAATAACATTTTTGGGAATACCAGGCATAGTATCGCTAGCTTTAGGCACGGTATTTGGAATTTGGATGATGAATGTGTACGCAATTGAGCATCGAATAATAACGAATCTTGCTTTAGCATCTATCGCGTTTATTTTACTCGGTTTCTTCATGATTTCAACAGCCATAACACTATATGCAATAACAAGGATATCAAAATACCAAAAAAACTAAAACTGACTTGTTTGAACCAATGGACAATTTTGAACCTTTCGTTTCCGTTATAATTCCAACAAGAAATGAAGAGAAGTATATTGGCACCTGCCTTGATTCATTTGTTAATCAGACGTATCCTAAAAGCAGATACGAAGTGTTAGTGGTCGATGGCTTATCTACAGATAATACAGTAGATATTGTTAGAAGTTTTGAAGGAAAGCTTAATTTGCGCATTATGAAAAATCCTGAGGTCAAACAGGTTTTTGCTTTAAATTGCGGAATTAAAGATGCGAAGGGTGACTATTTTGTGATTATTAGTGGGCATTCATTCGTGGAAAGAGATTTCCTCGAAAAGAGTTTTAAAGCCTTTTGCGAAATTAAAAAAAAAGAGCCTAAGTTAGCTGCAGTTGGAGGAAGCTTAAAAATGGTTTGTGAGAACCGCTTTTCGAATTTGGTTTCTTCGCTTTATGCTTCACCGCTTTCAGGCTCAAGCAGTTTTTGGTATGCTAACAATCCTGGTTTTGCCAAGACAGTAGTTTTCGGTTTTTATGAAAAGAAAATTATTGAAAGCATTAACGGTTTTGATGAAGACATGGGACGAGGTGAAGATTTTGAGATAAATCTTCGGCTAAACAAAAATGGATATAAATTGTTTTATGACCCTAAAATTAAGACTTGTTATTACGTACGAAATACACTCTCTGGATTTACGAGACAGACTTTTGGTAATGGAGCTGCAAAAGGCGTGTGCCTTAAAAAGGGATATTTCAATCCAGTATGGTTTGTTCCTTCCATATTTGTCATATATCAGCTATTACTGCCAATTGGGTTGTTCGTGATGAATTTTTGGTCAATAATTTTTTGGGGTCCTTTAGTTGTCTACTGGGTTGCTAATATTATTGCGTCGATCAAAATCAAAGACAGAGAAAAGGCAAACTTATTCTTGCCCTTAATGTTTTGGATTTTACACGTGTTAGTTGGGTTTGGATTCTTCTATGGCATTCTATTTGGAAAAAATAGTGCCGCTCCAAATTCTAATTCAAAATTACCAGCTCTTGAAATCCTGAAAATGGGTAGTTGCTTCACCTTGCGGAAATGTCAATGATAGAACTTGATAAAATTGACGGCAAGAAATCTCGGGGTCAAATGTTCATACAACATAGCTCTTTTTCATCTGTGGGATTGGCACGAAGCTGGTAGAGACGTCTACAGTGCTGATTTTGAGAAATTTGGCGCTCTCCCTCTTTCAAATGATCATGAGCCGTCAACTGGCTAACTGCAACACTGCACTTTGTAGAAGACCTCTTTTGTTTTGAAGACTAAAATAACAATGATTGTTTCAAACGAAGGCTTGCCTAGGGATATTCGTGTCCTTAAAGAAGCGGTTTCCCTATCGAAGAAGTTTCACGTACAATTGATCGCGTGGGACAGAAGCGGAACATTAAAGCGGCATGAATTCTTTAATCAAGATATAGAAGTTTTTAGAATCAGCCTAAAATGCTCAGATGGAAATATTATTGATTTCCTTATCCACCTGCCGTTATTCTGGCTTTCAAGCTTTATGCTTATGTTGAAACTGAGGGTCAATATATTGCATTGCCACGATTTTGACACTCTTCCAATAGGTATCTTGGCGAAAATGGCGAAACCTAACAGAAAATTGATTTTTGATTCACATGAACATTATCCAAGCATGATCTCCTCGCAAACACCTAGAGTTTTGCAGATGATAATATCGATTTTATTTGTTAGCTTGCCACGTTTAACCAATGGTGTTATAGTTGTTAACGACTATCTTGCTGAATTCTTCGGAAAATGCAATACAGTAGTTATAATGAATGTTCCCCCCATGATGACAAAATTAGATGAAACTGTTCCTTCCGAGCGCAATTTTGAAAATGAAGAATTTACTATATTTTATTTTGGCAATCTTGCCAAGGAACGCGGCATTTACCTCCTCATGGACTTAGCTGAAAAACTGCCAAATGCTAAATTAGTAATAGCAGGCGATGGACCAGAAAGGGAAGGTGTACTAAGACGCTGTAAACTATGTTCGAACATCAGCTACTTAGGTTGGGTTTCTTACGAAGAGATACTCACACGTATGAATACAGCCGATCTTATTCCTATACTTTATTCCTCAGACATTTTAAACAATAAGATAGCGACACCCAACAAACTCTTTCTTGCAATGAGGTACGGCAAACCTGTGGCTGTCTACACTGATACTCTGGCAGATGTAATAGTTAAGAAAGAGAAGATAGGTTTTTCGATTCACGAAAACAGTATTAAAGAGCTTCAAGACATAATTAATGCCCTCATCAATCAGCCCTCAAAGTTTAAGGCTTTTCGGCAAAATGGACAAAATGCATTCCTCCGTGAATATAACTGGGAAGTCATGGAAAATAGACTTATTTCCCTTTATGAAAGAATACTGGGAAAATGACTATAAAGAATCTTTCGCCAATAAGCTTATTTCAATATTTTAAAGGCGGGATTTTATTACGGACGATTTAGAGTCACGTAGACTTTTAGTTATAGCTACTCATTCTCAGTTGTTCATTAGAGATCAAGCAACTTTAATTAGGCCACATTTTGGAGGTATGACTATTCTGATTCCGCAGCCTTCCTTTTCAGCTTTGGTTTTGAAAATCCCTTATGTCAATAAGCACTTCTCTTTTTTGAAACTTAGTTCTGATTCTCTGAGTAAGCCACTGCAAGGTTGTTCAATAATGTCATCACATTTTTTCACTTTACCTCTCGAGGTTTTGCGCCGTAGAAATTGTTTTCTTGCTTCAAAAAGTTGCAAGAAGACATTGTCTAAGACTTCCACAACTTTTGATTTAGTTCACGCTCATTTCTTGGAAAATGGATTTATAGCGGCTAGCTTGAAATTCATTTACAATACGCCTTTTGTGGTTACAGTTCATGGGGGCGACGTTTATGATGTGCCCTTCAGGGACAGCTGGCATAACAATTTGGCTCGATACATTCTATCTGAAGCTGACCAGGTAATAACTGTCAGCCGTTTCAATGTAAATAAATTGGCTGAACTCGGGGTCTCTTCAAAAAAAATACATGTAATACCTAACGGTTACGACGAGAATTCTTTTAAACCCTTTTCTTCATTTGTTGCTAGAAAAACGATAGGTTTACCAATTAACAAGAAGATACTCCTTTCCGTGGGCAATTTGGTTGATGTAAAAGGGCACTTTTTTCTGATCGACGCTATGGCACTCGTCTCAAAAGTCCGAAAAGATGTGCTTCTTATAATTCTTGGTTCAGGGGTCCTTAGGGAAAAGTTACAAAAAAGAATCAAGTTGCTGGACTTGAACCAAAGAGTCCTGTTGGTTGAAAGTAGGAGCCATGCCGAGATTCCAATATGGATGAATGCATGTGACATATTTGTCTTGCCAAGCTTGGGTGAAGGCTTTCCGACCGTGATTCCTGAAGCAATGGCTTGTGGAAAACCAATTGTTGGCACCACGGTAGGTGGCGTGCCTGAGGCTTTGTCTAACCCTGACGTCGGGATTCTTGTTAAACCGGGACATTCTGTTGCGCTTGCAGATGCAATTTTGAATGCAATCCAAACCAGATGGCAGACTGAAATAATACTAAACTATGCAAAGAAATATTCATGGGATAATGTTGTAAAGGAGATTTTAAATGTATATGGTTCTTTGCCAAGTGGATAATTCGAATTATGAAGCCTTCAATGATGGGCCAAAAAAATTTTAACCCAAATCTTGAGGGCTTTCAAGTTGAGACTGAACACTGAAACTATGCTTTTATGTGTAAATATAGTTAGCCTATTAAGGGTAGCCGATTTCAGAAAATA
This sequence comes from Bathyarchaeia archaeon, assembly GCA_049522695.1. Classification (GTDB taxonomy): domain Archaea; phylum Thermoproteota; class Bathyarchaeia; order Bathyarchaeales; family Bathycorpusculaceae; genus Bathycorpusculum. The sequence goes on along the minus strand of JBEKNP010000051.1, from coordinate 7,906 downwards.
CCTGACGCACTTAGTTGTTGAATGGACTAATCCATCACGTGTAGATGAACACTTTGAATATTGCTTTGGTTTCTAAGTTTTATTTTCCTATCACAGGTGGTGTTAGTTCTGATACGTTTAATCTAGCGGAAGCTTTGGTTGATTTAGGTCATGATGTAACTGTTTTTTCCCCATTTTATTCAGCGCTATTCTCTCAATCTGCTGAAACTTTTGAAGTAATTAGGTTACCTGTTACCAATCGTTTCCGAACCAAAGTTGATTATTTCCTAAGACATCCTACCCTCTCAGGTTTTTGGAAAGCAAAAATTCAGGATGGATTCTACAAGGAGCTCTCAGAGTTCTTGAAAAGAAGAAATTACGATGTGATTCATTCTCGAGGCATTGGATGTCATGCTCTGGAGATAAACCCTGCAAAAAGAGTTAAAAGAGTTGAGACCTTCGGAACTATGCCAACAGCAAGAAGTTACAATATCTTCGATAAAGCATTGAACTCTTCATTTTCTAAAATAGACTATAAGGTGGCAATCTGGCTAGGTCTTGCAAAACCATTGTGGAGATTTGCGGGCATCAAGATTGATAGAATAATTGAAAATGGAGTTGACAGTGATTTTTTTTCTCCAACTCAGAGAAAAGAGACCGATTATTTCACAATTGGTACTGTTTTGAACTTTGCCTACAAGAGAAAAGTTTATGGGTTAAAGATTCTTTTGCAAGCTTTTTCAGAAATATATTCTCGCCGGAAAGACATTAAACTGAAAATCGTCGGTGATGGTCCATTACGAAACGATGTTGAAGAAATGGTCAACTCCCTAAATGCTACTTCTAAACAAAACGTTTTCCTTCTGGGCCGCCTCGATTATTGCAATATGCCCAGCTTTTATAACTCACTGGACCTTTTTACCCACATAAGCTTCCAGGATGCTGCGCCAAACACGCTATTGGAGGCCATGAGTTGTGGTGTTCCTGTTATGGCTAACAATATTGGTTTTGTGCCTAGGGTTGTCGATAAAGATACTGGGTGGATTGTTAAGCCAACAGCTGATGACGCGTATACGTGTCTCAAGTCAATTGTAGATTTGAATGCGAGTACCCTTAAAGATAGAGGCGAAGAAGCTCGACGAAGGATTAAGAACAACTTTTCTTGGAAAAAGACTGCACTAGAATACTTGAAGCTTTACAATGATGGCACATAAGTACTTTGCAAAAATGCGGATCAAAAATATGCTCAAAAATGGAAACTGAATTCAGCGTTTTTCACTTGAAAAAAATTGTTATAACAGTTGACGTTGAGCCTGACTTCAGCTTTTACCTTCGTAATAGCTATTTTGGTATTGAACTCGCTTTGCCAAAGTTGCTAAATCTTATGGAAGAATATAATATCATAGGTGACTTTTTTGTAACTTCAGATGTTTTAGAAAAATACTCTTCGCTTATTAGACGGCTTCAACATTGTGGTTATAACATCGGTAGTCACGGCCTTGCACACGATTTTATTTGCATAAAGAAGAAAAACTTGTTGCCTTTTGGCGATTTTCTGCCAAATACATTTCGCCCTTTTCAGCAGATCTACTTTAAAAGACACTTTGAAGAGCAGCTTCACGTGCTTAAAAGGGCAACAGCTATTTTTCGCGAAGTTCTAGGATTTACACCAAAATCGTTTAGAGCACCAAATTTCAGCGCAAATTATGAAACAATCCGATCGCTAGAACAACTCGGCTATAACATTGACTCTTCAGTTCTCCCTGGCCGGATAATGAAACAGCATCAGCTGTTTACGCTATATGATTTTCGAAGTGCACCAAGACATCCATACCATCCAAGTTATGATAATATAGCAAAGGTTGGTAACTCAAAACTCCTGGAGTTTCCTCTCACTGAAAACCCTTTTTTAAAAGGTGCTCCTTTGGGAATTGGTTTTCTCAATATGTCCGGACCAGAAGCTACACTGAACGCCATAGAACATATTCAAGAAGGGGATTACTTGACCTTCTTAATTCATCCCTATGAACTCGTTGAATTAGAAAAATATTATCCCTGTTTTAAGCGACACTTTCAATATTGTTATGACAACTTCGAGTCTTTAGAATATCTGATCAGAAAACTCAAAAATAAAGAATATACCTTTTGTGACTCCAGAAAAATTATCACTATTTCAAAAATCGAGCGCGCCTAAGTTCATGATAAAGGCTCATATTTAGGATAAAGTATGGGGTGTTCGCAAAATGGATTTATCTTCATATTTATTATCCCAAATGAGTTGTAGGATAAGGCTTGATAAAATTACCTAAGATCTCAGTAGTTATTGCAACGAAAGACCGTTCAAAGGAGGCGGACTTGTTGTCAGGAATTATTAGTCAATCCTACATGCCGTATGATGTAATAATTGTAGAGGGCTTTTCCACTGTTATGCCTGAAGCACTTGCTTGCGGAAAACCTGTCGTCAATAACAACGTTGAGGGGTAAACGCACGCTTAGTTTGGTGAAAAGTTTGTGTCAACTTGCGATCCATGCGATTTGAGTATATAATAAGCCTAAGGCAAATAGCACTTTTTTACGTTGTTTTGTTAGGTCTTTCTTGGATAGCCAGCGAAGAGATTAGGGCATATATTTCAGCAATCGGCTTAGTGGTTATTCCTTTGGTTGTTGGTTTCTCGCTTTATGTAATAATTAAAAAATTGAAATCGTTACCAACAACATACGTCTTGAACGTACGTTCCGCTCTCAGCTGGTGGATGATTGGAATTATCTCCCTAACTGTTTTCTGCTCGTTTTTGTCTGTAATACGTCCGACTTTCACGTTCGACGCTGGGATCCTATTGAGTCTTTTTGGAGTTTTTTTCTGCCTAATTTGGGGAAACAAGACAACCTCGTCACTACTTGTGTTAGATAAGAAGTCTTTATTTTCAATATTCGTGATCACGATTGGAATAATAGTGGCTTATTGGTACCTGCGAAGTCTTTCGGCATTTCCACTGATGTTGGGAGAAGATTTACAAGTTCATCTTACGGATATAGCTGCAATTTCAACTGGAATCAGAGGTATCGGTCTGTACGATGATGCCTTTATTCTGCTAATTGGAGTTGTCTCGCCGCTTGCCAGATCTCAGCCGCTTTGGCTATTTTGGAGCGCCCCCTTAATCCAATATGCTAGTTTAGCCGTCGGGATTTATTTCCTGTCAAGAAAGATCCTTAGCAATTATTATGCTCCTCTTATCGCAGCATTAGTACCCCTTTGGTTTATGGGCGATGGAATAATAAACGATCTCACATTTTTCCTGAGTAGAAACGTCCTCATGGCACTGGTACCATTTTTCGTCTTGTATCTACTACTCGACGACAAGAGACCGAAATCTAAGCCTAGTCTCCCATTTCTCCTCGCAGGTCTAGTTCCCGTGTTTTATTATTTCTTAACATCAAGTGCTTTCTACATCTCCACTGTGTCAAAACTTCCCTACATTGCACAAGCTCTATTCCAGCCGGGTTTCTTGTTTACCTCTCCCGCCTTTACGTTTGGTATGCCTATTGCAAATTTACAAGAGCTGTACGTTGCTGCAGTATCTTTTGTGATTATCTATTTTCTGATAAGAAAGTCTAAATCGTACGAGAAAAAATTAATATCCAATTGGGCTATCGTGTCTTTTGTAGCATTTCTAATTGACTACCGAATGGGTTTAATGTTATCAGTTATTTTTTTTGTTTTCCTAATACTTAGAGAGTATTCTCGCTTTAGCGCGTTCTTCACGCTGAGCATTGCAAGCTTAGGACTAATCGGTTTGATGTTCACTGGAGTTCTTGGAAACTGGTTCGGAACTAACAATACTTTGAATAGGCTAATATTTCAGACAAGTAGCTCAGTGTTATCATTACCCCAAAAGATGGACTTCCTTTCTCAGAACTACAGTCAAGTCTTTTTGTACATTGCTCTCTTTTCCATTGTTTATTTGGCATTTGCAGCAAGCAAGAAACCGCGAATCGTTTCGATTATTACTGCACTTACAGCGGTAAGCCTAGCAATGTACTTCTTGCCAATACCCAGTTCGGAACGTTTCCTGGTACTTTTCACTCCGTTTATCGTTTTACTCATTCTAATCTCCGTCGAAACACTCATTGAAACCTATCTGAAACCTCAAGCTTCCGGGGAAACGCACTCAGAAACCTTAAAAAAGACTGAAACATAAGCAACCTGCCGAGCTGAATGCCTAAAAATGCAAAAGAATCTTCAACTTTCTCCCAAAAAAATTGCTGAAATTTTCGCTCTTCTCATTCTTGTAGTAATCTGTGATCTCTCGATACTTGGACCGTATAATTCAGCTATTCAGAACTATACTTCTATGTATGGACCTACCGGATCTATATCCTCTTTCAATCAACAAGATTTGCAAATGGCAAACTGGCTAAAAGAACATATGCCGAGCGAGACTCTCATCATATCAGATCCAGACACAATTCAAATTCTTAGCGCCTTAGCCGGAATGCCCTACACATTGTATGGGCGATATTATGTCCAAGGACTTGATACCTCACCAATCGTCAGTGGAAGGCCTGACCTGTTTCAAAACATCCTAAATACACTAAGTATCGATAGTCTAACTGAACTTACAAGTTTGTACAACATTAGCGACACTGTTAGAGGAATCAATCCGAACAATCAACGAATAATTGTAATCGTTGATAACAGAACTACAGCTTGGTTGATGGGTTCACCCGGCTATGAGTACGCAAGCACCTTTTCCTCATATCCAGGTCTGACATATCTACAGACAAGCAGTTTTAGCAAAAGTGTGTACAATGAGTCGTCAAATTATCTAGCATTTGAATTAACCTTACCTCAATTAACAACAAGAAGTGGTCCAGTGGTTTCTGTCCAATACAGTAACTCGTCTCTTCGCAATATAGCCACAACAATGACCTATTATGCCTTGAATAATGCAAATTATACACTTACTTTATCGGGGTCAGATCAATACATTGTTGAAGGGATCCCAATCAACTGGTTATTTGAATCAATAGATTCTCCTGAAGTGTTAACATTCAACATAACACAATTGAACGATGGTAGCTTCCTTAAAATAGAGAACGCAGTTCCCAATAATACAGTTGTTATTCGCTGGGCATCAAATGCACAACTGGACGACGTTGCATGGAAATTTGTACAGTGGCAAAATGGATGGCAAGCTGGACCTTATTCGAGCTCTAAAACTGGTCTTCTGCAATTCGCCCCCGTTGAAGGCATGCTTAGACTGAGTCTGAACGCTGGACTTGCGGGCGGATACTCTTCAGTGTTAATAACTAATTTGTCTCTACCCCTGAATAATGTGACTGATCTATTTTTAAGCGTTAATGGTACCCAGAACACCGAATTGGCGCTGGCAGTTAACTTGGCAAATGGCAGTAGAGTTTTCTTATTCAATAGCACAAGCCCAACATTTTTCTCGATAAGCCCCAACTTTCAAAACATTGAGCAACCTTGGACGTTGGGAAATAATACATCGATATCGGGTATCCAAATTTTTATTATGAGTACTGACGGGTCACCATGTGAATCTTTCATCAAGTGCTTCTGGGCCGTACAATAAAGCCACTTCTTGTAAGGGTTGGGTGCCTATGAGCGAAAAAAGAATTCTGCGACTGATTTACGAAAAAAGTGGTATACGCGAAGGATTTGAGATGGCATGAGTGTGTTTCTTATATTAGGTACTAGGCCTCAGATAATTAAGTCTGTTCCAATCGTTCAAGAAGCTTTAAAGCAAGGCTTAGTTATGCAGATTATCCACACTGGTCAGCATTATAATCCTGCACTTTCAAATGTTTTCTTCGAAGAACTTTCCCTTCAAGAACCATTCGCTAACCTCAACGTTAGATCAGGTTCGCATATTTATCAAATAGCAGAAATTATGTTGCGCCTAGAAAAACGTATAGTTGAAGAGAAGCCATCCGTTGTTCTGGTTCCAGGTGACACAAATTCTGCTTTAGCCGGAGCTATTGCCTCGGTCAAACTAGGCATACACTTAGCTCACCTTGAGTCGGGAGCCAGAAGTTACGACATGAAAATGGCTGAAGAAATCAACCGACGCCTCATAGATCATTGTGCCCAAACATTATTTGCACCAACTAGCAACTGCAAAAAAAACCTTGAAGAAGAATCGGTAACAGGTACGATATACCAAACTGGTGATACAATGTTTGATGTCTTCGTAAGCTTCAAAGACAAAGCTGATAAAAGCGACATCACAAGCAAACTAGATTTGACAAACGAAGAATACGCAATACTTACTGCGCATCGAGCTGAAAACGTAGATGACCCTGCCAAGCTTAAAAGATTGCTGCAAGCTATACAAAAAGCCGAAATGCCCGTCATATTTCCCATTCATCCACGAACAAAAGAAAGGCTAAAAGACAACGGCATTTCCCTTGATAGCACAAACATCCGAACAATAGACCCAGTAGGTTACATTGAAATGCTTGCGCTCCTAAAAAACGCCAAAGTTGCCATAACAGACTCTGGCGGATTACAAAAAGAAGCCTTCTGGTCAAAAACCCCCTGTATAACAACCCGAGATAGAACAGAATGGACTGAAACAGTTAACCTAGGTGTAAACTTCATTACGGACGTTGACCCCGCTAAGATAACTCAAGCACTTAAATACATACAAGATAACTACAGCGAAATAAGAAGCAGGTTTACAAATAATCCTTTCGGAGAAGGCAATGCCTCAAAGAAAATAGTTAAAATCCTTAAAGAAAAATTTTATTGTAGAAATTAGAGGAAGAGCCAAAAAACACCTTAGCAGTTACTAGTAGCTGCAGCCAAAGCAATAATAATAGCTGGATTCGCCTTTGCCTTCCATCTATGAATTGCCATTCCCATAATTGTCATAAGCCATTTTATAGGCCAACTAATCTTCAGCATCTTCGGATAACTCTTGGTATGACAAGTGATTTATGGGAACATACTGCAGAGAAACGGTCATGCGGTTTCTACTGAGGCTGTTTCTTAATTCATTGTTTATAGTTGTGTTGCCTTTTCCTTTGCTTGCGTGACCAAAACGAATTATTTTCCAATTGTTCATGCCGCCGTGGATAATTTGAGGATTACTTGTTAGGATGTAAAAGGGCATTTTTGTTTGAGAAGCATAGAGTTCTGCAACAAAATTTAGGAGACGCTTTCCAATGCCAATCCCTTGGTAATCGGGCAAAACTACAAGCCTTGAAACGCGGTAGTATCTTGCTCTCATGCGTATATGCACTACAGCGATAAATGCTATAGGCTTATCATTGCAAACTGCAACGTAACATCGGGCGGTTGAAGGAAGGGAACCGTTTAGATAGTGATATTGCCGAAACATTTTCCAAAACTGAGCGCCGCACCGATAAACTTTGAGGTCAACGGGCGGCCTAACTCTTTTTTGCGCGCTGCCTTGTCCCTTTATTATGTGCGCTGGCGCCATTAATTTTAGGTGCCGAATTTGGTGTATGTATTTAGAATTCATAATTCTTTTTTAGTTTAACGCTAACCAATGTTGACTATGAGCGGAGCAAATGCTCGTCAAGATTCAAATTCAAAGGTAATTGAGACTACTCTTCAACCAGCATTTATCATGGAAACTTCTGAAAAAAAGAATACTTTGCGTATTTTGCATGTTGATGATGACCAATCGGTTCTAGAGATTTCAAAGCTACTTCTAATGGATCTGGAAAGCAGCTTTGATATTGATAATGCCTGTTGTGTTGATGAAGCCTTAAAGAAACTATCAACTGGACAATATGACGTTGTTATTTCTGATTATGAAATGCCCCAGAAAAACGGATTAGACTTTCTAAAAGAACTCAGAGAACAAAAAAATGACATCGCTTTTATTTTATTTACTGGGAAAGGCAGGGAAGAAGTTGTAGTTAAAGCTTTGAA
>JBEKNP010000050.1:0-20995 GCA_049522695.1 Bathyarchaeia archaeon | reverse complement strand
AAGTACATTGAGATAACTTTCTTTAACGGTTCAATTCGCAATTCCGAACAGGAACACATGGCCAAAATGCTGAGACAAAAATCTAAAATCCTTGTGGCGTTCGGCTCATGCGCCCACGAAGGATGCGTACCGGGATTAGCAAACTTACACAACAAAGAAGAAATTTTCGATCAAGTTTACATAAAAGACAAATCAAACATCAACCCCCAAGCAGTTACACCTAAAACTCAAACCCAAGTCAAAGAAGGCACCTTAAAAATCCCAGAATTCTATGACACAGTAAAAACCCTAGCACAAACCGTTGACGTAGACTATTACCTCCCAGGTTGCCCACCACCAGTCAAACTAATCGCCGCGGCAGTTGACGCGATAGCAAGCAATAAGCTACCGCCAAAAGGCTCAGTGCTCGCACCACTCAAAGCAGTATGTGACGAATGTCCAAGAAAACGCGAAAACAAAAAAATAGACAAAATCTACCGAGTCTACGAGAAAGCTCCCGAACCAGAAAAATGCCTCCTTGAACAAGGCATCCTCTGCATGGGACTCGCAACTAGAAGCGGTTGCGGCGCTCAATGCTTAAAAGTTGACATGCCCTGCACAGGTTGCGGTGGACCAGCTCCGAACGTGCCAGAGCAAGGAGCAGCTATGATTACTGCGTTGGCTTCCATTCTGGGATATAATGGTGAACCAGGCAAAGCAAAATACACAGAAAAAGAGATTGAGACATTGATGAGCCAAGTGAAAGATCCAGTTGGCACATTCTACATGTACTCACTTCCAAACTCAATTCTAAAAAGAAAGGTGATTAAAAAATGAAAGAAATAGTAATAGACCCAATCACACGTCTTGAAGGACATGGAAACGTATCCATATTCCTTAACGACAAAGGCGAAGTAGAAAACGCTTACCTTAAAATTCCAGAACTAAGAGGCTTCGAGAAATTCTGCATAGGCAGAAGAGCCGAACTCATGCCGCAGCTCACAACCAGAATCTGCGGTGTTTGTCCTGTAGCTCACCATTTTGCAGCAGTGAAAGCCCTAGACGCAGCATTCAATGTTGAACCCCCATCAGCTGCTAAGAAACTTCGCGAGCTAATGTACACCGGCTATTATATCTACGACCACATTCTCCACTTCTACTTCCTCGGCGGACCAGACTTCATTGTTGGACCAGACGCACCGCCAGAAAAACGCAACATACTCGGCGTCATCGAGAAAGCCGGTATGCCAGTTGCAAAAGAAGTTATAAAACACAGAGCATACGGACAAAAAATAACTGAAATCATCGGCGGAAAAGCAACCCACCCAGTCTGCGGACTACCAGGCGGAATCTCCAAGCCACTTAGCGAAGAAAACAGGCAAGAAATCGAACAAATGGCTTCTTCATGCGTAAACTTCTCACAGTTCACGCTTAAAATTTTCCATGACATTGTTTTAGGCAACACCAAATATGTCGATCTAATCAAAAGCCAAGCCTACACAATGCCAACCTACTATATGGGCACAGTTGACAAAAACAACAAAGTAAACTTTTACGACGGCAAAATCCGCGTTGTAGACCCAACCGGCAAAGAATTCCTCAAGTTCGAATCAAAAGACTACCTCGAACATATCGGCGAACACGTTGAAGAATGGACGTACAGCAAATTCCCATATCTTAAAGCAGTAGGCTGGAAAGGACAAGTTGCAGGCGCAGACAGCGGTGTTTACCGTGTCGGTCCACTTGGACGATTAAACGCTTCTGATGGTATGGCAACACCCTTAGCGCAGGCAGAATATGAGGTTATGTACAAGACTTTAGGCGGCAAACCAGTCCACAGTACACTGGCTTTCCACTGGGCACGACTAATCGAGTTGCTCTATGCTACTGAAAGAACCATGGAGCTAGTAAAAGACCCAGAAATCACCAGCACAAACGTCCGCAACAAGCCAGGCGAACCAGGCGAAGGAGTTGGCATAGTAGAGGCTGCAAGAGGCACCTTGATTCACCACTACACATTAGACAAAGACGCGCTTGTCAAAGACGTAAACCTTATCGTTGCAACAACAAACAATTACCCAGCAATATGCATGAGCATACGCGACGCAGCCAAAGGCTTAATACACAACGGCAAAGTTGACCAAGGCATACTAAACATGGTTGAAATGGCTTTCAGGGCTTATGACCCATGCTTCGGATGCGCAACACACTTTGCAGTCGGACAAATACCGCTAACTGTCGAAGTCTTCAACGCTGAAAAACAGTTAATAAGCTCTATCAGCCGTTAATTAAGCCCACTTTTCTTAAGGGCGTTTTTCCTTTTTTGTTGTTAGACTGTAGTAGGGTTCTGTCAAGTTGTCGGTTATTTCTTCTCCATGTCAACTTTCGGTTGCTGACTCGCATTTTGAATTAAAGTAAGCCACTTGTTCTTTCCCTCAATAGTTATTCCACACGCTTCACTTGAAGTTTTGCCGTCTAACGCTTCACGCGGTCTAATGAAGTTATGATAAAGTTGGTAACCTTGCAAAATAGCCGTATCATCCTTCTTTAGTCCTCTCATAGTTTTTTCTCGGTCTCGGATTTCTCCGTTCATTCTTTCCATCTTGTTATTGTGCATGTCACCGCTTAGTTTGATATGTCGAATATGCTCGGTTCTAGGCCCTTTCAAAGTCAAAAACTCCTTTTTGTACGCATCATGATAAGAGGCTAACCCATCAGTTATGAAGGTCATTGGCTTTTATCCATTAATTCTTTAGACATTCTAAGTAAGTTTCGTGCATCATGCTTTTCTTTTGACTCTGCCACTTCTTGAGCAATCCAAAACCGAGTCTCATCATCTATCATAGCAAACAAATATTTCATATCGCCTTTGACCTTAATCCATAGCTCATCGGCTCTCCATGTGTCCGAAACGTTAGGAATTAACTTTTCAGCGTAGCTTTGCATTAATCGGACATACTTCTTAATCCAATCAAAAACGGTTTGATATGAAACCTCAACACCTAACAGCTTAAGCGACCGCATTGTACTTCTCAAACTTTCACCTGAGAAATACAGTTGCATGGCAGAGGTTATCGCTTGAGGGTAATGCTTCATTCGTTCAAAACCAATGTTCACGCTAAAGGTTTTTCCGCAATCTAGGCACATGAAGCGTCTAATATCTCCAGCTTTGTTATGTCGGACACCATACTTTTTCAAGTGTGCTGAATGACAGAATACACATTTTGAGATATTGACTTCTTGGATAACGTTCTTTTGTACTTCTGCCTTCATTCTTAAACTAATCTCAACGGCGAAAAGATGTTTACATTTTACATGGCGATAGGTGTGGTCGGGCATTCACAGTGTCATTCACCGTCAACCTGAAAGATAGCGTATTCACCATTTCCCGACTGTGACTTAACAGTGTAAAAGTTCTCTTCTACACGGCTAACTTGGTTCTCTTTAGCTTGAGCAATAACTAACCCTCTTTCTTCGCGTTTTTGTTCAAGTTCTTCAAGGCTCATCACCAGTTATCCCAATAATGGTATAACTATAATCAAGTATTTAAAGTTATACCATTTGTGGGATAACTCATAAATACTTCTTCCACTATATCATAAAATATGCCAATAGCCTACAAAGAAGTAAAAGACACAAAATACCTCTATTTTTTCTATTACGATAACGACAAAAAAAAGAAAACAGAAACTTACTGTGGTTTAGCTAGCGACCCCACAGCAATAGAAAAAGCAGAAAAGCTCGAAAGTGAACAACTACAAAAACAAATCATAATTCTCCAACGTCAACTAAAAGAATTAAATAACCGCTCCGCTAAAAGACTGAACGAACAACAAACAATACTAATCAACCAAAAAATTCAAACACCAAATACTACACCATTTTCAATCCCCAAAACTAATCACACAATCTATATTGCCGACTCAAGGGAAATGACAGAAATCGAGGATAATTCAATTCACTTAGTGGTTTGTTCGCCGCCCTACTTCAACGCTCCGCATGACTACAAAAATCTATTCAAGAACTATGAGGATTTTCTATCGTTGATGAAGGATTTAGCATCACAAATGGCAAGAAAATTGCAGGATGGTCGAATTGCTTGTATAAACTGTGATGATATGCTCGTTGATGGTGAGAAATGGCCGATAGTTGCGGATATTATAGGCATTTTCAGAGAAAATGGTTTTAGGTATCGTGACCAAATAATATGGCGGAAACCAGATGGCTACATTAGAGCGAGTAGAAGAAGCGGAGTTCTCATTCAACATCCATATCCCATGTACTTCTATCCAGATAACGTTAGTGAAAGCATATTGATTTTTCAGAAAAACAGAAACTTCGATTATCAAAGCGTAAAACCAGAGCTAAACGAAATGTCAAAGATTGATGTCAACGAATATCTGGATGAAAAATGGTATATGAACATGTGGACTATGACAAACGTTTTACCTCTTAATCGTATAGAGAAAGGAATCGCCGCTTTTCCAGATGAATTACCATACCGTTTAATTAAGTTGTTTTCTTTTGTTGGGGAAACGGTGCTTGACCCAGTTTTGGGTTCGGGAACTACAAGTAAGGTAGCGAAAGAACTGGGAAGAAATAGTATAGGTTACGAAAAGGATGGTTCCTTGATACCTATTATACAAAAGAAAATTGCGAGTAGGTTGAAGCTAAAGAACCCAAAGTTATTAGAGCAAGAACCTACAACAGAGATTTCATACGATTTGCAAATAAAAACAAGGAAGCCTACAGTTCTTGTCTCTCAATGACCATGATACTTTAATTAAAGCAATAGTCAACATCTTATCATCATATGGCTTTCAAGTTGATTATACAATCAAGGGAAAGAAAACTGAAAAGATAAAAATTTGCGGTGATTCAGACTTACATTACTATCCTGATGTCATAGCAAGAAAAGGCCGTACAACGCTTGTTGGTGATATTAGAACGCGAGGACAAAGAGGCACAAAGAACGAAATTGATAGAGGTGTAATCCAATTTCTTCAAGCAGAGTTAGATGATTGGATAGCTTGCCTAAAAAGACCACATGGTATGGTAGTTACCCCTCATGGTGCGGATAAAGATGCTGAAATTCTTGCAAATCATTTTGGCATATATATTGTGAAACTTCCTATGGATATAGCTCGCGTTATTGCAGAGTTGGATGTTGTTTCTCAAAAGGAAAAAATTATTGACCTTGCAAGAAAGAGCGATGTTGTGTTCTAAGCAACCGATTTTTGACAAGAAAAATCAGTAACCGAGAACTTGACAGAACCCGTAGTAGTAACTTTTATTAGACAACCCGAACATTTTAGGGTAAACCCTTATGTGAATACAGTACGTTTATTTGTTAAGCTGGATTTGACATGCAACCGCAACCACCTAACCTCGAACATAAGAGGATGAAACGAGAGAAAAAAACGATAGGATACATGATGGAAATATACTGCAAAGTCCATCAAGGAACCCACGGTGAACTGTGTCCCGAATGCAAGCAATTTAAAGAAATGCATTCATGCGCCTTGACAAATGTCCATTTCAGGAGAAAAAAGTACATGCGGCAAATGCCTCATCCACTGTTACCGTCCTGACATGAAAGAAAAAGTTAAGAAGGTCATGCGTTACTCGGGTCCAAGGATGCTTCTGAGTCACCCAAATTTAGCGTTGCGTCACGCTTGGGATGGACGGCGAAACCCCCCACAACTAAGCAAGAAAGCAAACTAGAACTGCATACTGTGTTCCTTAGTCCTTCTTTCCATTTAGTGTCAAGTCAACTTTCCAACGTTACACTCATAGAGGTCTGCTGGGAACGCTTTTACGCCTCTGTGAAAGCGTAAATTGTTAAACCAGTCTCTGTACTCGCCTATTTGGCCTTTGAGCCATTCAGGAAACTTCCGTAAATGATTAACGAACTCTCGGTTAAGGTTCTGAATGCGCCGTTCAACCTTGCCCTTATCTTGCGGATAAGACGGATGAGCAAAATGCGCCTCAATATGATGCATACTGCACCAGTCTTTCCATTGTTCTTTAAACTGCGAACCATGATCAGACAAGATAGCCTTCGGAAGCCTCTTCTGCTTTTCCAGTACAGTCGCCGTTTCAGCCGTCGTCAACTCATGATCAAACTGCTCAGCACAAACAATGAACCGACTGTAATCGTCAATGCAGACTAAAAACCAGTACTTCTTGCCCTGAACTGAAAATGGACCCTTGAAGTCGATCTGCCAAAGCTCATCAGGCGCCTGTGCCCTAAAGAAGCCCCAGCGCTTAAACTCCCGTTGATAGCCGTTTTGATTATTTCTTGCGAGGACATTGTTTATGGTTTCTCTTGACAGCACTACGCCTTGAATGCAATGTACTGATTCGTTCATGAAGTCTGGCAGGTTGCAAAGGCCTTGTTGGATGCGTGCGGTTCCCCATTTGAAGGTGGTTCTCAGTTTAAGGATAGAGAGATCAACTTCAGCTGTGACTTTGCTTTCTTTAGGCTGCCTGGGCTTATCTTTGAAGGTTTCTTCTCCACGATGCTTGCCTCTTCTTAGTCACCTGTACACAGTTTGCCTAGTAGTGCCGAAGAGTCCTGTGATGCTGGTGACTGTTAAATCTGTCTTGGCAAGCTTTCTGAAGGCTCCCCTAATATCAGGAGATAACCTCACACCATCACCAGACAACCTATTATGCCTGCACTAAGGATAAAAAGTGTAACGTTAGAAAGTTGACTTTACATTTAGGTAAATCTTATAAGCGGTTGCTCTTCAATACGCTTTGTTGGCTGGGATTAAAATTGAAGAGTCTTGTTATTTACTATTCCCGAACTGGTAACGCACGCTTCGTCGCTGAGACCATAGCGGCAGAGATCGGCGCTGACATTGAAGAAGTTATTGACTTAAAAAACCGAAAGGGTCCACTTGGCTTTCTTAGTGGCGGTTTTGCTGCTAGGCGTAGCAAAGAAACCGAAATAGTCCCAACTAAAAAGTCACCCGCCGGCTACGATCTAATAATCGTTGGAACTCCTGTCTGGGCTGGACGACCAAGCCCCGCCATCCGCACCTACCTGAAGAAGAACGACCTTTCGGGCAAGAAGGTTGCCGTTTTCTTTGCGCAGGGAGGAAAAAAACCGCAGGCTATTGAGCAAACTAAAGCATTAATGCCAAACTCTAAGTGCATCGGAGAGTTCTCAATAGCTAACCCTTTAGCTAACAAAGAGGAATCTGAAAAACAAATCGCTACATGGTGTCAAACACTTACCGCCAATTAGATAGCCCGTTCTTTTTGTTATGTATGTGGTAAACTTTTTCTACCTTTAATGCTCATTCACTTGTATTGGTGCTTCCATGGCTGAGGGAATCGAAAAAGAGCTCAAAAATTGGTTCGCAGACGCAAAGAAAGTTATTATAGCTGGGATTGGTAACCCCATACGCTCAGACGATTATGTAGGATTAAAAATTGTTGAGCAATTAAAAGGTAAGTTGCCAGAAACCATTTGCCTACTCGAATGCGAAACGGTCCCAGAGAGCTACCTGTTAGATATAGAGGAGTTTAAGCCGACACATTTGCTGTTGATTGATGCTGCCTTTTTAGGTTTAAATCCCGGGGAAGCCAGCTTGGTCGTTGCTGAAAAGATGGGGGATTTTTCGGCGATTACGACGCATTTGTTGCCTTTGCGGATTTTCTGCGATTACGTTAAGCAGGCGACTGGAGCAAAAATTGCTTTACTATTAATTGAGCCGAAGAATATGGAGTTTAGTGAAGGTTTAACCTCTGAAGTCCAAGCGGCAGCGGAACGGTTAACGAAGATTTTGCTCAGTTTGCTTGATTAAGTTCTTTTCTTCTCAAAACCTAGAGCGGCGGTTAGGTTTATTTTGTCTTGGAATCTGTTTCTTTCACTTCAATTCGGTCTTAATTTAGCTATAAAACGTGAACAAACAGCGTAAAATTGTAATAAAGAAATGTGATTGGCATGGTGTAGCACTGTTTAGATAGGTTAGTTAATTAGCTTGTTTTTAGTTAGATTTATTGAGAGCACCCGTCATGTCTGGAAAAGCATTAATTGTTATGGGTTCAGAGCGGGATTTGGATTTTTCCCGAGAAATTGCAAAGTACCTTAAGCTTTTGGGTGTTAGCTATGAGTTTCGGGTTGCTTCTGCGCATAAAACTCCAGAAAAAGTCATTGAAATAATAAAAGAATTCGAAAAAGAAAGGATAGTTTATGTTACTGTTGCCGGACGCTCTAATGCTCTAAGCGCTTTCATAGATGGCAACACTTCTAAACCAGTCATCGCCTGCCCACCTTACAGCGAAAAATTCGGTGGAGCAGACATTATATCCTCACTTAGAGTGCCAAGCGGAATAGGCTCCGTAGTAACTATTGAGTCTGAAGGTGCAGCAATTGCTGTTGCGAAAATTTTTGCTTTGGGGGATAGTGAACTGGCTGAGAGAGTTAAGAATTATCAAGTAGCAAAAAAGAAAGAGCTTGAAAAAGCCAATGAATCAGTAAAGAAACTAAAGTAAACCTTAAGCTCATTCTGCTTTTAATTAATGTGTAACCATTTGTTTTGTGGCTAACGTAGCGGATGCTAAGACTAAATCGATATAAGCTAAAATAGAATACTTTGCTAGAACTAAAGATAAATAGGGATAACAGCAATGGGTAGCGTAAAAGACTTCGAAGTAATCAAGAAACCAACTAGGCAAGTCATGGGCATTGGCAGGTTTCACTTTTCAGACCGCTATAGCGTTTTTGACTGGGGAGAAATGCCTGATCGCATCGACGGCAAAGGGGCTGCTTTGTGTCTTATGGGTGCTTACTGTTTTGAACAATTAGAGAAGAAAGAGGTTAAGACTCACTATAGAGGTTTAGTTGACTTAGATGGCAAAGCCGTTAAGTTTAGCGAGTTAAAGCAACCGTTAAGCATCATGGAAGTCAGTTTAGTCAACGTTTACAAGCCACAAACAAGCGTAGTTAACGGAAAAATCGTGCATGACTACAGCACGTACACGCCTAAACTGAAAAACTGCCTAATTCCGCTTGAAATAATCTACCGAAACGGTTTGCCCGAAGGCTCATCAGTCTTCAAACGGCTCGAGCAAGCAAAAACCACTTTGAAAGATTTAGGCTTAGACCATTATCCCACGATAGGCGAACAGTTAGCTAAGCCAATTTTTGATGTTAGCACCAAACTTGAAGAAACTGACCGCTACGTTACATGGCAGGAAGCTCAGAAAATCGCCGGCTTAACCGACGCAGAATTAGCTGACGTCAAAGCTGTCCTGTTTAAGGCGGATGAAACCATAACCGAAGTTGCCTCTAAAGCTGGGCTAAAAAATGAGGATGGAAAAATCGAGTTAGCCTTCGACGAAAAAAGAAAACTCATGATAGTTGACGTGGTCGGAACCCTTGATGAATGCAGGTTCACTTATGACGGCGTGCATGTAAGCAAGGAAGTTGCCAGACAATTCTACAAGAAAACAAGCTGGTACACGGATTTGGAGCAAGCGAAAAAAACTGCCGAAGCCAAAGGCATACAAGACTGGAAAGCACTCTGCAAATCGCAGCCTCCAAAACTGGCCCCCCAGCTTAAAGCAGTTATCAGTGAAATGTACATGGCAACGGCAAACGAGATGACGAACTATAAACTGTTTGATGCTCCCAAGCTGTCAGAGGTAATCGCGAAATATAAGCAATACATGAAGGAATGAGCATGTTGAAAGATAAAATTAAGCAAGTAATAAAAAAATACAATCCCGAAAAGATTCGAATAGGTGTTTTAGGTTCCCACTCGGCGCTTGAGATTGCTTCAGGCGCAAAACAGGAAGGCTTAGAAACCGTAGTCGTATGCCAGAAGGGCAGAGAAAAAACCTACACAAAATACTATCGAAACCTCTTTGACCACGTGCTGATGATGGATAAATTTTCTGAGATAACTAGTGAAGCGAACGTTAAAAAACTGGTTGATTTGAACACGCTTTTTGTTCCTAACCGCTCATTCTCAGTCTACGCTGGTTATGAGGCAATAGAGAACCAGTTTGCCGTACCCTTGATGGGTAACCGAGCCATGCTGCGGACTGAAGAGCGCAACACGCCAAGAAACCAGCTGTACCTGCTTCAGAAGGCTGGAATAGCAACGCCCAAAACCTTCAATTCACCCAGCGAAATTGACCGCTTAGCAATCGTAAAAGTTCCCGAAAAAAAACGAGCAATTGAACGAGCCTTTTTCTACGCGTCTTCCCCTGAAGAGTTCGAGAAAACATCGCAAAATTGCATAATGCAAGGCATAATAACGTGTGAAGCGCTGGAAAACTCGGTAATAGAAGAGTACGTTATCGGAGCAAAATTTAACGCTAACCTGTTTTGGTCCCCCTTAACCGACGAAATCGACCTCTTAGGCTTTGACAGGCGTATTCAAACTGACCTTGATGGAGTGCTGGATTTGCCAGCGCTAGAACAGTTGGAGCTAAACATTCCCACTCAGAACATTGAAATTGGCCACATGGGAGCCACCATGCGTGAGAGCCAAATCGAAAAAATCTTTGAAGCCGCAGAACGCTTTGTGGATACCTGCAAAAAAGAGTACCCACCAGGAATGATAGGTTTATTTGCATTACAAGGTGCTGTCACGAAGGATTTAGCGTTCTATGTTTTCGACGTCAGCCCACGCGTCCCAGGATGCCCATGCGTCGAGTCTACTTCGCCTTACATGAAGTATAAGTATGGTGTGGAAGTTGGTCCAGGCAGACGCGTTGCCATGGAAGTTAAACGTGCAGTGAAGGAAGGCAGACTTGAGGAAGTGGTAACATAATAACCAACGCGGACATCGCCAAAATAATCGAGAAATATGACCAGAAAAAGCTAGCAATCGGCACTTTAGGCTCCCACAGTTCACTCAACATTTTCAAAGGTGCTAAAGAAGAAGGCTTCCGAACAGTGTGCGTCTGCAAAGAAAAAGACGCTATAATGTACAAGAAGTACCCGCTTGTCGACGAGCTAATCATAGTCAAAGACTTCACCGAACTTTTAAATGAGCAGTTGCAGGAAAAACTGCGCAAGCTAAACGTTATTTTGATTCCGCATGGCTCATTTACCGCTTATTTGAGCACCGAAGAGTTAACTGACAGCCTTTTGGTGCCTATGTTTGGAAATCGCCAACTGCTTCACTGGGAAGCGAACCGCAAATCCCAAGAAGAATGGCTAAGGCAAGCTGGATTACGCCTACCAGCAACTTTCAAAACTCCTAAGGATATTGACCGCTTAGTCATCGCTAAACTTCCAGGAGCAAAGGGCGGAAGAGGATACTTCTTGGCTAATTCATCAAAGGCGTTTTTTAAGAAATTTAATGAGTTGGTGAAACGTGGCTTGCTTAAAGATGCTGATTTAACCGAGATTCACCTGCAAGAGTACGCAATCGGAGTGAACGTTTACCCTAGCTACTTCAGCTCCATTCTAAACGACGACGTGGAACTGCTTTGTGTTGATAGACGTTACGAATCAGCCGTAGACTCCATCGGCAAAATTCCCGCAAGCGAACAGCTTGAAATAGACGTTAATCCCACATACACAGTAGTAGGCAACTTCCCAATCGTACTCCGCGAATCATTATTGCCTGAACTGATGCGCATGGGCGACAGCGTGCATAAGAAAGCCAAAGAACTTGCGCCGCCAGGAATCATTGGTCCATTTTGCCTTGAAACTGTGATAACTGATGACTTGAAAATTTTCACTTTCGAGATTTCCGCTCGAATCGTGGCGGGAACAAACGTTGGCATTGGCACTTCACCTTACGCTTACTTGAAGTACGGCGAAAACATGTACATGGGCAGACGTATTGCCATGGAAATAAAAGAGGCTAAAGAACAGAAAAGACTGCAGGACATTTTAGCTTAACTAAATGCTTAGAAATTATCAGTACCATTTTGTAAAAGTGTTAAAGTGTGGTTATGTCTGTGATTTCTACGGCGGCTATTTTGCCTTTTTTGTCATAGTGAATTATTGTTTTTCCGTCGTTTGTTGGTTCGCCTTCAGTGGTGTCAGCGTTTTTGAATCTTATGTAGA
This sequence comes from Bathyarchaeia archaeon, assembly GCA_049522695.1. Lineage (GTDB taxonomy): Archaea > Thermoproteota > Bathyarchaeia > Bathyarchaeales > Bathycorpusculaceae > Bathycorpusculum. The sequence continues at coordinate 8,970 of JBEKNP010000050.1, read as the reverse complement.
GGTCGCCTATGTCTTCGTCATAGTCTATAGTTATTACTGTTCTCGGCAGCTTCAAGCTGTATTTCGCTTCAACTTGTTCAAGCACTTTTCGGGCATCAATGTCTAGGAGGGTTTTAGCTTTCTGAATGCCTTATACCTCCTCGTTTTTCTTATGGTACTCGTATAGTACGCGGTTCTTATATAGCCTTCAGCATTAACGCTGTAAATTACAACGAGAAAATCAGAAACACCACTCACCCGTTTTAAAGCATGAAAAGCACCCGTAGGATCAACATACACCTCGTCAGGATGAGCAACAACCTCCAAAATCAACTCAGCCGTATTCTTCAACTCAGGGTGTCTCAAAACAATATGGCGCCAACGCTCATGTCTCAGCACAACCTTTGTTCCATCGAAAGCAATACTGCTCATTCGAACGCCTTGAAAGCCATTTAACGCTCTAAATATTTAAAACTACTAGATTAAGCTAGAAAGACAAACCTCAAGTAAGCCCTCAAAGTGTTCTCTGGTTTTGTTTTTCTTGTAAACTTTCAACGTGCCAATTAATTCCAATCTATTTCTTTCTCCAAAAATTTCGGCCAAAATCTTCGATGCAGTGCTGTTGCCAGCAAAAAGATACTGGCAAACCGCCGTAACATTTGCTACTCTTCGCTCTACGCTGGCGGTTTCATAATCTACAATGAAGGGTTTCTCAGTCTTATCAACTAGCAAGTGTTTAGGTGCTTTGCTGAGTTCCCCATGGTCCAAGCCGACTTGGTCCAGTCTGAAGCATTGTTCTAAGATTTCTCCTAAAACTTGCTTCACCGCTGTTGCATTTTTGTTTGTTTTCAGCCAATTGGGAAGTAGGTCGCCGTCAATGAGCTGCATGAGAAGAAAGTTTTTGCTTGCTGCAATCAGTCTCGGAGCCACGCCAACAGAGTTCGCTTTAGACAACATACGCGCTTCATAAAGCAGGTCGGCTCGGTCTGCGTCTGCCCTGCGGATTTTGACAGCCACTCTCTCCCCGTTCACATGTGCGATCACTACGATGCCGACAAAGCCCTTGCCCAAAACTGGAACCGCAACGCCGAAGAGACTGGTTGTCCCCGAAAACTCAAGAGCCGTGACGCCGTGGCTGCGCAACTCTTGGAGGCGACTTTGCAGTTCAGCTTCGCTGAGATTTGGGAAGCACATGACTGAAGCGTAGGGCTCTTGGCTTAGTTGGTCAACTGGGACTATTATGGGCGGTTTTTGCACCTGAAGGTTCCTCTTGGGGATGATTACTGAGTTAGGGAGATTAATAATTTAGTGCCCCATTAGAGGAAAAGCTATAATCTCGTTATCCCTGGATTTAAGTTTACAAGCGGTGCATTGTGTTGGCGAAAACTCTCCTTATAATTTATTATTCTAACACAGGTAAAACGGAGAAAATGGCTTCACAAATTGCAAGCGGTGCTGAGGCGGCGGGTGTAGATGCGGTTTTGAAAAAGGTTGCTGACTGCACCCAAAACGATTTAGCTAAAGCTGATGGTTTAGCTGTTGGTTCCCCGACATGTTACAGAAATATATCGTGGCAGGTTAAGCGATTTATGGATGAGACAGTGCTGTCTTTCTACGCAGAGGGGCATTCACTTAGAAACAAAGTGTGCGGTTGCTTCACATCCACAGGAACATACAGTGATGGAAAAGAGTGTCTCAGAATGTTAGAGTTAGCTTTTGGAGTTGCTCTGAAGATGAAAATAGTTCCTGGAATAGTACTTGAATCAAAAGATGTGGACGGAGGTAATCTGTCCTCATGTTATGAATACGGACAAAAAATAGCGTTAGAATTAACCACCACTTTTTGAAAATGTTGTGCGAATGCACTATAAGCCGCGAAGCTTGTATAATGGAGATGGAACCTAATCAGCAAAGGAGCCAAATCAAGCATGGCATCCGCGTAAAAATCGTCTTGAAGCAAGACCAGCGGAGCGGTAAATTAACTGAGGGTATCGTCAAGGATATCCTAACCAACAGTTTAACTCATCCCCACGGAATCAAGGTACGACTTATAGACGGCAAAGTCGGCAGAGTACAATCAATAATAAAATAATGTAGCAGCATGGCTGCTTTAACTTCTCTCAAGATTGTTAATATTCCTTTGTGGTTTCTGAGCACAACAACAAAAAAGACAGGTGCTGTTTGGCTTTGGAGTTATAAATTTAATAGGGCGACGCCGTTATTGGGATTCTGTTTGGTATTAGCTATGCCGAGATTCAAGCAGATAACGCAGATTCAGCAGCTTATGAGCAGAAAAGAACTTATTCGAAACATAGGCATAATCGCCCATATCGACCATGGAAAAACCACGCTTGCCGATTCCCTGTTGGCAGGGGCAGGTTTGCTATCGACGGCGATGGCTGGTACCGCGAGGGTACTTGATTATCTTGATGAAGAACAAAAACGCAAGATTACCATTAAAACAGCCAACATCAGCCTGCTATACAAAAACAACGGCGATCCTTACATAATCAACCTTGTAGATACTCCCGGGCACGTGGATTTCACAGGCAAAGTCACCCGAGCCCTGCGGGTTATTGATGGTGCGGTGGTAGTTGTGGATGCTGTGGAAGGGATTATGGCTCAGACCGAAATTGTAACAAGGCAAGCGCTTGAGGAACGGGTCAGGCCTGTGCTTTTCATCAATAAGGTTGACCGCTTAATTACTGAGTTGCAACTGAACGAGGAGCAAATCCAAAAGAAACTAGACCACCTCATCAGCAGTTTCAATGACCTCATAGAACTCTATTGCGAAGAACCCTTCAAAAATCAGTGGAAAATTGATGCTTCGTTGGGCAATGTAGCTTTTGGAGCAGCGCTGCATGGTTGGGGCTTCACATTAAATACGGCAAAGGAGAAAGGCGTAAAGTTTTCAGACATAATGCAAGCCTACATGAAAGGCGAAGATAAAAAGTTGGGAAAAACGTTGCCTGTTTACGAAGCGGTTTTTGAGATGGTGATCAAGAAGCTTCCAAATCCAAGAGTCGCGCAAGCTTACAGAATCGAGAAGATTTGGGACGGACACGTTGAATCACCGATTGGCAAAGCATTAGTTGAGTGCAGCGATGATGGACCAAATGTTTTCTGCGTAGCAAATGTGCATTCTGGCTCAAACGGCGGTACCGTTGCCACAGGAAGATTGTTTTCGGGCAAAGTTCAGAATGGTAACAAGCTGCATCTTGTGGATGCTTTAGCTGAAACAGTTGTTAACCAAGTCGCTATTGACATGGGCTCATTCAGAGAAGAAGTCAGTTTTGTTCCAGCGGGTAACCTAGCATCTTTAGCTCTGACGGGCGAGGTTAAAGCTGGCGAAACCCTCATTGACATAGAGCATAAAGCCAGCATGGTTCCTTTTGAAGGCATAAATTACGTTTCAGAACCAGTCGTAATCTTGGCAATTGAACCAAAAAACCCCAAGGATATCCAAGTTTTGCTTGAGGAATTAGAGAAGCTTGCAAGTGAAGACCCAAATCTTAAGGTGGTAGCTGATAGGGAAACTGGCGAGTACCTGTTAAGCGGGATGGGCGAGTTGCATTTGGAAGTCGCTATTAGCGAGTTAAAGAGTGCTTGCGGCTTGGAGGTTGGGGTTTCTTCGCCTAGGGTTGTTTACATGGAGAGTGTTGAGAAAAAAGGTATTGTAGCTTTAGCGAAGAGTCCAAACAAACTGAATTGTTTTTGGGTGCAAGTTGAGCCAGAGCAAGAGGAACGATCAAAATCGCCAGAGGCTGAAGAATCAGGTTGTATTCTTTCAATTGATGAGCATCGAAACGTGCTTTTTGATTGCAGTGGAAAAACTCAGCAAATTCCTGAAGGAGTTCTGGAGGCAATCATTGCTGGCTTTGAGTTTGCATGCAAAGCGGGTCCATTATGTAGTGAACCTGTGCGGCATGCAAAGGTGAACTTGGTTGATTTCCAACTAAGCAACAGCGAAGAATCTACTTCTGTTGAGATCATGCGGGGTGTAGGCAAGGCAGTTTTCGGTTCTTTCTTGACAGCGCAGCCTGCTCTGCTAGAGCCTATTTACAAAATAATTATCACTGTTGCATCCGAATTAGCGGGCGAATCCTCAAGAATGCTAAGCAGCAAGCGCGGAAAAATCACCATGTTTGAGCAGAAAGGGCTTCTGACAACTATCAGCGGCTTCATCCCAGTTGCTGAAACATTCGGGTTCTCGAAGGAACTTCGGTCTACTACTTCAGGTAGGGCTTTTTGGCAAATGTTTTTTGATCACTGGGAAAAAATGCCTCAAAAACTAGGTTTGCAGATTATAGGTGATTTGCGCCAGCGTAAAGGTCTCTCGTCTGAGGTGCCTAAGCCAGAAAAGTTCATGGAGCAGTAGCGGCGATGCGCCTGAATGTTGCGTTTGATTTGGATTTTTCGCTTTGTTGCGGGCAGGTTTTCAGGTGGAAAAAAATTGGCACGTGGTGGTATGGTATTGTCGGCGCAAATGTCTTTAAGATTCGACAGTGTAACGCTGAGTTAGAGTTTGACGGCGTAAGCGAGAAGTTTGTACAGTGTTATTTTGGTTTAAACGATGATTTGGAACAAATTAGCCGTTGCATTGGCAGGGACGGCTACGTTAGGAAGGCTTTGGGTAGGTTTGAGGGATTGAGGATTGTTCGTCAGTTACCTTGGGAATGCCTCATCAGCTTTATCTGTGCAACATACAAGAGCATAGCAGCAATAGAACTAATGTTAAGTAAGCTTTCCTTAAAGTTTGGGGAAAAAAAGACTTTTGACGGATTAGATTTTTACACTCTCCCAACCGCGGGTAAATTAGCTTTCGTAAGCGAGAACTCATTGCATGAGTGCGGTTTGGGCTATAGGGCGAAGTATGTGCAGGCAACCGCCAAAAAAATCCATGAAGGCAACTTTGAACTTGAACCCCTGAAGACCCTGCCTTATCTGGAAGCTAGGAAAATACTTGTTGAGTTTCCCGGGGTTGGCTTGAAAGTGGCAGATTGCGTGCTACTTTTTTCGCTTGAGAAAATGGAGGCTTTTCCAGTGGACGTTTGGGTTAAACGTGTAATCTTAAAGCATTACGCAAAACAGTTGCCAGTACAGCTCGTAAAGAGACTTTCAACTCACGATTCCTTAAGTAATAGTGAATACGAAAAGCTCAGCGCTTTCGGCAGAAGCTACTTTGGAGACTATGCGGGTTACGCTCAGGAATACCTATACCATTATGAAAGAACCCAGCGTTGAACCATGCGGTTGATTTACTTAAATGCGGAAAATGTTTAAATCTGGTATGAAACAGCAATAATAAGAGAATAGCAAATGGACCCGTAGCTCAGTCCGGTTAGAGCGCCAGGCTCATAAGCCTTCGTAAAGAGTTGAGAAACCTGTTGATCGCCGGTCCGAATCCGGCCGGGTCCACTGCAATCCTTTTCCGAACCGAACTTTTCAATCAGGTTGGACTCTAACGTGAAAACCGGACACAAAAGTGTGCAGTGTAGTACTGTTTGAACTGCCAGCGCTTTTTAAGCTTTAAGTTTGATTTCACTTTTCAAAGCATTCACATTCAGCATGGCCTTTCTTAGGATCATCGTTGCGGCAACGCTGGATTTTAAGGAGACACTTCGTCCAATCTCTTGTTTGCGGTCTTTGGTCCAAATTGTGCGATGACAGAGGAAATTATCTGGAACATCGCAATTATTACGAACAGAGTAAGTATTGGTAGACCCGAAGCTATTAATGCGCCAACAATTATCAAGCCGATTCCGCCTCCTAAATGACCCAGTCCGTCTGCCATTGCGAAGCCAGTTGCTCTTGCACGCGTCGGAAAGTTCTCTGTGACCCATGTGTAGGCAATCGGAACCCAAAAGTCCATTCCGAAGAAGATTAAGAATGCGCCAGTAACTGCAATGTCGAAATGATTAACTCCAAAGGCAACAAATATCCCTCCGATGAAGGTGACGGCGGCAGCAATTGGCAACCAAAGTTTTCGCTCCAATTTGTCTCCTACAAAAGCAGCCATTACACCTGCTACTAAGAATCCGAAGATGCCTAAAGCAACAACCATGCCGTTTTCGGGGAATTTATAGCCAACTTCCGCGAGAAGTGATGAAAGTCCCGCTGCGTTAATGTATACTGTCATGTATCCAAAGAACCAAACTAGAAAGAGAAGAATGGTTCTGTTCCTATAGAGTGCATTTTTTAAGATTTCAGAGTAAGGAGCCGGCTTAACCTTCTGAACGATAGGAATCGCTACTGGTAACGGTGGAAGTTCCTCCAAGGAATCCAGCGCACGTGCTTCCATTTCCGACACAATTCTTTCCGCCTCTTTAGGTCGCCCGTGAGTTATGAGCCACCTGGTAGATTCGGGCAGTCCAAATCTGAGCAAAACGCCGAATAAAGCTAAAAATCCGCCGATGCCATACATTAGTCGCCACCCGTTTGTAGCAAACCAACCCGCTCCCCCGACAGCGAATGAAAGACCATAAGGAAACGCTGCCGCGGGCGTAGTTAATATGAGGCCAAGCCAAACGGCAAGAACTGTTCCGATTCCTGCAAGAACGAACAGAAAAGATGTGTATCTGGCTCTTCCGTTTTTCGGAGCAACTTCATTGAGGTAAGAGTTAACGATTGCAAGATCAGCACCAACTCCTATTCCCGTTATGAACCTTGCCAGTGCAAATTCCCAATAGTTGGTGATGAGTGCATTGAAAATTGAGCCTAATCCAGTAATTAAAAGCGTTACTATAAGCATGTCTCTTCTTCCGAACCTGTCTGAAAGCGGGCTGAGAATTAACGCGCCTATAACGTACCCGATGAGGTTCAAGAGAACAACGAATCCTTCAAGACTTGTTATTGCCGATGCAGTAGGCGATGTCGCCCACCCCAAAGTTAATGCAGTCTGTATAAACGAGACGTTAATGTTGAATATGTCAAAAAAGATAAAGATGTACCCTATTCCAAGTATTCCAATGAATAAGTAAGACAAAGACCAAATAGGAATTCTGTCTTGTCGAGCAATTATCTCAGCATTCTTCTCTTCCTCGTCAGTCACTTTTGGAGACACACTACTCAAATTTTTTGCCCCCATAGTTTCTCAAGCAGCGTCAAGGACAAAGTTGCTGGGAAATAACTGCCGCTTGTTACGGAAAAACTATCTACAACAAAGCGCCTACGCCAATATTGTATTGAATACATAGTTCTTGTTTTAACATGGTATTTACTATATAAAATTAACGCATAATTTTACTCAGCGGAAAACTGTTATCCACTTTTTCCCAACAAATCTCGATTCGGCTAAAGAACTGAATATTGGAATTGAACCCAGCAAAATACAAATATTACCCACAAATCCTTTTTCAAACAGTTTCGGGAAGAGAGCATTTTTTGAACAGGAACGAAGGTCGTACTGTGTCAAAACATTATGCCAAAAATTTAAGCCCGCGATTTAGCTGCTTAGGTTGATTTCGCTGCTGTTCCAGTAGTAGATTTTCGAGTATTTTTCTGAAAAATTGAAGTGGGTGTCATTGTAGATTATGTCTAATCGCAACCCATAAGTTTTCAGAAGCTGGTTTGCATCGTTCCAGATTATCGGGGATAAGCTGTCTGCGCTCCAAAGGCCCCAGATTCGGTCAGTAGGGCTTCTCATGCCATAACCGTAATCTTCTGGAAGAACAAGGGCCACTTTTGCATTTTCTGTTCCAAACGTATTCTTTTGGGTGGAGTGTATCTGATTCCAGAAGGTTTCCATAGCGGTGAATTGATCCTGCGACAGGATTCCGTATGGGTTTGTTTCGGGGTAAGTTGGGTAGTTGAAGACAACTATGTATTTGGCTCCTGCTCGGTAAGAGAGGAGCATGTCTTGAAGTAATTCGGTTCCATTTTCCAGATACGGAGGGCTCTTAGAACTCCACGTAATTATGGTGCCCCATTGTTTATTTTGTACGTCTGCTGCTCCTCTGCAGAGGTCTATTTGTAGAATCTTGGTGGTCTCATTTGTTCCGACTAACTGCGCAAATATGCAATTGTATCCTGCTAGATAATCAAACCAGTAGAGAGCATAATCCGATGTGAACGCAGTTATATCCAATGTTTTCAAGTCCTGCATGCTTTGAACAGAACCGAGGCTCTCGACGTACGTGTTTGCAGCCTCATCATAATTTGTTACGTTTGCAAAAAGCGCCGAATCATTGTTCCAGGCTCCAATATTGATTTGTTTTCCCCCAGGTTCATCAAAGAAGTAAATTCCCAAGAGTTTACTTCCCCACCTTTCCTTTGCATCTTCAACCCATAGGATTTGCCACGGATATATTATGTGAGAAATGTAGGCGAAATACACGATGATGTTCAAGCCTTGGCTAACGGCGTAGTCGCAGACTTCGGTTAGGGAGGTTCCGTTAACGGTTTCGTTGATAGTGTCTAAGGTCCAGGAATCAATTATGAACAGGTTGGTGTACCCTTTCACTTTATTTATAAGGAGTTTTGCCTGGTTAGTTGTGTTGCCTCCGAAGGTGACGCCGAAATAAACCTCATTATTCTGAGACACGCCTTTGCTTTGGTTTTCAACATAGGCAACCGGTAGAAGAATGAAGGAAATTAGAAATGCAACAATCAGAATTATCCACAATTTCTTCATTAAATCTCACACTTCGTTAGATCGTCTAAAATATAGACTTTTTGAAAACGATCCATTCATTGACCTCCCAACCCGAAAGACCAGATTGATTTGCGTATGTGAGTTTTACTTTTTTGCTCATCTGTTGAAACCTTAAATATTATCAACTTATTCAGGTTTTTTAGGTCTAAAGGAAATTGAAGAAAATCCTTGCATTGATCGTTGTTGGCATTTTATGCTTTTTAAGGTTTTCGATGTTGTCAAGTCAACTTTCCAACGTTACACTTATAGAGGTCTGCTGGGAACGCTTTTACGCCTCTGTGAAAGCGTGAATGATTAAACCAGTCCGTGTATTCGCCTATTTTGCCTTTGAGCCATTC
>JBEKNP010000049.1:0-22315 GCA_049522695.1 Bathyarchaeia archaeon | reverse complement strand
ATGGTCATGGAACCCGCAAAGACACCAAACCAATGGTATACACGCGTACCAGCCCAAACCTGCTCAAAGATAACTTAGCTAACAAACTATAAAAAACGAATTGTGCACACGTCTATACAATACAATAAATTTGAAAGATGTTAAGCTTGTTTGGGAATACAGAGCACCTATAACTCAAAGTGCTATCCAGCTATTGCAAGACTTTAGCATAATACATTGTGTTGATTTATCAAAGCAAAAGCCTAGTTACAGCTTAGATGTGACCTATTCCAGGCTGTTTGGGAAGGGTCAACATAACATCTACCAATTCACTGATGCTGAACTGCTGGAAATACAGCAACAAGCTGAGGATACCAATTCAAAGAAAGTAATTCTAGCTTATCATGGGTTAAGGATGAATAGTGATGCTTTGAGGTTTCAACAACATTTGACCACAAGGAAGTTTTTACCAGTAACTTCTTCCAGTGGGTTAGGTTCAGCAAGAGCGGTCTTAACTGAAGACGCTATGTTTCCGTCTTCTAAGTCAGAACTTATCCAAAAGCAAGGATGGAAAGTTATAGATGTCCAGCAAAACAAGACAGCCCATCTATCTGAATTCCTAAGCAACATACCCGAAAAAAACTACTCTAACATTGATGAAGTTATTAAGGAGTTGGAAAAAGTTCTTTGAGCAAAGACAATATTCACTTAGGGACTTCTGGATGGAGCTATAAAGAGTGGGAAGGCAACTTTTACCAAAAGCAAAGTGGACAGAGTAAACTTAGAGCTTACTCGAAAGTCTTCAAAACTGCGGAGATAGACTCAACCTTCTATCGTAATCCTTCAAAGGGAACTGTTATGGGTTGGCTAAGGTATTCTCCAAGTGATTTTGTCTTTACTGCCAAACTGCCAAAAGTAATAACACACGATAAGAAGCTCGGCTTAGAGAAAGATGTCAAGGCTGATTTGGAAGTATTCTTGGATTTAATGAGACCCCTGAGACTTGGTGGAAAACTAGCTTGTTTTCTTATTCAGTTACCACCAAAGTGCTCATATAATCTAGATAACCTTGAAGCGTTCTTTAAGATGCTTGACCCAATGTTTAGGTATGCAGTAGAGTTCCGCAATACATCTTGGCTAAGAGATGAGACTTGGAAGATGCTCAAGGAATATCAAGTGGCTTACACGATTGTTGATGAACCGCTTCTTCCACCAGAAGTGCATTTGACTAGTGATTTTGCTTATTTCAGGTGGCATGGCAAGGGTGAAAACATCTGGTTTGATTACAGATATAGCAGTGATGAATTGAATGTTTGGATTCCAAAGGTTTTGGAAACTGCAAACAATGTTAAGAATGTCTATGGGTATTTTAACAATCATTATCATGGTTATGCTCCAGAGAATTGCCTTCAGCTTATTGAAAAGTTAGGGTTAATAACTGAGGAACAAAAGAAAGCAAAGGCTAAAAATACTGTTAAACAATCTCAATTGGGAGCATTCTTTAGCTAAAGCTTTCCACCACACATAGGGCATTCAAACGGAAGCTTCTTTAGAAAACTCAAATCAAGGCTTATGGTACTGCTTGTCGGTTTTGCCTTTCTTGAGTGTGAAGCTTTCCTTTCCATCTTCCTTGTAGCTTTCGAACTCTGTTCCGCACTCACAGCAGAAACCTTCTACATCATATTTTCCATCTTTCCATTTTCTCTTGATTTCTGTAATCACCCTATTACAATCAGGACACATTGCCATTTCCCATCACAAGTTACTCTTTCATGTTTTATGGTTTTATAATTTGCTATTGTTCCGCATATCCCGTGACATAAAAACGGTTCTGGAAGGTGAACATATTGCATTTTGGACAGCGCCTGCTACCACCACCCATGGGTTCTCTTCCGCAGGTATCACAAGGTCTGGTTAAATCAACCATAGTCAACCCACTGAATTCAACAGTTAAAGAAAGGGGCGTTGAAACTACCTTTCAGCACAGGAGAGACCGTCTTGAAAGTGAATTAGGATAGAGAGCAGAAGCCCAAATGTCAGAACATATGTTCATATAATTTTCTAATGCTTAACCAGACTTTTCTTGTTTCAATTGTCAATTGTCTTTCAGCTTCAAGCATTTTGAGATTCAGAGCTAAGGTGAAAGTGCATAATTGCTCAGATATAATGTTCCTTTAGTCGGAATATTCCGAGATTGGCAATATCAAAGATATTGCCGATAAATGTTGGGAACATGAGAATAGAGACGACAAAGCCATGAAGTGTGATAGGCGTTCTGAGGACTGCAGCAAAGAAGCTAAATTCAAAGTTGACGTTTACAAGGTGAAGCGCGTGGAAAAAGGCGGCTTATTTCAATATAAAAGGAACGGTAGGCTTAGCAAGCTTTTCCTCTGTGAAGACCATACAGCTCCTTTTCAACAGGATAAAGTGAACTATGAAATCACGAAATTGAAAGGTTGAAGCTGAACATAAGCTTGAGAAAGTTGAAAGTGGCTACTGAAACTTTGCTGCTGTGTTCCGTTAACATCGTTGCTTTTTATGCGTTTTTAAAAGGTTTGCTTGCAAGTGAAGTTTGGGTTTTTACCCTTGAGACCTGACGCAATCTTTGGTTTTTCTTCATGTGAACCTTACGGCACTGCCAATCATCTTTCTGCAAGCATCACAAGGTCTAGTTAAATCAAGCAGAACTGGAAATGAAGGCTAAAATGCTTAAAAATCAAGTGTTGAAATGACTTTTCAATGCAGTTGAGGGATTAGTTGAAGTAATTTGCTAATCCGAAACCCAATTATCTTGTAAGCAAAACCACACTCAAAAAAATAATCAGGAACACTGGAAATGTCTAATGTGAACAACTCAGAAAATATAATTCAAAAAGCAGTTGGTCTACTTATTTCCGCATTGCAGGGAGAATATTCTGATACAAGAGACCTAGCAGTAGTGCAGTTAGTTCTTTTAGGCGAAAAATGTATTCCTTATCTTGTTTCTTATTTGAGAAAACAAGAGAAAAATGAAGAAGACATAGTAGAGTACAATATGCTCAAGGACAAGGCACTCAAAACAGTGGTGTATTTGCTGGGTCGTCATGGGAGTATGTGTATCCTCCCATTCGACGTTTTAACGTCGGAATTCAGATTCAGATGTGGAGGAAGAATGCAAAGAAATAGGGTTTACAGATAAAATGAAGGAAGCCTTGCTAGATTCATTAAATGTGGAACGCTTTGAAAATACCTATAAAGAAAAATGGAACGAAGATATTAAATCGCTTCATTATCGTGAGCGCGCTGCTTTGTCCCGAAAATGGTTAAAAATGGTTAAAAGTCATCTTTTTGGAGTTTTCAGGTGATTGATCGATTTTGCGAGCATGGCACGATTGGGTTTAAGCACTTGTTTTCCATGTTGCCCAATTTCGATGTTTAAGTGTGGGCAAGTCCGTGAGGCGTCTAACAGCTCAGATTTGCCCCAAATCAAAAAATAAGAGTTATAACCACTTTACACCAATAAAGGGACAAGCCAGAGCGCGCTCATAGGGCTTTTTCTGTTTCACCCCAAGCTTTCTCAAAGCTTACTAATGCCCTAGAGCCGACCCTTTATCTGCCACATTTTTTCTAAATTTACAACTTTGCCTTTATCGTTAGATTCGGTTGTCTAAGTTTTTCCTGAACAAGTCATCCTTAACATGATTGCTTTCTATATTTTCAGCCAAAGCAAAATACCCATAATTAAGCCGTAAATTGCCAACGCCTCAGCCAACGCCACAATCAAGAAACTTCTAAAGAATGTGTCAGGCTTCTCAGCTAACGCACTGATTGCGGCGCTACCAGCGGCAGAAATCGCAAGTCCAGCACCTAATCCCGATAAACCAATAGCTAGCCCAGCACCGATTGCTAAGCCCAATGTATTATATGGTCCAGTAGTTGTTGTTGTAGTCGCTTGAAGCGTAGAGATTGATAATGCAGCTGCTACCCCGATAAGAGGCAGAAACGCCAGCGGAAGTAACAATAACACTATTAGCATTCGATTCTTCATGTCTATTTAGCTCCAATAAGACACAGACAACACAGCTCTATGTATTAACCTTTTTCTTTGCTGCCTTCGTTTCTTCCTCATTTAGGGAGAGCTCGACAGCTTCGCCCATTTTGCTTGCTTCCTCTTTTATTGCGTTTGCTTTTTCTCTAATTTTCTTAATTTCTTCTTCTGTTATGCGCTCGATGTTCAAGTTAAAATTCTGGCAGTCTTTTTCCAGTTTTTCTTTTTTTGACATAGATTTTCGATCACAGCCCTTATTTTATGACCAGAACAGGACAAGGGGCGAGTTCAATCACTCGTTCAGCAACACTACCGATAAGAACCTTCATTGCACCTCTTAGCCCATGTGTACCCATTACAATTAAGCCTATGTTTAATTCCTTGGCTAAGTGCACAATCTGCTCGGATGGTCCTCCTTTAGCAAGTAAAGAGTCAGCGTTAACGCCTTCTTTCTCTGCTAAACCGAGAACATATTTGATGTATCTTTGACCATCTTTCTTTAGCTCTCGTTCAACATTCTCGCGTTCGTTTATTTTGGAAAATTGGTCAAGAACAATGTCGTCAATCACGTAAACTACTATGATTTTGGCATTAAGCATTTTGGCAATACTTATACCGTGCTCTGCTGCACGCATGCTGTAATCTGACCCATCAATAGGAATCAAAATTTTTTGAATATTTTTAAAATTCAAAGTCAAATTCAAATTATTCGCGCCCCCTAATCATATGCTTAATCCGTTTAGTTCTAACAAACTCTTCTCGATCTTTTTCTTCCAAAACGAGTGCAATCTTCTTAGTAATATTGCGATACATGGGGATGAGAACGTAATTCAGCGCGTTCACCCGACGCTGCGTCCTTCCCACATCGTAAGCAATCTGAAATGTGGTACCCTCAGCCCTAGCTAAATCAGCAATTAACTCCAGCACACCATAGAACTGCTTAAACGCTTTATCCAGTTCCGCGCTAGTATTGGCGAAACCGTAATCAGGCTTCGCGTCAGTTTCGATTTGAAAGTCTACATTAGGAACGCTTACACCCATGATACTTTTGAAGCCCAAGAGGAAACCGGCCTCATAGCTTGAGCCCAAAGCAACGTTGGCAACAGTTTCCGAACCCTTAGCCATATTTGCCTCCTTTAGGCTTTGGTAAGCCTTTGCAAGAGCTTTCAATAATTCCTCACGGGCTTTCTCAGCTTCGTAAATGCTATTTCTTAGTTCGCGGAGCAAAATGTCACGTTTACGTTCAAGTACATCCCGCCCAGACTCTGCTAGACTCAAGGTTTTTTTTGTTCGTATCAGGTTAATTCTTGTTGGGCTAACGTTTTCAAGAGACATTGAGCTTACTTTACCTCGTTAACGATTTTTGGGTAATACTTCTTGATGAATTCAGGGCGTATGCTTGTTAATTCTTCATCTGGCAAAACTGAAAGGGTATCCCAAGCAATAGAAAGTGTCAGCTCAATTGATCGGTTCTCGTTTTTGCCTTGATTAACGAGGGTCCGCTCGAAACGTTCACCGAAGCGTAGGTATTCTTTGTCTTTGGTTCCTAATCCTTCCTCGCCGATGATGGTAACCAGAGATTTCACGGCATTGTACTGTGCATAAGCGGAATATAATTGGCTTGCAACGTTAGAGTGATCTTCTCGTGTGCGGTCTTTACCGATGCCGTCCTTCATTAATCTGGATAAACTTGTGGTAATATAGATTGGGGGATAGATACTCTGCTTTTCCAAATTGCGTGATAAGACAATTTGCCCTTCAGTGATATAGCCAGTAAGGTCAGGAATTGGATGAGTGATATCGTCATTTGGCATGGTCAAGATAGGCATCTGCGTGATTGAACCTTTCTTACCTTTTATTCTGCCTGCTCGTTCGTATATGTTTGCAAGGTCACTATACATGTAGCCGGGATAACCTTTTCTGCTGGGAACTTCTTCCATTGAGGCGCTGACTTCACGCAGGGCTTCGCAGTAATTGGTCATATCAGTTAAGATGACTAGTACATGTGAATCCTGATCAAACGCTAAATACTCAGCTAGTGTTAGGCCAGCTCTGGGTGTGATGATTCTTTCTACAGGTGGGTCGTCGGCTAAATTGAGGAACATTGCAACGTTTTTTATTGCGCCTGTTTCCTCGAAGCTTCTTCTGAAGAAGGCTGCGTCATCATGTTCAAGACCCATGGCGATGAAAACGATGTAAAATTCTTCGCCTTGACCTCGAATGGTTGCTTGCCTAACAATTTGAGCGGCAAGTTCATTATGAGATAAGCCTGGTCCACTAAAGATTGGGAGTTTCTGGCCTCTTACAAGGCTGTCTAAGCCGTCAATTGCAGATATGCCTGTTTGAATGAAGTCCCTTGGGTATTCTCGGGCAGTGGGATTCAATGGGAAACCGTTGACATCGCGTCTTTCTTCAGTGAAGAATCTCGGGTGGCCGTCTATTGGTTCACCGAAGCTGTTCATTACGCGCCCAAGCATTTCGGTTGATACGGGCACTTCCAGGGGTTTTCCTAGAAATCGTGTGCGCGTTTCTGACGGCGACAAGCCTGTTGTGCCTTCGAAAACCTGCACGGTTACGGCTTTTTGAGTTACTTGAATAACTTTGCCTAACCGTATTTCTCCAGTTTGCGTTTTCACCGCAACAAGCTCATCGTAACCTACGTCTTGCACGTTTTCCACTACGATAATCGGACCGGAAATTGAAGCGACACCTTTATACTCTAAACCTAATCCTGACATATTTTTACCTCAAACTTGCCTCTAACTCTTCGAAATGTTGTTGCATCTTTTTCTCCAAATCATCTAAAACACTAACTTTATCGTTTGTTACTGTCATTTTCATACGCATTATCTCATTCATCATTGGCAACTGTGTAACCTTGAATATTGGTGCCCCTCTACTTACAACGCGGTCAGCATATCTGTGAAAATTCACTATTATTTTTAGCATTTTGAACTGTTTTTGAGGAGAACTGTAAGTATCAATTGGGTCCAAAGCGTTCTGCTGCAAGAGAGCTATTCGAATTATTCTGGCGGTCTCTAATATTAAGCGCTGCTTGTCAGGCAGAGCTTCTGGACCAACGAGCTTAACGATGTTTTTCAAGTCGTCCTCAGCCTGTAAAATGCGCATCGCTTCCTCTCTATAGCTGTTCCATTCTTTGTCAACTTTGTCATGCCACCAACCCGCAAGTTCGCTAATGTAACCGCTGTAACTTTGCATCCAATTAATCGCGGGGTAATGTCTAGCATCCGCTAATTCAGCGTCTAAAGCCCAAAAAACGCGCGTGAAACGTTTAGTATGCTGTGTCACAGGCTCAGAAAAGTCTCCACCAGGAGGAGAAACTGCTCCAATCGCACAAATTGACCCTAAACGTCTATCTGAACCTAAAGTTTCCACGACACCTGTGCGCTCGTAAAATTCAGCTAACCTTGACGGCAAGTAGCTTGGAAAACCTTCTTCAGCAGGCATCTCTTCCAGCCTTCCTGAAACCTCTCTTAGCGCTTCAGCCCACCTGCTTGTAGAATCCGCCATTAAAGCCACGGTGTAACCCATATCTCGGTAGTATTCAGCGATAGTTATGCCCGTGTAAATGCTGGCTTCCCGTGCCGAGACTGGCATGTTGCTTGTATTAGCGACCAGTATTGTTCTCTCCATAAGCGGGTGACCAGTAGTAGGATCAATTAACTCTGGAAAGCTAGTCAGCACATCCACCATTTCGTTGCCGCGTTCTCCACAGCCCACGTAAATTATAATATTCGCGTCTGACCATTTGGCGAGTTGCTGCTGAGTAACGGTTTTTCCAGTACCGAAACCGCCTGGAATCGAAGCGCTTCCACCCTTCGCAATTGGGAAGAACGTGTCAATTATGCGCTGACCAGTAATTAAAGGAACAGATGGAGGAAGCCTTCGACTATGAGGCCTAGGCCTTCTTACAGGCCACTTCTGCAGCATTGGCACTTCAATTTTTGTGCCACTTGCTTCTAAGGTGGCAATTGTCTCCGTAATTGTGTAGTCCCCTTGCGGCGCAATATCAACCAGTTTACCCTGAATGTTAGGTGGAACAAGTACACGATGTTCAACCAAAGCAGTTTCTGCTACTGTTCCGAGGATATCGCCGCCTGCAAGTTTGGTTCCAACTTTAGCTGTTGGTTTGAAAGGCCACTTTTTGTCTCTTGAAAGAGGTGTTACACCGTGTACACCTTTGATGAAGGCACCTGTAAGGCCTCTTAACACTTCTAGCGGTCTTTGTATACCATCGAAAACAGTGCCAACGAGGCCTGGAGCCAGTTCTACTGAAAGTGGACTTCCAGTACCTAAAACGGGCTCGTTAAGTTTAAGGCTAGTTGTATTTTGATAAACTTGAATTGTGGCTTGTGCGCCTTCTAAACGAATAATTTCACCTATTAAGCCTTTATTACCTACTTCAACCAGTTCGTACATTACGGCTTGTGACATTCCTTTGGCTTCGACGACTGGTCCTGCAACTCGGATTACGCTACCTTTAGCGGGCATCTTTCTATGCCTCCTTCTTAAACAATATTTTTGCCACTTCAACCCGTAAAGTTGGCTTGAGTTCTTTTAATCGATTATCGATAGTGCTGTCGTAGGTTATTTTGCCGTCTAAGGTTTCGATTTTGCATCCCCCAATGAAATCTTCTGTTTGTTCTGATAGTTTTATTTCATAATGTAGCTTCATGGATAAACGGTTCAGCATGTCTTGCGTTAACCACCCTTTATCTTTAGCGTTGACTCGTATAACGAGATTTTTTTGGGCGATTCTTCCAGCCGCTTTTTTTATAAGGTTCAGGAGATAGCCATGGTATTCTTTAGTCGTTACGAAATCCTTAAGTTTAACAAGGGCTTTGTAGAAAGTAGTGTCAACTAAGCCTTCTTTTGCTTGAAGCAGGCGATTCCTCATTTCCACTTCAGTTAAAGAAACGATTTTTCGCCTTTCGCCTTCTGCTTTAGCTGTCGCCTGATTCATTAAAGTCTGGTAGTTTTGGACCGCCCGCTCTTTTCCTGCTTTTAAGGTTTCTTTAGCTTGATTTTCAGCAAATAAGATTATGGCTTCTGATTCTTTTTGCACGTCCCCTAAAACTTCGTTTGCAATCGCGGAAAGACCATCTTTAATACTCACTTTTTTAATCCACCTTTTATATTCTAACGCCTAAAGTTTTGCTGATGAGGTCAGACATATGGACTTGACTCGGTTTTCCCCTGCTTCCAGGCATCTCCACAATTAAGGTGCTCTTGCGTTCGCGGCGAATTTTTTCGATAGCCTCATGCATTTGTGGTTGAGTGGAGAATTCTTCGCTTACGATTATAATTGCCAGATCATTGCGGACAAGCGCTTTGTCTAAAGCTTGCCATGCCTCATCAACTGAATTTACTTCGGCGCCTTTAAGGCCGACCAGTCTGAACCCAGTAATCATGTCGCTGTCGCCGATAACGTAACCGAGCATGCTATCGCCCAATAAAACTTTAATTTCTAGTTAATCAACATTTTGTTAGAACATAGATGTTTCGACCAGAAAGAATGAGCGACACATCAATAATATGCGTTAAACAAGACGTTGAATCAGTACTACAAACGCTAAGCAGCTTTGGAGAATTCCACATAGAACAAGCAACTGAAGACGCAAGCCTTACCGACTACAGCGAGAACATCCAGAAGGCTGAGGAGTCCCTCACAAACGTCAACGAGTTAATCAAACAACTTTGCCAAGAAAAACCAGGCATCTTCGACGTTTTCAGAGTATCACAACCAAATAGAACACAAGTAACCGCGGAAAATTGGCAAGCCCTCTCAGAATACACTTGCCAACAAGTCTTGACGCTTAAAAAGGAAGTTGACGACATCAACACCTCTCTATCCAGTCTGCAAGAAAAAACTGCACAGCTTAACCGCATCAAAGACATGCTGACAACAATGGATAAGATGAAAGCAGACCTTGCAGCCATGGAAGAACTGAAATTAATACGTGTTGCCTTTGCCAGCGTGCCACATAAAAACTTCGCTGGATTAAAAACGGCACTTACAGACTTTTCGCTCATTCTGCATCGCTACTACTTAACCAAGGAAACTGACTTTGTATCCTTAGCTGTGCCAAGCAAACAAGGCGCAGACGTCGAGAAAATCCTGAAGCTACACCACGCTGAAACCTTTGCGATTCCTAAGGATTTACCGCATGATGTGGCTCAAGCGCTCAATGAAGTTAATCATCGATTAAAAGAGAACACGCGCAAAGAAAAAGCGTTTTTTGACTCACTAAATAAACTAAGCAAAGAAAACATGAATAAACTTGTCTCATGGAAAGAAAGCAATGAAAACATTCTTGCATTGCTAAATGCGAAAAAAAAGATACGTCGGTCTGGACGGCTTGCGACAGTTAAAGGGTTCGTGCCGGAGAAAAATTTCCATGCGCTTACGGAAAAAATCCATGGGATGCTAGGAGAAAAAGCTTTAGTGCTACAGAATGAGCCAGTTCAGGATCAAGACCCCCCTACAAAGCTTAGCAACAACAGATTTATCAAGCCTTTTGAAGAGCTCACTAAGCTTTGGGGTCTACCACATTACGACGAGCTGGATCCAACGCCAGTTATTGCAATAACGTTCCCGATTATTTTCGGGTTAATGTTCGGCGACGTTGGACACGGCTTAATCCTACTGGTCGGCGGGTTAACACTTGCAATACTGATTAAAAAGAATCAAGCAATTAAAAATGTATGCTGGATTATGGCTGTCTGCGGCGCCAGCGCCATTATCATGGGGGGACTGTATGGCGAGTTTTTTGGTAAGGAGTTGTTTGCTCCTTTATGGTTCAGCCCGTTTAATAATATCTTTGATTTCCTAATTTTCGCCCTTGCCGTAGGCGTAATACAAATCACCAGCGGCTTGGTTTTGGAAATGGTGAACTTTCTGATTAAGCATAACGTAACTGACGCAGTTTTTACGGCGGTACCTAAAATAGCGTTCTATCTTGGCGCAGTTTATCTTATCGTAGTTTACAAGTTAAATATTGGCTTGTGGTTTTCGGGTCCAATATTGCTGTTGATTGTACCGTTTGTGGTTTTGGTTTGCGGTAAGCCAATTTTTATGAGTTTAGAAAAATTTTCATGGGGTGCCGTTGGCCCTGAAATTGAACAGAAAGGTGAAGAGAACTCGTTAGGAGAAAGAATTTTCGAGGGCGGAGACTTAGTTACTCGCTTGCTTAGCAATTCTATTTCTTACACGCGAATTCTTGCTTTGCTTATGGCTCACTGGGCATTACTCCTTGTAGTATACACTGTCGCCGGCTTGGTAGGCTTTGCTTCGATTCCAGCGTTGATTATTAGCGGTATAATCATCGTCGTCGGAAATATTTTCGTGATCGGGCTTGAAGGATTAATCGTTTTCATTCATACGCTAAGATTGCACTTCTACGAGTGGTTCAGCAAGTTCTATGAAGGCACTGGAACAGTGTTTAACCCATTTAAGCAGAACCATGTCTACACTGAAGTCGTCTTTGAGGGAAAACAGGCTTAAAGTGACAGCTGACCCTGTATCTCCTCAGGGTTCACTGCCGCTTCCACACCCGAACTTGTAGCAATAAGATTATGTATTTCAGCTTCTTTTTGTGTCATGAAGGCAAGTGGTGCACCAATGTTGAAAATTTCACCAATCCTGCTTGCTTTAGCATGTTGAAAAACTGCTCTCTTGAAGACCTTTTCAGCGTTTGCTACCGTTTCTTCTGAATTTTGAGCTTTAACAAAGAACTTAGCGTAATGGCTCTCGAGGGCAATTTTGAGGGCTGATTCGAAATCAGCTGCCGATAATAAAGCCTCAACAGTTTCCATAGAAAGATCAAAATTATTATGAGGCACTGCTAGTCGCAGCCAGTTGGCATCGTAGTTTAGGGTTTTTCCCCTCAGAAGCGTCAGCAATGTGAAGCTATCGTTTTCTGTGCTTGCATAAAAATGTGCATGTGGCTTCTCTTTTTTGGGAAGTAACATGTAACTGTCATAGAGTTTTTCGTAAAATACCTTATCAAGAAGCACATCAAAACGTGCGGTTGAACCGGTTTCCTCATAATTTTGCAGTCCCATATTCAAGCATGAAACGTACTCTGTGCTCTTAAGGGCATTCACTACTTGTTTTACAGTTGGAGCTTTAACAGCTTCCTCAATGACTGAAGATTTTTTCAGATAATCTTCTATAGAAAGGTATATTTTGGCTAGCTTTTGCTCAAGGCTTAGGTTAGCGTTGACTGCTTTTATGAGCGCCTTGATGTTTTCCACTTCGAACCTTAAAGGGTACAAGTTAAGATATTTTGTTGCGTTTTTAGGCGAGTTTTTGAATATTTTTTCATAAGATTCAATGAGATTTTCATTGAATGCTCTTTCGAGTTTGCGGCTTGTAAGTGGCAAGGGCACTTTAGCTATTTGCACTTGGTAACTGGTTTCTCGGAGTTGAGCTGCGAATGCGGAGAGGTCTCTGCTTTCAGTTAGCGTTTTGAGTTTAACTTCGCTTAGAAGTTTGCTTCTTTCTGCCCCGATTTTGGCTAGAACACCCGCATATAGTGTTGTCTGGCTCAAGGTTGGGTTTCCTCAATCACTGTGTTCACAACTTTAGTGATTGCTGATTCCATATGTTTTTCCGCTTGCACTCTCAGTTTATCTGCGGCTACTTGGTTTGCTTTCAGCAGTTCGTCACGGTTGCGATTAGCTTCCTGAATTGTGTTCATGTAAAGCTGCTGTGCCTCCTCCTCAGCGTAAGTTGCGCTGTTGGCCAACAACTCTTCCGATTCTTTCTGTGCGAGATCAGTCATCTTTTTGGCTTTATCCTGCGCTTCGTTACGGATCTGCTCTGCTTGAGCTTCGATTTTTTTAAGTTCTTCCCACACTTTCTCCATTATTCCACAAACATGCTATGGTTTATGTGGTTTCTAAAGGTTTTGTGCTCTAAATAAAGATTATATTTTTGACTGAAAAATAGTTTGTAAAGTTGAATTAGGCAGGCCATTTTGCCGTACTTGAAACTTTTTTTCCAACCTGCTTGATTTTCTCATTTTGAAAACCCGAAAGCCGAGTAGATAGTCGACATCCCGCTGCTTCTTTGGAAAAGCCCTAAAAGAGCAAGGTCGCTGGCGACGTAATTTAAGAGAATCATGTTTGCCGAAATCCAAAATGCAAGAAACCATTCACCATATATTGGTTTGAAACTGTGCAATTTTTCATAGAATGTAGCGCAGGGACTGCCACATGAATTCAACTAACGAAGACGAGTGCCATCCGAACAGAAAATCCTTAAAGATCATGTCTGACATCTTGCAGCGCTGCGGTGAACCTGAGTCCCAACTAGCTTAATATACAACGTTTACTTGAGTTACGTATTTAAAATCCAAAAGCCATCAATTATATGGGGATAATCGTGGAATCGAAAAGTGATTCACTCATAGCTTACAATGCTTTGAAGACGAAAATCATAAACTCGGGCTTTTGCACGGCTTGTGGAGCTTGTGAGGTGGCATGCCCAGTTGGGGCACTGCAGATTGAGGATGATAAGGTTAAACGTTTACATAATTGTGCAGATGATTTGGATCTCTGCCCAATCTGTTATGCAGTGTGTCCTCACTCTGAGGCCCTTTTGCTAAGAAGCCTACAAGCAGTTTCGGATGCACCGATCAAGAATGAAGCAATAGGCTATTACAGACAAATGTACCTTGCACAAGCGGCGGACCCAAAGCTCAGGGAACAATGTAGGGGCGCAGGGGTTGTAACCGCCCTCTTGACTTACGGCGTCGAAAACAAAATTTTCGACAGTGCTATAGTTTCCCAAGCTGAGCTTGGAGACCCAACAAAGACTAAGCCCATGGTGGCCGTGGTACCAGATGACATCCTTTCAGCGGTCGGTACGAAGTTCTTTCCCTCAGCAGTCGCCAGAGCTTATGGGACAGCTGTAATGGGATATGGAAAAACGAAAATCGCCTTTGTCGGCGTACCCTGTCATGTGCTTGCTCTCCGTAAGTTGGGAGCATGGCAACACAAGATTAGCGGAAACTTGAAGATAGTCATAGGTCTCTTCTGTTTTGGTACTTTCTCACTTAAGCCGTTGATGGAATACATAACAAAAACCTACAATATTAAGCCTTCAGACATTAAGCAAATGCGCCTCTCAAAAGATTTAGTTGTCCAGACAGAAAAGGAATCAATAAACATTCCGTTTGAAGAGCTTCAGAGCAAGATTTTGCCCAGCTGCAGAACATGCGTAGATTTCACTTCTGAATTTGCGGATATCTCAATTGGACGTGCTTTCCCGCTCACGGACTGGTCTGTGGTAATTATACGAACCAAAACTGGAGAAGACTTCTTTTTCGATGCAGCAGAAAAGGGAGTTATCAACTTACGTGCTGTTGAAGAGGAGCCAAAAGTGTTTGAGCGTGTGATTGGACCAGCCATAAAGAAACGAACAGAAGCCCTTCGCGCGGCCGGTAAACTTGAGGAAACCCTAGGTTTTATTCCAGCTCGATTGCTGAGGGAGACGGATTTGCTTGCCAATGTCAAGGTTGAGGAAATCATGACGAGAAAAGTCCGATCTGTGCCTAGTAATATGACTGTTAGCGAACTTTTGGAGCTGATGGCGGCGGAGCAGCATGGAGGGTACCCCGTGACGAATGAAAAAGATGAGCTCGTCGGCATTGTAACCATCGAAGAAGTTTCGTTTGTGGATAAAAAGAAGAGAGACCAGACTTTTGTTGGTGCTATAGCAAGGCCAAACCTTGATGTAGTTTATCCTGGGGAGACTGCGTTGGATGCATATAAAAAAATGAGCAAACAGGAAACAGGGCGGGTACTCGTTTTGGACCCAGAAAATCCGCAACGAGTGATAGGAATAGTAACCAAAGCAGACTTGTTGCACGTTCTGGTGAAGCAAGCCTGAAGAGGCAAGCAAAACCCTGAGTCCCGAACCCCGCGCCACTTCAACCGATTCGTACACGGCATATCCATGGTTCTGGTCTTCCACAGCCGATACCGAGACTCACTCACACGGCTTTGCCTACTACGTATGTTTCGGGCGAACGATGTCTGTTTCAACAGATCAAACGGTGCTCGGATCAACTCTCACGGAGCTGGGGCAGTGCGTTCGGATTCTAAGTATGACCATAGTGCTAACTGACTCCATTATTCCCACAAATATGCTAGCGTTTGTGTGGTTTCTAAAGGTTTTTGTGCTGTGAAAAAAGCTATGCTTTTGATTTCTTTTAAGTAATCACTTTAGCTAAAAACTAACCTATCCTTCTCCTCATTTAGATACTAATTTCTCGAACAAATTGAACCGACCTCCCGCCTATGCTGAAAACACTATGGATAATACATATTGTTTAGGAAAACAAGCCTTCATCGTTGAACCCTCCTGTAGAATTCGTGACTGACTATGGCTGTTCCTTAGTCAACAAATACTATTTTGCTATAGTACCTTGTGGTGAAAAACAAAATGACTCAAATATCTAATCCAATTGAAGTTTTGAAATCGCTCTCAGAAGCAACAAGCATGCTAATCAAGAAAATTTCACAGTCAGTAGTTAGCGTAAAATCGCAAATGTCACACGGCACAGGCGTCGTCTTAACCAAAGACGGCTACATCGTAACCTGCAACCATGTTCTCGCAGGATGCAACGCAATCAAAATAGGTCAAGGAGAAAAAACCTTTAATGCAAAAATCGTTGGATCGGATCCGTACAATGACATAGCCTTGATAAAGGCGGAGAAAGGCGAATTTACACCCATAGAACTGGGCGATTCAGAAAAACTAAGCGTGGGTCAATATGTTTTGGCACTTGCTAACCCGTTCAATAGAAATCAACCGACCGCCACCACCGGCATCGTAACTAACGTAAACAGCACTCTTAGAGGCTGGCGTGGAACACAAATGGAAAACGTAATCGCCACCGATGCGCAGCTTAATCCAGGCTTCAGCGGCGGTCCACTCGTAGATGTGGAAGGCAGAATCATCGGTATAAACGCAGCTTATGTTTGGCAAAGAGGCATCGCTATTCCAATAAACAAGGTAAAAGCAGTCACTGACAGACTAATGACTGGAAAAGTAGCCCAAAAAGGTTACCTTGGCATAATCGCAAATACCGTGACTATTCCAGAGGAAATCGCTGATCAAGCAGGCTTAGAACAGGAAAGCGGAGTAATGATTTTCTCCGTTGAACCGGGCTCACCAGCGCGCAAAGCAGGCTTAGCTATGGGCGATGTACTAGTAAAATTCAACGGCAAACCTGTCACCGACTTCTACGACCTACCAAGACTACTTTCAGAAGACGTTATAGATAAAGAAACCAAGCTAACCATCATCCGACGAGAAAACCTGATGGAAGTCACAATTACCCCAACCCTTCACGGAGGCGAAGAAGACTGATAAACCGTTCCCCATTAGAGATAGAACCGCCGACACCAATGCGCCCACCGCCACTTCGGCGTTCACCTTATCCGATGCCTCAACTCAGCAATGCAAGCGCTGTTGCTTCAATGGCTCCTTTCCCATCTGTTTTCGATTAACGAAAGGAGCAACCTTTTTTATTTTTTTTTAATTCGGCTATGTACTTAACTTATAAGTAAATTCTACCTATCCAATATTAAAGTGATTTAAATGCACGCTTCGCTTGCTTTCATCATTGGGGTTTTAGTAGCCATTGGGGCAATTCTCTTAGTTGCAGCCGTTTTAGGAATAACGTATTTTGGGATAGCTATTCCAGTTGAAGGTTCCCTTGCAATAACTCTCTTTGTCGTAGCATTGATTATAGCGTTGATATTTTATGCGGGGGTCAAGGCTCAGTTTAGGCGGGTAAAAACAGGCAAAGAAGCCTTAATCGGTGCCAGAGGTATAGTAACAAGTGACCTTAAACCTAAAGGTGAAGTCCGCGTTATGGGTGAGTTTTGGGAAGCCACCGCCAAAGATACAACAATAGCTACTGGCCAAGCGGTGGAAGTTGTGAGCATGGAAGGCGTGTATCTTGTAGTTAAACTAGCCGAGCAAAAAGCTTAACTCTCCAGAGTGTAGAATACTTATTGAAGGTGTGAATTGAATGTCGGTAAACGTTTTAGCTCCTGTCATAGGATTCATAGGTATTGTTGTTGTACTTTTCTTGTTAAGCGGTATTCGTGTTCTGAGAGAGTGGGAACGAATGCCAGTTTTGAGGCTCGGACGCTACGTAGGTTTGAAGGGTCCTGGAATTATCTATCTTATTCCATTAATTGACAGGGCGCCCCTAAAAATCTCCACAAGACTAGATACTATACAATTCCGCACTGAGTCAACTTTAACCAAAGACAACGTTCCAGTAAACGTTGATTCAGTATTGTACATGCGGCCTGTGGATTTGGAGAAGGCGGTGTTGCAAGTTGAAAACTACTATCAAGCTACTCAATTGGCATCGCAAACAACCCTTCGGGAAGTCATCGGTAAAGTTAGCCTCAACGAGTTGCTTGCTGAACGCGAAAAAGTCGGAGCGCGCCTGCGAGAAATTATCGACGAAAAGACTGAGTCGTGGGGAATCAAAGTCACCTCCGTCGAAGTTCGAGATGTCATAATACCAAGTAACCTGCAAGACGCCATGAGCCGACAAGCACAAGCTGAACGAGAACGCATGGCAAGAGTTACCTTAGCCACAGCTGAGTTCGAAGCTTCACAAAAAATGATTGAAGCAGCAAAAGCGTACGAGGCAAGCCCAGAAGGACTAAGACTTAGATGGATGAACATACTCTACGAGTTAGGTCAGCAATCACAAACAAACACAATCATGTTAGTGCCAGCGGTCATGCCGGAAGCAGGCTGGCCTCCAGTTGGAACCTACGGCTTCAAAGATCTAACTACGGCACAACAGGCACAGGCAGCAAAGAAAAGACCAATGGCAAAAATGGAACCGTCACCACAACCACCGTCACAACAACCGTCTGAACAACCAGAGTAAGCAAACCTTTTTCTTTCTTTTCCTTTTTGCCGTATGTCAGCATGTTAAAGTTTATTGACTTTGTCAGAAAAAGATGAGTTTTTGACTTTTTAATCGGGAAATAAGAAAGCAGTTATGCTAGTCCGCTTGAAGCTGCTTTTACTGCTTTCACCGTGTGCTCCAGCAAAAGTTGAGCCCCTTCTTGGCTAGGCCAGCCGCCTAAACCGCAGTCTGGACCCGTAAACGTCATTCGGTCGCCGTATTTTTCTTTGGCAACTTTGTATCTTTTCTTTATTGTTTCTTCTGGCTCAACCAATTGCTCAGCTGAAGGTTTAGCGACGCCCTTCTCATAGAGTTCGGCTAAAATGCTGTCAATGTCTGTTCTGGAAACGCCCACCCTGATTTGCTTATCCGCTTTCTCCAGCAAGCTTTTAGGAACTGATTCAATGTTGCTTGGCGAAGCCGCATACTCAAACGATAACACATCAAGGTTTTTAACGCAAAGCAAATCGTGAATTCCCCAAGCTGAATGCAAGTGAATCTGCCTTACGGCTCCTTGGAAATCAAATGCTTTCTTAAGTACTTCGCAAATCAAGTCAGGTGTGGCTTGGATGTTGTTGAAGCCGAAGCTTGGCTCGTCAATAGAAATTACTTTGGTTTCGATGTACTTGTTGTTTAAGAGGGCGTTTTTTGCAAACCGCCTAATTGTCTCCGCAAAACCGTCCAGTACATCAGCGTAAGCTGTTTTTCCAACCTCGTGCAAATACTGCTCAAGAGGACCAAAAACTGAAACACGCAACTGGATTTTTTTGCCGCATTCTTCGCTTAATACTTTGGCTTGTTGATTGATTAAGTGTACTTCGGGCAAAACCGCTTTGTCTTGGTCAACAACAAAGGAACCATTTGCCATTGCTAAGTGGATTACATCGCCGACTTGCTTTATCCCATCGTACTGTTGAGGAAAGTTCACAACATCTAAGCCCGAAGCAACTTTTTTCCTAAATGAATCAAGCACTATTTGGCTGAAATTGCTTTGTAAAAAAGTATCCTTCGTTATATCCTTGCCTTGGAAAATTGCTTCTCTTGCAAGCTGATACGCCCTGCTAAAGCCTTCTCTTCCAACTCCAAACGGCAACGGGAAACTGCCTATGTCGTCAACTAAAGTCTCCATAAAGTATTATTAACGATAGAAATTCTATTAAAGCTAATCCTACCTTTAAACGTTGAAAGGTATGACTCTTATGTTTGAATGCGTATTCTGCCAGATAACGCGCAAAGAAGCCCCCGCAAGCATAGTTTACGAGGACGAACAAGTAGTGGCTTTTTTGAGTAACCGCCCCGTAAACGTTGGGCACACGCTTGTGGCTCCAAAAAAGCATTACGAGAACATTTACGAGATTCCATCGGAAGAAGCAGCTTACCTGTTCAAGATAGTCAAGAAGATAGCGCAAGCTGTTAAAGATGCAACAGGCATTGAAGGCATCAGGATAGTCCAGAACAACGGGGAAGATGCTGGACAAGTCGTTTTCCACTTGCATGCCCATGTTATTCCAATGAAACCCTCAAGTCAGCTTCTTCATGAACATGGCTTCCGAGCTGCTAAATTACTGGATGCGGATGTTGAAAAAATAAGGCAGCACCTCTAAAAAAGTACAATTTAATTTTCCTATCGATATTGCAACTATCTTGCCTAATTTTTAGGTCTAATTCCACTAGCTAAAAAGGTACCTTCTCTACCCTCTACCTTCAATTTAGGTAGAATCATCAACAAAATTGGCGTACCTTCCCGTTTTTTGGCTCTATTTCTAATAGCAGAAACACAAGCTTACCAACCAAGCATTAACCAAAACTGTTTCTTACGGGCACACCTATAAAAGAGGGAAAAACAACATTGCTTTAATCAAAAGCTGGATAAACATGACTCAACCACCAAACGAACAAAACAACAATAACCAATCAGCACCCCAAATAGAGAAACTTTTAGTCGATGACCCTTCACACTTCCAATTCCATGCTGCCTACCTTGTTTACTCAGACACGTTCGACGCAGTAACTGATGCGCAGGCGAAAAAGGATCTAAACCAGAACCTTGAAGATTTAAAAGCAAACAAAATAGACTACGAAACATTTTACCTCAACATTTCACATTACAGAAAACTAGACATGCCCCGCCAAGAAAGGTTCTCCATGCAGACTCAGCGAAAGAAAGACTGGCGCAAGAAAACCCAAAGACAAGAAAGAATCAAAAGGCATAAGAAGTAGATTAGTCAAGTTTAATTTCATTTTTTGTAAAAATTTCTATCCACCATTGCTTAGGCATAAGACAAGGTTCCAAAAGACTAAGGTCTATTAATCAATTTTTATTCATATAAAGTAGGTTAGTTGGCAAAGTTTGAATTTATAAATCCTTTTTTAGCTGTCTTACTTCAAACTCTTTTTCTTCTGAACACCAATTTTAGAAAAGCCCAACCAGCAATACACATCTGAATAAACAAATAAACGTAGATTGAGTGGGTCCCAGAGAAGGTTTCGAAGCTTAATAGGACCTGAACTTTCCACGTTTTTCACACTGTCCGCATTGGTGGGCGTCAGACTGATTGAGGAAGCCTGGATGCGTAGCCATCTTGCCTCTTTAGTGTGGGCGAATAGGTGTATGCCTCAATCGACTGAAAGGAAAATGGGGAATTAAGAGGAAGCGAGGAAACATGAAAAAGGCAAGCTAACTAAAGGGCTTCACATAGGTGTGTGAAAAGTCCATAAATTTTTGTTTGAAGACGTTAAGCAGCGCGTGCGGACTTCATATAGATGCGCGCATTTAAGATGATAATGAACCAGCCAGCAACTTACGATA
This sequence comes from Bathyarchaeia archaeon, assembly GCA_049522695.1. Taxonomy (GTDB): domain Archaea; phylum Thermoproteota; class Bathyarchaeia; order Bathyarchaeales; family Bathycorpusculaceae; genus Bathycorpusculum. Next base: position 1,524 of record JBEKNP010000049.1, on the reverse strand, counting down.
ATTAGTTTAGGGGTAACTCCTAAGCTCTCTAGTCCTAACTTACTTGTTTACTTTGAAACCCCGAGTTTGTCTCTGAAAGCAAGAGGTAAGTAACATTGTAAATACAGTCGACAAAGCCTTTCCAGCACAAATTTCAAGGAAGTAGCTACCATTCTTCCAGCCAAAAAGCTAAAAATATAGAACCCCAACAAAGCGAGAAGGTGTTTATTTGTTGAGTTGTCATTAATTGCGTAAAAAACCAAAGCTACTCCAAAACCAATGAACATGTAAAAGAGTTGCGCGTGCTGGCTTGTCCCTAATCGAACGTGAACAAGAATGATATTAGTTGTCCAGACGATTGTATGCGTATGTTCGTCGGTTTGGATGTACATAAAAAATATACTGAAGTAGCCATTGTCGATGAAAATGGAGTAATTGAAAAACAGGTAAGAATAGAGAACGAGCCGGGAAATATAGAGGAATTCTCAAACAAGCTGAGCAACGCAGACATGGTGATGGAGTCATCTTCCACCTGGTATTGGCTTTATGAAATACTGTCTAGGCGTCACAAGGTTGTGCTTTCTAATCCCCCAAAGACGAAGGCGATTGCTTCTGCGAAGCTCAAGACAGACAAGATTGATGCGCTTATGCTCGCGAACCTTCTAAGAGGCGGTTATATAGCTGAAAGCTATGTGCCTTCAAGACGCGTTATGGGTCTCAGAGAGCTCGTATGATACAGGGCGAACCTGGTTAGGATGCGCTGCTGTGTAAAAAACAGGGTGCACGATTATCTTTTAATGAACAACATAAAAGTCGCGGATTCTCCGTCACTTCAGCTTGTGAAACGTTGACCTATATCTTAAACGACCAATTAAAGCCGACTTTTCAAGTAAACAGCAAACTCAACCTCAACTTTCCAAGACTTTTCCGGGCTTTCTTTGACTTTTATTGACTTTTTTTGACTCAACCTGCAAAAGAAGCAAACCCAGAACCAAAAAAGGAACCTAAATCAAGCTGTACAAAAGTCAGCCCCAAACCCGTCAACAACGTTAAAACAACAAAACTAAAACAGTTAAACAATAGGAGCGCAGCACCAAGCGATAACAGCACCAAAATTAGAGACAGAGCACTAAATCATGACTCTGACTCCAATTCATTAAGGATTTGTCGTTTTAAGCAAAACACGTCCTATCGCTAAGAAGCAGACTCTGAAGGTGTACCCGTGAAGGGTATTAACGCGACGCTGCAGAGTTAATGAAAAGTCAATTAACCAATAAAGCGGAAGTGTATTAAAACCGTTTCTCCATTAAGAGTCATTTATGCGAGTCAATGCTAATTTGAATGATCCAGAGCAGAACATAGCTGACTGTGTATAAACATGTTTAAACAAACTACTGGAAAGTGGTTATGTCACCCGCAATTTTTCCCTTTTTCTTTTTTGGAGGTTCAATAAGTTGGAAGGGAACATTTTTGAGCCTTTCCTAAACCGCGATGTCATAGTCGAAACGGACGCTATCCAGGTCAAAGGCATACTTGTTTATTATA
>JBEKNP010000048.1:0-23524 GCA_049522695.1 Bathyarchaeia archaeon | reverse complement strand
ATCTCAATGTACTTGTCAGGCATCGCTTCGACGTCTTTGTATTTAACGTCGATAGCTACTGGCCAGAACACTATGTCAGCTAATTGTACTACGTCAAGGATTTTCTCGTTTAAGTCTAAGACGGCTATTTCGCAGCCGCCGCAACTTGCAGCCCAGTAAAAGGCTATTTTTAACTTGTTTTTACTCATTGCTTGTTTACTCCCTCAGTTACTTGTTTTAGTATTTTTGATGCGTTTACTCGAAGTTCGTTGAAGGCTAATTCTTCTGGTGTTATGCCCATTGCTAACCCGAGTAGTTGTGGGTAATGGAGTATTGGAATTCCATAGGTTTCATTAAACATTTTCTCTATTCGCAACTCGTTTGTATCATACATTATGTGGCAAAATGGACAAATCGTGATTAACGCTTGGGCATCAACCATTTTTACATGGTTTAGTTTGTCTCTGGCGAGTTGCAGTGCAATTTTGTCGCTGACTCCGACGCTTGGTGCTCCACAGCACTCTGTTTCATCAATGTAGTCTAGGCAGGTGGCTCCAGTTGCTTCGATGAGTGTTTTTAGTGTTTGCGGGTCTTCTGGGTCGTCAAAGCCGATGTATTCTTTGGGTCTTAGGATGTGGCAACCATTGTGTTCTGCGATTTTAAGCATGGTGAGCGGCTTTACGATTGAAGCCTTGATTTTTTCTACTCCAACATCTTCCTTTAGCACTTGCAGGAGGTGTTTTGTTTCGATGATCCCTTTGAATTCAAATCCTGCTTCTTTGAGGTGACAGTTAATTTGCTCTTTTAGTGCTTTGTCTTCTTTTAGGATTTTGTTTACTTTCTTGAGTGTGCCAGCGCAGCCTGGACAAAGCGTGAGAATATTCAAGCCTTGTTGTTCTGCCAACGCCAAGTCTTTTGCGGCTAAAATAAGCATGGTTTCATGGCTTACTGGATCTAACGGTAAACCGCAACAGTTGAATTCGGGCATTTCAACCAGTTCAACGCCAAGTTTGTCAAGGACTTTGCGGGCGGAAATCTCGTAGGCTGAAACCCGATAAGGAACGGCGCATCCGAGAAATATGAGGTACTTATTGCCCACTTGTTTGTTCTCCAGCTGGTTTTTGGATTCTTTCTACGAATTTTACGCCTTTAAGCGCTTTCTGCACTTTCTCCGGATTGCCTTTTGGTAGTGGTGGTAACCCTTGTGATTCACGTTTTTTAATTCTCAACTCAGAAATCTTGTAAGCGTAACCTGATTCAAGCAGGCTTGCGGCTTGCTCTTTGAAAACTTGCGGTATACAACCATTTTCCGCGGCTAAATTGCGAAAAACTCGGATTACGCTTGCCACTTCAACTTCTTGTGGGCAACGGTCTGTGCATGTGAAGCAGGCTGCGCATAACCATAATGTGTCGCTTTTGAGCACGCGGTCACGAAGTCCAAGTTGAGCCATGTGGATTAGCGTTCGTGGACGGTAACTATCGCTGTATCTTGCAACTGGGCAGTCTGATGTGCATGTTCCACATTGAAAACATTTGAGTATTTTTTCGCTTCCGTGCATTTTAACTAGTTCATATTTAAATTTAGGATCTATCTCGGAAGCTCTTATCGGCTCTTTATCTGATGTTGTTTGGGCTGTTTCAGTCATGTGTAATTCACTTTGACTGTAGCACCATACGTGCTTATTTCACTCAGAATGCCAATCTCAACTACATAAATGTTCAGCCAAAGCTCAGTCGAATCTTCCATGTTTTATGCGGCGTTTACTTTTTTTCCAGTTAACCCAAAATAGAATATAAAGTTCATTTGAGTAGACCTGATTGATGTAGACGGTAATGGCAAAAATGATTCTTCGTGCTGTTTTTTGTAAAGCTTTTTTCAAATTGCTTTTCTGGTTCAGGGCTTAAATTGTCTGCAGGTTGAGGCAATAAAAGTGAATAAAAGTGAATAAAAGTGAATAAAAGTATGTTCGCTATTGAACTCGCCAGGTTCAAAGCCAAATTGCAAAACGGGAAACCGAATTGAGGCTAAATACATAGCAAAACTTCATTATTATAAATAAAAATTAAAAAATTGTGCTGGTTTACCTTATTTTGCGGTCAACCAGTTTGCCGTCTGCATCGACTAGTTTTATGTCTAGTGGCATGTTGCCGACAGCGTGCGTTGCGCAGCTTAAGCATGGGTCGAAGGCGCGGATTACTGCTTCAACGCGGTTTAGCATGCCTTCTTGGAGTTGTTTTGCTTTTACGTATTTTTTGGCTACTTGTGTTATTGCCATGTTGTAGGCGAGGTTGTTGTGTTCTGTTGCAATTATCATGTTATTCCATGTGATTAAGCCCTGTGGATCAACTTTGTAGTGGTGAATTAGTGTCCCTCTTGGTGCTTCAGCTACGCCGACGCCTTCATAATTGTTTACCATGGCTTTGGATGTTACATGTTCAGAGAGGATTTCTGGGTCTTCAAGCAGGTTCTTGGCGGTTTCAACGCAGAACAGCAACTCTACTAAGCGTGCGTAGTGATAGTGGAAGGTGCTTTGAACTACTCCGTTCTTGCCTAGTTTTTTGAATTCTTTTAGTTCTTGGTCTGCAAGCGGTGTATCGCAGTGTGAAGCGACGTTAAGTCTTGCTAATGGTCCGACACGGTATGCGCCGTCTGGGTAACCGATTGCTTTGAAGTATGGGAACTTCATGAAGGACCATGGTTCTACGGCTTCACCGATAAATTCATTGTACTTTGTAGGGTCAACGCATTCCGCCGCTACCTTGCCATTCTTGTCCATTATGCGGATTTTGCCATCGTAATGTTCAAGTCCTCCGTCAGGAGTCACCAAACCCATGTAGTATGTTGGAAAGTTACCGAAGTTTTCAACTTCTTCGCTGAATCCATCCAACATCTTCTTGAACAAGGCAAGGGTTTTAAGTGTGCTTTCTTGGGCTTCAGGCAAATTAGCTATCAGGTAGTCTGCTCGCTCTTTTGTTAGTGGCCATTTGGCGCCGCCGGGCATTATCCAGTCGGCTGAATGGATTCTTTTGCCAGCGACATTCTCTATGATTTCTTGACCGAACTTTCGCAATCTGATGCCTTGGCGTACAAGTTCTGGGTCTTTCTCTATTAAGCCGAAGACGTTTCTTGCTGCTGGGTCTGCATCCATACCTAACAGTAGGTCAGGTGAGGACAGATGGTAGAAGTTTAATGCGTGAGATTGAATTAGTTGCCCCATGTGCATTAAACGTCTTAGCATTATTGCTGTTTTTGGTGGACTGACTCCAACGATGGCGTCGCATGCTTTGGCTGAAGCTAACAGGTGGCTTACTGGACAGATACCGCAGGCTCTTGAAGTTATGCTTGGCATTTCATAGAATGGTCTGCCTTCAGTAAATTTCTCAAAACCTCTGAAGTCAGTTACTTGGAATCTTGCGTCTCTTACTGCATCATCGTTGTTTAGGAAGATGGTTACTTGAGCATGCCCCTCTATTCTTGTTATTGGAGCTATTACGATCTGTTTACAGTCTTTTTGTTCTTTAACCATATTCTGATTTACCCTCCATGTTAATTGTTCTGCCAGCCAACAACTCCGTTAGCACGTAGTTAATAAGGTCTGCTGATGGCGGACATCCTGGAATATAAAAGTCTACTTTGACGGCTTCGTGAAGCGGGCGAGCCTTAACAAGCAGTTTTGGCACTTGATCTGGTTTTTGTGCATTTAAGTCAGATTTGTCAAGGTAAGCTCTTTCGATGATTGCTTTGTCACTGTGGGGCCAAGCGTTTCTTAGAGCGGTAACGTTTCCTGTCACGGCGCAATCACCAAGTGAAACCAAAACTTTAGTTCGAGCCCTTACCTTCTGGAGCATATGTAGTTGCTCTTCATTTGCTATTGCACCTTCGATCAGTGTTACATCAACGTTTTCTGGAAATTTCTTTACGTCAGCGATTGGACTGTAAACTAACTGTATCTTCTGGGCTAAATCGATAAGTCGCTCATCTTGGTCTAGGAATGACATGTGGCAGCCTGAGCAGCCGCTAAGCCAAACGGTGGCGACTCTAACTTTTCCAGTCATTTACGGTTCCTCCTTTCCAAGATAAACTCGGCAATATCTTTACGCTTGGTGTGTTCGATAGGTTCTGCTTCAATGTAGATTGCTCCTACGGGGCAAACTTTTGCGCATTTGCGGCATGAAGTGCAAGAGCAAGAATTAGCCCAGGGTTCATCAAGATCCATGATTACCTGAGAGTCTTTACCTCGCAGCTTAAGGTCAAGCGTGTGAACGCCTTCAATTTGATCACAGATACGAATGCATCGAGTACACAAAATGCATCTGTTGCGGTCAATAACTAAGAAGTCATGAGTTAAATCAATTTGATCATTGCTCCAGTTTCGTTCAAACATAACATGGTCAACGCCCAACTGGTTTGCCATCGCTTGCAGTTCACAGTGGTTATTAGCTACACAGACTGAGCAGATGTGAGTTCGCTCAGCAAGAAGCATTTGCACAACCATCTTGCGGTGATCTTTAAGCCTGTCTGAACTGGTTGTAATTTCCATTCCTGGTCCTACTGGTGTTGTGCAAGCAGGAAAGAGCTTTGGTGAACCGCTAATTTCAACTAGGCAGAGGCGGCAACCGCCATAGGCAGTTAAACCTTCTAAGTTGCATAATGTGGGAATTATGATGCCGTTATCTTTAGCACCTTTCAGAATGGTGGTGCCTTCAGGAACTGAAACTTCAATGCCGTCAATTTTGAGTTTAACACTTGAGACGATCATGTTTATTCTTCCTCCTTAGTTTTTCTTGAAGCATTTACCCGCTTCACACTTCTTTTCAACGATATGTTTGATGTATTCATCTCTGAAATATCGAAGAGTAGTTATAACTGGATTAGGAGCTGTTTGCCCAAGACCGCAAAGGCTTGCATCCCGTATGAAGACACCGGATTTTTCCAGAGTAGCGATATCTTCCATTTTTCCGTCACCCGTAGTAATTTTGTCATATATTTCTTTAACCCGGGCTAAGCCTGCTCTGCAAGGGGTACATTTGCCGCATGATTCGTCTACACAGAATTCGGTGAAGAACCTTGCAGTGTCAACCATACATGATTCATCGTCAAGTACTACGATACCGCCTGAGCCCATAATTGCTCCAACTTTTGTTAATGACTCATAGTCGATTGGAGATTCAAGCAATGTTTCAGGTAGGCAACCGCCTGAAGGACCGCCTACCAAGACAGCTTTGAATTCTTTTCCGTCAGGAACGCCACCGCCGATGTCGAATACGACTTCTCTAAGTGTGATTCCCATTGGCACTTCGATTAAGCCTGGATTGTTAACTTTTCCAGTTAATGAGAAGCATTTGGTTCCACTGCATCTTGGCGTGCCTATTTTTGAGAACCATAAGCCCCCGTTTTGTATGATTAGAGGTATGTTTGCTAAGGTTTCAACGTTCTGTATAAGCGTTGGTTTCTGCCATAAACCAGAGTTTGCTGGGTATGGTGGACGTGGACGAGGCATCGCTCTGCGACCTTCAACTGAGGCAAGAATAGCTGTTTCTTCTCCTGCTACGAATGCGCCTGCGCCGAACCGTAATTCAAGGTCAAATTTGAATTGAGTCTCCAAAATATTATCACCCAGCAATGACATTGCTTTTGCTTGAGCGATAGCTTTCACTAACGTTTGAATGGCTAATGGATACTCGGACCTGATGTAAATGTAACCTTTTTCTGATCCAACAGCATAAGCGGCAATAAGCATGCCTTCGATAATAGCGTGTGGATCAGCTTCAGCTAATGTTCTGTTTGCGAAGACACCTGGGTCTCCTTCGTCTAAGTTGGCAACTATGTATTTTGGAGAATTATGTGACCTTGATACAAGAGTCCATTTTTGCCCAGTTGGGAAACCCGCGCCGCCTCGACCTCTAAGACCGCTAGTTGTAACTTCGTATATTACGCCTTGCGGCGTCATTGTCGCGAGACATTTAGCTATGGCAGAGTAGCCACCTGCAGAAATGTAATCTTGAATTCTTGAAGGGTCAATTTTTCCAGCATTCCGCAAAACCAGTCGATGTTGCTTTTTGAAGTAAGCCTCATTTTTGTACAGCATTTCTTTAACTGGTAAACCAAGAACTATGTGGTCACGGACTATTTCTCTCACTGTTTCCGGAGTAACGGCTTGGTAAAGGTAGTCTCCCGGTTCAATGAGCACTGCTGGACCGACAGAGCATGTGCCGATACAGCCTGTACGCGCAACTTTGCATTCCTTATCTACGCCGAATTCTTTTACGGCATCTTCGAATGCTTTCAGTACTTTGAAAGCTCCGAAGGGAACACATCCGCTTGAACAGCAAACGTTAATGCGGTATTTGTAAGCTTTTTGGAAATCAAGTTCTTGCTCTGTTATTTTTTGAAGATCAGATAGTTTCAGCTTTGATTCCTCCAAGTACGTTTTTTATTTTTTCTATCACTATTTCTTTTGTGGCTTTACCTATAACTTCGTCATCAACCACAATGTTTGGTGCCATAGCGCATGCACCGATGCAACGTGTGATAAGCAGGGAAAGTTTTCCATCGGAAGTGGATTCTCCCCGTTTAAGATTAAATTCTTTTTCAACTGCCTCCATGATTTGTTCAACTTCTCTCACGTAGCAGGCCGTTCCTAAACAACCTGTCACTATGTGTTGGCCTGGTTTCTTAAGTTTGAAAAAGCTGTAGAAGGTGGTTACACCGTAAACATGGCTCGGAGGGAGGTTAAGCGACCCAGAAATGTCCATAAGCAAATCTTTATCTAAATAACCGTAAATTTCTTGGGCACGATGCAGTATTTCTAGAAGAGCACTTTCTTGATAATTATGTTCTTTGAGCACTTTTTCTAACAACAAACGTCTATTGTCTATCTCAGACAAGCATTTAATCCTCCTTTGATTTTAGCGGAACCATTTTTTCCTCAGCAGCACTACGGAAAAATCTAATATAAAAGGGTTAAGGAAGGACTTAGGTAAATTTTACCGAAAAACATGATAAATCGCATAAAACGATGGATTCTGCCATCCGTTAATCCCGTGGAAAGAGTAATTTGAAACATAAAAATGTTGAAAGATTTTCATAAGTTTCATAATTATCATCCATTTATTGTAAACAACCTATACAATATATACAGGTATAGCACAATTTTTTGAGAACCCATCAAATAAATAATGACAACAAACAATTGAGCAGCTTGATATTTTATGGATTGGAAGGGTGCTCATAATTTTTATTATTTTTATCAAATTTATACACAATTCGATTTGTTAAACGATCACCCTTACAATGAAAAGGATATTGAACTAAAGCTAACTGCATAATTCCCCACAAACCAAAATCACGGAAACATCGAATTGGACATGAAAACGTTGCTACTAGAAATTATTGATAAATCTGAGAAAGAAATTTAGCTAAACTTGGAAATGCTCCACAGAGCTTATGACCCATGCTTTTCCTGCTTGAGACACTGCATAAAAGTCCATTTCGTATAAGCTCTTAAGTAGATGCAAATCTTCCTTCTTTTTTAATCTCTACAAATGAGAATGTTAGAAAAAACTATGCAAGGGTTACAGTTAAGAAGGAGCGACCTCTGAATGCTCTTTAATGTCTCTTTTTTCTTCTGAAGCTTGAATAATCTGCTGTTCTTCTGCTACAACTTTCGGAGAAATCTTCGGTCGGAGACATCGTCCATCCACATCCATATTTTTGAGGTCTATAACGCCTTTTACTGTGCCATCGTTTAAGTATTCAAGGTTGAAACCCATGCTCTTTGTGAGGCTTAAAGCTCTATTATTATCGCGTAACATTATAGCATAAACGTTTTCAACGCCTTTTTCCTTGGCTATGTCAAGCACGTAATCAACCATTTTGGTGCCTAAGCCTAGGCCCTGCCAGTAGTCAGTTACGATGAAAGCCATTTCACCGCTTTTTCCATCTAATTCTATACTTAGGCGTGTTACTCCCAGTATTTTTTTTCTCCCATTTTCCAGTATTTCTGCGACAATAGCTATTTCTCGGTCATAGTCAATGTTGCAGTACCGCACTCGAACCTCATGTGGTGTGTCTTTTAGTATTTGGAAAAATCTGTAACGTACCGATTCCTCAGAGAAGCTTTGGAACATCTCCAGCCACAAGGGTTCATCTTCGGGTTTAATTGGCCGCAAAAGCACTTCTTTGCCATTCTTAAGAGACCAGAGCATTTCGTATTTTTTAGGGTAAGGGCTAATCACCATATGCTCGTGAGGTTCAAATTTCTTACAAACATCATCTTTACTGATGGCTATTCGTGCATCAAGAACCCAATCTTCTGACTCGTTTACCAATAGTGGATTGATATCGATTTCTTTTATCTGGGGAAAATCAATAAGCAACTTGGAAAAGAGAAGTATTGTTTCATCAAGCCGTTTAAGATCAACGGGAGGTCTATTTTGGTATCCTTTCAAAAGCTGGTAAACCTTGGTTTCCTCCATAATGCGGCGTATAAGTGTTATATTCAACGGGGGAAGCCCGATGGAGTAATCCTTGAAGAGTTCCACAGCTACACCGCCCATGCCAAACAGTATCACTGGTCCGAACACTGGGTCCGTTTTTCCACCGATTATTATTTCGTAACCTTTCTGCTCTATCATAGGTTGAACCGTAACGCCGATTATTTTGGCATTCGGATTGTAGGTAGTTGCTCTTTTAATTAGAATTTCAAAGGCTTCACGTACCTCATTTGTTGAATTTACGTTTAAGATAACTCCGCCTGCGGCTCTTTTTTGTACAATCTGAGGTGAAAGAATCTTTAATACTACGGGGTAACCTATTTCTTGGGCCACTGCAACTGCTTCATTTGCATTGGTAGCAACAGAAGTTTTGACGACTGGGAAATTGTAGTATTTGAGTATTTTTATTGCTTCTTCATCGGTTAATACTTCGCGGTTTTCTAAAGCTACGTTTCTTAGTATAGCCATTATGGGGCGTTTGGGTGGTGAAGAATCAACAGGTAACTCTTCAGGAGTTTCATAAAGAAGTTCAAGATTGCGCTGGTAATTGTACATGTACATGTATGTTTTGATTGCTTGTTCAGGCGTAGAGTAGGTTGGAATGTTGTTGGCGTTGAAAACTTGGTCTGCTTCTTGCACCGCATCAAAACCCATAAAAGAAGTTAGAATTGTTTTGTTCTGGTAGGCTTTGCTGTGAACAAGTTCAACTATGCCCTTAGCAATCTCGGTTGGTTTCGAACCTGCTTGCTGGGTAAAAATAATTAATATTCCATCAATCGTATCATCGTTGAGGCAAGCTTCAACCGCAGCTTTATAATAGTCGGCTTTCGCATCTCCCAGAACATCAATCGGGTTGCCCTTGCTCCAGAAAGACGGCAAAATATTGTTAAGTGTATTCATTGTTTTGTCGCTCAGTTTAGCCAAGCTTCCGCCTCGAGCAATCAAAGCGTCAGTAGCCATGACTCCAGCTCCTCCAGCGTTAGTTATTATGGCAAGTCTTGACCCCTTCGGTAACGGTTGAGTCCCTAAAACTTCAGCTGCATTGAACAAATCATTTATTTCTTCAACCCGAACTATGCCTGCTCGTTTAAAAGCCGCATCATAAATGTTATCTTCTCCGGTAAACGAACCCGTATGCGATGCCGCGGCTTTTGCGCTTTCAGGGAATTTGCCTGCTTTAACAACGATGATGGGTTTGGTTCTCGCAAAGTGCCGTGCAGCGCTCATGAATTTCCGGGCATCAGTTATGCCCTCAACGAACATGATTATACTCTTAGTTTTAGGATCAGAACCAAAATAATCAATTAAGTCGCCGAAGTCAACATCGATCATTGAGCCAACGGAAACAAAATTGCTGAAGCCGATGTTTTCGTGAATTGCCCAGTCTAGGATTGCGGAACCTAACGCTCCACTTTGAGATAGAAAAGCAATTTTGCCTGATTTAGGCATCTTCTCCAAAAAAGTCGCGTTTAAATTTATTTCTGGGCGAATTATGCCGATGCAGTTTGGACCAATTAGCCGAATGTCATATTTCTTCGCGATTTGAAGAATTGTCTCTTCCAAAGCTTTTCCTGCGGGACCTGTCTCTTTGAAGCCTGCTGAAACAATAATAACACCTTTCACATGGGCACTCCCGCATTCTTCCATAACATCTGGAACTGTTTTGGCAGGTGTGGCAATCAGGGCTAAATCAACAGGTTCAGGAATTTGGCCAACGGTCTTGTAAGCTTTAACCCCGAAAATCTCGGGTTTTCGGATGTTCACAAAATAAACTTTGCCAGCATAACCCACTTGAGTAAAATTTTTAAAAATGGCGTAACCAACTGAACCTTCAACGTCGCTGGCTCCAATGATGGCTACATTTTGGGGGTTGAAAATCTTGTCAAGGTTTAATGTAACCATTTGTTAATTTAGCCTCTCGATTACTGGGTGTGCAGGCGTAATTAAGTTTGTTGTGTCATCAATGTTCTTGACAGACTCAACATTTCTACCTGCTGGAAATACGTTTTGATTTTATTAATCGAAGGAATAGCAACGCCATTAGTGTTTAACATTTGCACTGCTTTCTCTTTGCTATTACATAGTATACGCACAATTAACGAGGAGTTGTGGTCGTCTTGCTGGTTGAACAAACATTCATCATTCATTGAAATATTGCTGAAAGAAGCTACCAGCTATAAGAAGTAAAAACTTTTTTATAAGGAAGGAGTAGGGAACTCTTATCTAATAGTCACATAAAAGAAGTGTATCCAGGTCTTTGAAAAGAGCGAGGGAACAAAAATGGTAGATGGCAAATACTGGAACGAAAAAATCGAAACCATACCTGCTGAAGAACTAAAGGTATATCAACTTAAAAAACTAAGGGAACAAGTAAAAAATTGCTACGCGAACAGCGTTTTTTATAAGAAAAAATTTGACCGCGTTGGGTTGAAGCCTGAAAGCATACGCTCGTTAGATGATCTTGAGAAAATTCCTTTCACTGTAAAGAACGATTTGCGGGATAACTACCCGTTCGGCATGGTTGCCGCTAAATCTGACGAAATAGTTGAGATTCATGCTTCAAGTGGTACAACTGGAAACCCAATAATCGGCGCTTATACAAAGAATGACATGGATGTTTGGCAAGAATTAATGGCAAGATCCATCTACACGGCAGGCGGAAGATGCCAAGATGTTATACACATCGCTTATGGCTATGGTTTATTCACTGGCGGATTAGGTTTTCATTATGGTGCTCAAAAAGTTGGAGCAAAAATCGTTCCGGCAAGCGGAGGAATGACCCAGCGTCAAATAAAGTTCATGAAGGACTTGGGCGTTACAATTTTAGCCTGCACCCCAAGTTTCGCAGTTTACCTTGCTGAAACAATGGCTCAGGACGGTGTGAACCCTAGAAAAGACCTCACGCTTAAAATTGGTATGTTTGGAGCTGAACCATGGTCAGAAAAACTTAGGGAAAGAATCGAGAGAGACCTGGGAATTGAGGCATTTGATGTTTATGGTTTGACAGAACTTTGTGGTCCAGGAGTCGCCGTCGAATGTTCAGAACATAAAGGACTACATATTTGGGAAGACCACTTTATTGTGGAAACAATTAACCCTAACACAGGCGACGTTTTGCCTCCTGGAGAAGAAGGCGAAATAGTCTTCACAACTCTTACTAAAACAGGCTTGCCCATGCTCAGGTACAGGACACGTGACATCTCCAGAATTGAAACGGGAAAATGTGTGTGCGGACGCACTCACGCCAGAATGATGCGGGTCCATGGAAGATCAGATGACATGTTAATTATTCGCGGAGTTAATGTATTTCCATCGCAAATCGAGTTTGTAGTAATGTGTTTCTCAGAGCTAGCTACTCAATATTTAATAGTTGTTGACAGACCTGGCGCTTTAGATACATTTGTGGTTAAAGTTGAATTGTCAGATAAAGCGTCCAAAGATCCACTGTTAGATAAAAATGCGTTAAAGAATGACATTCAAAAACGAATTCACATGGTAACGGGAATAACAGCTGACGTTGAAATAGTTAAGCCAGGTGAACTTCCGAGAACAGAGGGAAAAGCAAAAAGGGTTCTGGACTTACGCACTGGCAAAATGTAAAGGATATAAAGTATGAATTCCAAAATTGCGGCAGATAAGCCCAGCACCTTTGCTTTGCTTAACGGCGACGAAGCAGTTGCAAGAGGAGCAATTGAAGCCACTGTTAAGGTTGCAACGTCTTATCCTGGGACACCAGCGACTGAAATTTTGGAAACCCTTGCCGAGGTCTCAAAGGACTTAGGCATTTATGCGGAGTGGAGTACAAACGAGATTGTAGCTACCGAAGTCGCCGCGGGCGCTTCGATGACGGGCGTTAGAGCTATCGTTTCAATGAAGCATGTTGGTTTGAACGTCGCTGCGGATGCAGCAATGACCTTGGCATATACTGGAATTGAAGGTGGGCTGGTAATTGCCGTCTGCGATGATCCATCATTGCACAGCAGCCAAAACGAACAAGACACGAGATACTTTGCGGTCCATTCGAAGCTTCCGTTGCTGGACGCAGGCAATCCGCAGGAAGCTCTGGATATGTCCAGGGAGGCGTTCGAATTAAGTGAAAAACTGCATTTGCCAGTCATCTTACGTTTAACGACAAGGGTAGCCCATGGGAAGGCTCGAGTGAAACTTGGGCGGCTGCATAATCTAAGTCGAAAGGCAGATTTTGATAAGCAAGGTTCGAAATGGGTTATGGTGCCGTCAAATGCAATTCGACAACACAGAGTCTTAGAGGTAAAGATTGCAGAAGCAAAAATTCTCGTAAATCATTCAAAATTCAATCAGATTGAGGATAATGCGAGCGACATTGGAATTATAGGAAGTGGCGTGGCTTACTATTATGCTCGTTCGGTACTTGATACCAAAAAGTTTTCTTGGCTAAAATTAGGTTTTGTTTATCCATTTCCTCAAGAAATTGTTAGAAGATTCGCGCTTAAAGTAAAGAAAATCATAGTGATTGAGGAGTTAAGACCTTACCTTGAGGAAAATATTCAACGGTTAGGTCTACACGCACTTGGAAAGAATGAGTTAGGCTTAGAGGAAATTGGAGAGTTAACGCCTGACAAGGTACGCCAAGCCTTCGCAAGTCTAAATTTAACTAATAAAGCTGAACTACCAGAGCTTTTGGATTTGCCGCCTAGACCACCGGCACTTTGCCCAGGCTGCCCTCATAGAGCATTTTATTACGCGTTAAACATGGTTAATCAACATCTTGATTGTGATAAAGACAAATGTGTTGGCTGTGGTATTTGCGAATACGCTTGCTCTTTTGAGAAAGAGAAGGTTTTCAATCCAATCAAGTCGCGTATTCGTTCGGTTAGAATTAATCAAATACTCAACACTGCAGTAGCTTGCAAGGCATGCGTTAATGCGGTTTGCGTTGATGCTTGCCCTGAAAAAGCCCTAATCAGATCAAAGGAAACTGGAGCTATTCTTGTTGATGAAAACAAATGCAAAGGTTGCCCTTGGTGCATACAAGCCTGCGAGTTTGGAGCCGTGACGATTCATCCGACCACTCATAAGGCTATAATGTGTGATAAATGTGGTGGTGAGCCGAAATGCATTCCTTTTTGTCCAGAGAGCGCTTTAAGCTTAATAGGCAACTCTAACGACAAAATTGTCACAGGCGATATAGGCTGCTACACTTTGGGTGTCTTGCCCCCTGAAAGTTCTGTTCAAACATGCTTGTGTATGGGCGCTGGCATATCTCAGGCTGCAGGCATGTTTCATGCTGGTGTTAAAGACAAAGTGCTCTCAGTTATCGGCGATTCAACATTTTTCCACGCTGGAATGCCTGGGCTGATGAATATTGCGTACAATAAAGCTAATGTTTGCGTAATTATCATGGATAACAGTACAGTCGCAATGACTGGGCATCAGCCAACTCCTGGTTCAGGCAAAACAGCGATGGGTTCTGACGCTAAGGTTTTGAGAATCAAGGATGTTGCTAAAGGACTTGGAATAGATAAAGTGGAAGTCGTTGACCCGTATGACATTGAAGCAACAACTCAGACCATAAGGAAAATTTTGGATTACAATGGTCCATCCGTTATAATTTCTCAGAGGGCATGTCCGCTTTTGGTTGAAAGAGGCAAAGCCCCGGAAGTTTTGGAGAAATGTGATGCTTGCGGCGTGTGCGTGAAAGCTTTCGGTTGCCCAGCGATTACCTTATCGAGCAATCGGGCGGAAATAGATGCGACTCTATGCTATGGGTGCAACGTCTGTGAAGTTGTCTGTCCCTCTGGCGCCATTAGGAGAAAAGAGAAATGAAGTTAGACACGGTTTTCAGCGGCGTTGGGGGGCAGGGAATTGTTGTTTTAAGCGACATTTACTGTGAGGCTGCTATGTTAGACGGTTTTGATGTGGCTAAGGCGGAGGTTCATGGAATGGCTCAGCGAGGAGGCTCT
Organism: Bathyarchaeia archaeon; assembly: GCA_049522695.1. GTDB lineage: Archaea > Thermoproteota > Bathyarchaeia > Bathyarchaeales > Bathycorpusculaceae > Bathycorpusculum. Next base: position 9,107 of record JBEKNP010000048.1, on the reverse strand, counting down.
ATTGTTGCTTATGCAAGAATCGGCGATAAAGTTGAATCTCCGCTGATTGAAACTGGGAAAGCGGATGTGCTTGTTGGTTTTGAGATTCTTGAAACAGTGAGGGCTTTGCCAATGCTGAAGAAGAATGGTAACGTGGTCGTTAACTTGAAATACATTCAGCCAAGTTACTTGGGTTCGGCTAGGCCGAAAAAAACCGAAGAATTAATTGAATTCTTGAAGACAAAAGGCAAGGTTTATGAAGTGGACGGAGCAGGATTGGCCGAAAAGCTTGGAAACCCACTGGTCGTCAACACTATTCTTCTGGGGGCTTTATCTGCTCTTCCAGAAAATCCAGTTAAGAAGGAATCCTTTCAACAGGCTATAGCTGACAGATTAAAGGAGAAATACATTAACGTTAACCTTAAGGCTTTCCAGTTAGGTAGAGAAAGCGTTTTAATGAGTTAGTTTTATTTAGCTTTCCGCGTGATTATAAGGACAATTTAGAAGTAGGAGGCAAGTTGCATGAAAGGAAAAGACCATTTTGCAGAAGACTTAGGCATTCATCTTATTGAAGCAAGAGATGGCTATGCAAAAGTATCGATGAAAGTTGCGGAGAAGCACATGAACGCTCTGGATTTTACGCATGGAGGCGCACTTTTTTCGCTGGCGGATTACGCGTTTGCGCATGCATGCAATTTTGGGGACAACGTCGCCGTCGCAGTTCAGGCAAACATAAACTATCTTAGACCTTCGGTTAAAGGTGACTCTTTAACGGCTGAAGCTGTGAGGATTTCCGACGGAAAAACCATGGGCTTATACCATGTAACAGTTAAAAACAATGAGAAGACCGTGGCGTTCTTTTCCGGACTGGCCTTCAAAAAATAAACCATTATTGAATTTCTTGATTTCTACAAACCCATGTTTCGTGTCCCAAAACTTTTTCAGCATCATATTTTTTAAGAAGACCCGATAAAGTGTTTCTAGGTGGGTTATTTTGATAAAACCTCAAAAATATTTAGCTATGATTAAGATAAGCCCAAATATGGCTGCTAAACTGTATGAGCCGTTGATGGAATTTAGCGAAAGCCCAGTTAAGGGAGTAACGCTTGAAGAAGCCTTTCAAGTGTTTGGTGAATGGGATTTTGCTCTACTTTTTCAGGCAGACACGAACGAGAATGCTTTGCATTTTGTCGGAGACAAGATTCGCCTGGTAGAAGGGGTTGTACAGACTCTCACTATTCCTATGACGCCAATTAAGGAATATCGCAAACGCTAAACTGCTTTACCATTGCAAGTCAAGAAAATGCTGCCCTACAAATCGGTACGATCCTAAAAATTCCTAATTGAAAAACGGTTGCAAACCAAACAGCATTTACTTTTATATCAACTTGGCTAGCGAAGCAGAGCTAATATTCTGGCTCCTTGAATAAGAAGCTGGCAAACCAACAATATTTTTATGTGGGTCTCAACCTAGATTCAAGATGCTGGGGTGGCCGAATGGTTCAGGCGACAGCCTGCAGAGCTGTTATATATGGGTTCAATTCCCATCCCCAGCTCCATTCTAAGGATTTCTTAGCCAGTTCTGTTCCCATTCTGTTCCCATGTCAATCGTATGTTTAGAAAAGATTCTTTTACCATCAACCCAGCTATAATGTATAATTCTTACTTACTGTCCACGTTTCTCCAAGATTTCTTCCTTACCACAAACAGAACATTTTACTTTCATTCACTTACCTTCTCTATTCTATACCTGACTTGTTTTGGTTTCTTACTCTTTTTATTAAAAGATACAAGCCATGTTCACCACAAAATATTCCAATAATGGGTAAGAACCATACTAACCACAAAAATGGAAGTATTGGTCCCACATAAACGTAGTAAAAATAATTTGTGCCCATATAGCCCCCGTATCTAGTTACGTAATCATTTAGGTAACTTCCAAAGGCATATATGGCTGAAGTTATTAGGGGGACAAAAAACACTACAATCAAAATTTTAGTTCTAAATCGCAAGTTCCATAATTGAAAAATCAGAAATGTAAAAACGAAATGTTCAGAATTAGCAAAAAACCTCTAAACAAAACAGAATAACCATAACATCAACGGAAGGAGATATAGCAAGACACTTAGTTCTACCATAATAACAGTTAAAGTAAGTGCGATTACTATCCTGTTTATTAAGCCAACATTCAAGCCTTATTCCTTCAACCTAAGACTATTTTCCAAGTTTCTTACAGGGATGATTGTTATTCACTCAACCGATTTAACTACCTAAAGATTTTGCCTTAAAAGACTTATGAAGTATACATCAATCTTAGACCATATTCAATATGTCAGCATTATTCCTTCGTTCATTCATGTATAGCTTCTAATTAACGGTACTAAGAAAAGAAAAAGGGAGTTTTGAGGGAGATTTCTCCACTTTCAAGGGATGCAATTCCCATCCCCAGCTTTTTGACATACTGTGCCTGGTTCTGAACCGAGAAGCAGCCCAAAACATCTGGAGAGCAGACAAAGCAGTCTCACCAACCTGCTTTAACACATAATGAGGTAGCTAATTTCTACTTTTTGAATGATGTTGGTATATGGAACTTTTCAAATGATAAATTAATGCTCAGGTCATTTCAATTGATAATTAGAACTTGCTGAGTACATCCTGAAACTTTCTGATGTATCTCGCGAATGTGAACTCCAAATTTAATCTAAAAATCGAATGGAAGGTTAAACAGCTCTAAACTTTTCTTTCTGTATTTTTCTGAAAAGTCTATGTAAAGTTCGATCTGCCCTATGCTTCTAAATCCTTGCTTGTGGAATAGGTGAATGGCTTCCAAGTTCCTTAAGACGGGCTTAATACTCAGAGATTTTAATCCAGTTCTTTGAGCCTCAGCCATAACTATGTTAATTAGTTTTGTTCCTATACCTTTGTGGCGATATGCTTGGCTGATTATCAAAGGTTCAACTTCGCCTTCATTTTCTTTTAGAATTAAACCTGTGAACCCAACTACCTTTGAACCAATGACAGCAACGTACAACTGGTTTTCTCCCACTCTTGATAGATGCTTGTCGAAGTACATTTCTGGATGTTCTCCACCTATGGTGCTGTCTTCGAAGAGCGTTCGATGCCATTCAACCAACTCTCTCCACAAGTTTCGGCATGAATCAAGGTCGCTGGGCTGAAATTTTCGAATACAAACCTCTTCTGTCAAATCTATCACATTGTCTTTGTTTTACTAAATAGTGTTAGGTAAAAAATGTTTTGTGCAGCACAATGGTATGCGAAGTGGTAAACATGGTGGGCGCTCATGTCATTTTATCAGCGCGCTATTTCGGGCAGGTCAAAGACTTACAGTAATAGTCAATGGATGGTCATATTAGTTGGTCTCAAGTTGTTCGCGAGGGTTCAAGCGCTTCCTGACTTCTACGCACAGATGGCACTTGTTGATGTATTCACTTTTCTTGAAAGGACAATGGGTGTTTTCTGAATAAATTCGCATCACCGAACGTGTAGATAAACCGTAATCCCCGGCAAGTTTATCGATAATTAAGAGGCTATTCTTCGATAAGCCAATCGATAAGCGGTTTGAACCTGATTTCAAAAGCGCCGATTTTCCGGGTTTCTGAGACGTCTTTGGTCAGTATTAGTGAAGTGCTTGGTTTGAGTTCTTTTATACATGACAACAACCCTGCAACTTCCCTGCTCTCGGTTGCAGCGCTACTCAGATCATAGACCACTTGAAATGCTTCGTCCACCTCGCTTCCTCGTTTTACTACAAAGTCAACTTCCTCGCCAGCCTTGTTTCTCCAGTAACAGATTTCCCGATCTTTCAATCTTCTCTTGAGCTCAAGGAACACAGCGTTTTCATACAGCCTTCCCCAATCAGTCTTTCCTGTAGCAGCGTATGAAAATCCAACGTCCCCGCAGTATGCTTTGCGCGGGTACGCTGATCGAGCCTTTACACTGTGTGAGAACACTGGGACAAAGAAGAAGAGGTAACCAGCTTCCGCATATTTTTCAAGCTGCAGTAGCTTCTCTTTGCCTATTCTGTACCCTAAGCTTTTGAAGAAGTTAAGACACTTTGAGGCGGAGAAGTACGTGCTCTGAATTACGCATCTTCCGAAAGTTGCAACTGTGGCGGGATCTTCATGCGAAACCTCTGCGACGTCAAGACCCACAATATCTTTGAAGTACGAGTCAAGAATCTTTACTTTATCCATCTCATCTCCCGCAAGTACGACCTCTGGAAAACCTCCGAACTTGAGATATTCGGAAAGTGCTCGCTCCAATTTTCCTCTCCCAACTGTGGTCTTCTCAATATCTATATTTCTAAATGTCAAAAACTCTTTGAAAGAGAGCGGAAAAAGCTCCACCGAAAGTATACGACCACGCAACGGCTTACTAGGAACAACCAAACTCCTCCGCGAGGAACCCACCACAAGATGCAGCCTTCCCTTCAGGAGTTCATGTGTTCTCGCGAGCCAGCCACTCCAGTCGCCCGCACTGGTTATTTCATCAAGCAACATAAAGCCCTCATCGCCAAACCACTTGAGAATCTTGTCAAGAACGTCTTTTTCTGCCCCAAGCCTGCTGTCCTCAACATTGACATAGCAGACCCTTTTCCCTTCATTTACTAACCTCTGAGCGAGCAGCATCAAAACGCTTGATTTACCACAGCGTCTTATGCCCGTGATGGCAACTATCTTCGAACGTGAATTACGTACAATAACATCTAAATCCATTTCACGCTGAACAAGAACCCTTCTAAGAGCGTAGCTGTTCCATTCCTCGAAAATATCTGAAACGTCCATAACTGTTCTCATCCAGAACAATATATATAATTTTCTGTTTTCCATCAGAACAATTATAGATGTGCAGTAAAATCTGCATTTCGCAACTCTTTCATCCCCCACATTTTTTTTGGCATCTACTATGGCAAAAAGAATTCTTTTGATTACTATACCGCGTTGATTAAACAATTTCCTTGAAACTTCAGACAGCTAACTCGGTAGATTCTTATCATAAAAAAAGACCAAGAAGCCACACGCAGAAAAGATCCCGAAGCGAATACGTCGAACTAACTTTTGAAACCCTCTTCTTTGAACCACTTAAACCAGAAAGCAGATCACGATAAAAACAAAATAAACTTTTATTCACAAAAGCTCACTCGTATTATAGAGGCTTCTTCTTCAAATAGAAGATCCAACGCGTACTCACCAAACAAAACTTACCGCCAGATTCAACTTTCAAGGATTCACGAAAAAACCATCCCCTCAGATGTCGCGTAACCCAAAGAAGGGGAAAAACTTGGGCCAATAAGAAAAATTTGTAACTTGTATTCTGAATCGAGTTTTAGTAGTCGAATATAGAAACTGCGAATTCACACATGAGTTTTAGCACAACATATAAGTCGGTGCCGACTTATGGCTGATGTGTGAGCAGGTTAAATGCTCGCATAAACTGTTCGCCTAAAGTTGGCGATATATTGTCTCAACTCCAAAACAGCGATTCGGAAACAACTAATGGCAAGGTTTGCTTACGCATTATGCATGTTGACGATGACGCAAATTTTTTAGAAGTTTCAAAAAGTATTCTGGAGCTGGAAAGCAACTTTGAAGTTGACAATGCATTGTATGTTGATGAAGCCTTCAGGAAACTGGCGATTGGGCATTATGATATTGTCATTTCTGATTATGAAATGCCCCAAAAAGATGGGCTTCAATTCCTAAAGGAGTTGCGTGAACAGAAAAACGAAATCCCCTTCATATTATTTACTGGGAAAGGCAGAGAAGAAGTAGCCATAAAAGCGCTAAATCTTGGCGCAGAAGGATACCACAATAAACAGGGTTCGCCTGAAACAGTCTATGGAGAATTGACTCATAGTATTAACCTCTTGGTCGATAGAAGCAAAGTAAAGCAGGCTTTAGAAGAAAGCGAGAAACGCTATCACAATCTTATGGAGCAAGCATCAGAGGCCATTTTAGTTCATGATGCAAAAGGTAGAATCATAGGTGCTAACCAACGGGCCTGTAAAAACCTCGGATACACAAAAGAAGAACTATCTAGAATGACAATGGCCGACATCGATAGTGAAGCAACAGAAAACAAAAAGCACGTTTTGTTATGGCCAAGGGTGGTCGCAGGTGAGACATTCATTTTTGAGAGCCGTCAAAAGCGGAAAGACGGAAGTACTTTTCCAGTTGAAGTTTCTTTAGGACCTATGACAATTGGCAAAGAGACTTTAGTAATTGGACTGACAAGAGACATTACTGAACGCAAGAAAAATGAAGAGCTGCTAAAGGATAGTGTTGCGAAATATCGCGAGTTTGCTGAATCGTTGCCCGCGATTGTATTTGAGATTGATGTTAACGGTAACTTTGTGTTTATTAATAGGACAGCTTCCCAGATTATTGGATATGGTCAAGATGAAATCGGCAACAGCTTCAATTTCGATCGGTTAGTTGTTCCAGATGAACGAGAAAAGGCAACAGCAAATATTAAGAGGTTGTTGTCTGGCGAGAATATTGGCCCTAATGAATACACTCTGATGAAGAAAGATGGTACTGTTTTTCCTGTGATGATTTGGGCTACTCCAAATATTATTCAAAACAAAGTCGTAACGATAAGAGGGATTGCTGTAGATATTAGTGAACGTAAGAAAGCTGAAGAGGAGCTGAAGAAGAATCATTTAAAATTAAAAATTATGAACGAGAAGCTCCATGTTGTTGGCGGTTTGACTAGGTATGATGTTCGCAACAAGCTTATGATCATAAAAACCAACGCTTATTCGCTTAAGAAGCAAATTGGTGACAAACCGAAATTAGCCAAATACCTTGAGGAAATTGATTCTGCGATTAACTCCTCAGATAGACTGCTTGAGTTTAGCCGTCTTTACGAGGAAATTGGCGATGAAGAATTGTCAAAGGTGAATATTGCCGAATGCTTCAATCAAGCTGCCGCCCTATTTTCAAACTTGTCCACCGTAAGAATTGTTAATGAATGTCAAGGACTAGAGGTGATCGCTGACTCGTTACTTGGGCAACTCTTCTACAACCTCATCGACAATTCAATAAAGCACGGGAAAAAAGTCGCTCAAATAAGACTGCACTACAACAAAGATGAGGATGGAGTAAAACTTTTCTACGAGGACGATGGAGTTGGCATACCCAGCGCTAACAAACCAAAACTCTTCGGAGAAGGCTTCACGTCTGGCAATGGATCTGGCCTGGGATTAAAACTAATAGAGAAAATAATAGGAGTCTACGGTTGGACAATAGCTGAAACTGGAGAACCGGGCAAAGGAGCAAAATTCACTATAACCATTCCAAAACTAAACAAGAACTGAAAAGAAAACTTTCAAATTGCACAATAAGATAACGCCTAAGTAAGCAAGGCACCAAGTTTCGTCCCAAACTTCTACAACCCAGCTGCAAAGGTGACGCGCGGATGACATCTCCAATGCGTTGGGGGTTCAATTCCCATCCCGAGCTCTTCGGCCTGCTTCCATATATTCTGGATGAATCCGCATAATCGCTTGCTTTTTCTGAATAAGCTTTACGTTATTCATCTCGGTGATGTACTTGTAGCCTGCCTCTATTAGCTGAGTTGCTTCTTTGATGTTGGTGGCCGCTTTGCATAAGTAATCATCGTCTTCGAAAGTTACCCGTTGAGTGTACTTTGATTTATTCTTTATTTTATGATAAAATCTTTGCCGGCGCTAAATAAGCAACTGTTAAATCAAATTTATTAAGGAAATATGCCTTAACAATCAAGTAGGTTGCTAAGATTTTAATGGCTGAAAGCCACGTAGAAAAAAAGCAAAAAGTCAATTCCTTAGCAATAATACTGATATCCGTGGTAACGGTTGCCCTGTTTTTTGTGCCGCCTTGAATTTTGTTTATCCAGGATTTGTCAACCTGCTGGTCGGAAAAACCTACGTTTCAGGCGGTTCAATTTACGATGCAATATTTGTTGTTCTAACGGTAGCTGCTGACGTTCTCTATTCAGCACACTGCCTTGTTACACAACCTGTTACCAGTAGAACGTCTGCGTGCCTGGGAGAGGGCTCAAGCTTTATACCGAAGCGTTTAACATCATATTTTGGCGTTAATAGGCAACGATTTCTATGTCGCATCCGTTGCAGGGGCCCGAGTTAAAATGCAGCACCCAAGGGGATTTTACTCGTGCCCAGGTAACTGTTGACATTTTAATCTTTGCCTCCATCTAAGAGAACTAAGCCGGCGGCAAGAATTATGCCAAGATAAAGAATTAAAAGCAGAGGGTTTGTGCCTGCTAACGAGAAAGAGGCAAAAGCCAGTAAAAGTACAGATGAATCAAAAATAACAAAATAAATTAGGTATTTGTATAGGGATACATCGATTTTTAAACCGTGAAAGGAAGCTTTTTCTCCGCAAGCGTAGGATGCCTGCGCGTTGTCGCTTACGGTGGTCTTAGGCGCTGACCTTTTACCTAAAGCGTAAATAGCATAGGTTGAAACGAAAACTAACACAAAACCGATGAGGCTTCAACAAGCATGCGTTATTTCTCCAATAATGCTTTGGCTTTTAAACATTAAAGTTGCCTCTTGAGCAGCGTTAAACTTGCAGTTGTTATATCCAACAGCGTCATTATGAATATATTTAAGGTTACCTAGGCAAAAACTGAGCAAACAAACAACGGTTCTGCGGCTTTTCAGAGGACGGTCTGTGGCTAAATTAGTGAAGTAACGTTGATTGGCTGATGTACTCCTCGTACAGCTCTTTGTTCTCCCATTACTACCCCGAGCTAGTTCTCTAATAGGTACTCAACTTACATTAAATATTAATAACTAAAAAGCAGCAAACTACATGGTTTCTGTCAACTATCTTGGAAAAAGCCTATTCACTTTCAATTGTTCCATGCCAGCGTCTTTCCAAATAAAGAATCAAACTGAAAAGCCCCCTGCTGGCGATAACCAAAAGCAAAAGTTCAATCTCAGACTCTCCAACAACAACTGTTCTAACAATTTCTGCTCCGATAAAAAAGTTTAAGCTCAAAGTTAAATACCCAGATAAGGTACGAGTTGAAGAAGTCGGTTGATAGGGATCCTTAAGTTTCTGCTGTGTAAACCGAATAATAACCAAAAGAGCGCCAAA
>JBEKNP010000047.1:0-23676 GCA_049522695.1 Bathyarchaeia archaeon | reverse complement strand
AACAATGGTCATGGAACCCGCAAAGACACCAAACCAATGGTATACACGCGTACCAGCCCAAACCTGCTCAAAGATAACTTAGCTAACAAACTATAAAAAACGAATTGTGCACACGTCTATATAATTAACTATAGTTAGGGGAGTAAATAAGATAGCCAAATCTATCGATTTTGCTCAATCAAAGCCAGATAAGCAAACTTATCCATTAACACATTCTTCAAAAATCCCTCCTCCCCGAGACATTGATAACGGCGATAACAGCAGGGATTTGCTTGAAGAGTCAGGAATAAGCAGTCAGCAGTTCAAGATTTTATTTGATAATCTTCCTCAAGGTGTGGCTTTGTATAAAATGGTTTTTGACAAAGACGACGCGCCTGTTGATTTCATACTCCTTAAGAGTAACAAGGCATATGATGTTATTCATTCTTTTAAAAGACAACGAATTGGAAAGAAAGTAACGCAGTTCAATTCCAAAAAAATGACTTTATAGATTGGATAGGTGTTTATGGCAGGGTATCCACAACTGTTGTGCCAGAGCGTTTTGAAACTAACTGTAAGCGCAGAAGCTAACAACCAAGGTCAGGCAGTTGTAACGGTAGAAGACACAGGCGTAGGCATATCTGAAAAAATTAAAACCCAAATCTTTACGCCATGATTCACCACTAAACCAAGAGCGCAAGGCTTCAGCTTAGCCGTCTGCAAACGAGTAATAGAAGCGCACGGCGTCTCTATCAATTTTGAGAGCCAAGAGGGAAAAGGAGCAAAATTTACAATTCAGTTTCCAGACAGTTAAGGCTCAACCATTTCCTTCTGTTCTTCGGTTCCTTTCAATTTCTGCCTTAAGCTACATAGGAAAGCTATGAACCAGAACACAACGGTTGCCCATTCCAACACGAAACCAATAAAGTTTCCAAGCAAGTAATATGCCACTTCGAAGCCGACGATGGATACGAATGTTAAGAAAGAGCCAATAATGCTATAGCCACGCAGCACCTTTCTGTTTTTTATAACTGCTCTTAGCATTAACATCAAAGCGGTAAAATTTACTATGCTAGCGAGACTTAGAGCTAAATTAGCCGCGTTCATACTGTTCCTATTCCTCAAGCCTCCACTGTTTTGCACAACTTAAAACTTACGCACCCACCAACAACCCTAAGATGAAAAATACCTCAAATTCAATCATCACAATTTATATGAAGATCGATAAGGGAGAGGGATGAATTTTAAAAAAATGATTTTACACGGTTGTGACGGATGCGAGTAGCAGAAATATTTCAAACAGCGGCATCAATAATCAAGAGAGATAACAGAGACAGACAGAGACGGAGGGGGGTGATCTGCATTCAACGCTATCTGAAAGTTTCCGAAGGCGAAAAAGTCTACTGCCCAGACGGAACAGCAAACCTAGACCATTATTACAAGCATGAACTAGGAAATCAAAAATACTCTTTTTACTCATAACTCCGCTTGGAAGTCGAATTCTTGTTAGTTTAAACAACGCACTAATTCCGTCAGCACCAGTTCAAGATTAATAAGTTATTAAAATTCTTCCGTAAAATACTGTAGCCTTCTATAAAATGGTGGACGGGCCGGGATTTGAACCCGGGACCTCCACGATGCCAACGTGGCGATCATGCCAGACTGATCTACCCGCCCAAAGTAGCTGGCTTCTAAACTTTAATCCGCGTCGTTTAATAAGCGTTTCTTATAGACTTGCGAAAAGAAAACAAAGAGTGGCAAAGGTTTGCAATGAGCATTTTGATCAAGCATTAGTTACAGCGTAGCTTTTTATAATGCAATCGCAAATAGAAAAGCCAAGCAAGGTGCAAATAGAATGCCTAAAGTAAAAGTTGCATTAATCGGCGTTGGAAACTGCGCTTCAGCCTTCATCCAAGGCATACAATATTATGGGAAACTTGAGAAAGCGGAAGATTACATTGGACTGCGCAATCCAGTTTTGGCAGGTTTAAATCCAAAAGACATAGAGGTGGTCGCGGCTTTTGATGTTGATGAGCGGAAGGTGGGAAAAGATCTCTCAGAAGCGATTTTTGCTATTCCCAATAACGCGCCAAAGGTCTCTGACGTGCCTTCAACAAGTGTTAAAGTTAATAAGGGACCATTGCTTGATGGCGTGGGAAAATCAACTAAAGCTATCATTCAAGTCAGCAGTGCACCCGACTCGAACGTTGCTAAGGTTCTCAAGAACGCGGACGCTGAAGTAATGGTTAACTTGCTTCCCAGCGGAGCGGCAAAAGCTTCGCAATGGTATGCTGAACAAGCTTTAGCGGCAGGATGCGCTTTCGTCAATGCAACGCCTAACTTCATTGCTAGCGATGCTGCGTGGGCTAAACGGTTCGCTGATGCAAAACTTCCTCTTGTCGGCGACGACTTAGTGGATCAGGTGGGCTCAACTGCTTTGCACAAAACGCTGCTTAAGCTGCTTTCAGACAACGGGGTAAGAATAGACGAAACTTACCAGCTTGATGTTGGCGGAGGAACCGAATCAGTAGACACCCTTGACCGTACGCGTGATGCAAAACGCCAAATTAAAACTGAGTCAGTAGCTGCTTCAATACCTTACAAGGCTGAGATAGTAGCTGGCTCCACCGATTACGTGGATTTCCTGCAGAACAAACGTGACAGCTACTTCTGGATAAGCGGCGTCTACTTCTGCAATGCACCCATGAAGATTGACCTCAAATTCCAAACTGTTGACGCACCAAACGCTGGTTCAGTACTCTTCGATGTAGTGCGAGCCTTGAAACTTGCGTTAAACAAGAAGCTTAATGGCGCTGTGGAGCCAGTTTGCGCCTACGCGTTTAAACGTCCGCCACAAATGGTGCCACTTGATGTTGCAGAAAAAGAATTCGCAAAGTTCATAGCTTAAAGTTGCACTTTGTTGCCTATCTCACTACTCCATTGAAACTGACTCTTCATGTTATCGCATCGACAATTTCTCCCATCTCATATAGGCCGCTTGATTTTTCAGACTCTCCAAAACTCTGCAGAATTTCTTAAACTCCTATCGACTCAACCTGTAAACGATTCACCCTCTCCAATGTATTTTTGAAAGTAACTCCTTGAGTTAACGGCAACCTAAACACTTTCTACTTTTTAGCAAAATTCGGGAGGACGTGAAAATACTTCCTTGTACTTTCTCGTGCTCCCGTGTGCTTCCTTGTGCTTGCTCGTACTTTTGTGTGCTCTGTGAACGTAGCCTGCAAACGAATCAAGCCCTAAACCAAAAAAGCAACCCAAAACAAACTGATCAAAAAATATCGAAAAAATAGTGTATTTTCTTAAAACTTCGTCACTATATTAGCCCAACTTTGCCAGCTCGTCTATAATCTTCTCTCTTACTCCGTTTTGTTTTAACGTGTCTTTTAGATAGTTTATAGTTTTTACAGGCGTAGGGTCTACGCCGTGCAGAACTGCCAAGTAGATACTTGTGAAATCGCCGATGCAAATAGTCGACAGCATCTTTGCCAATGAGCTTTTGCCTTTAGCAGGTACTTCAAACAGCTCCACACCAGCTTTACCTACAAACTCTTTTGTAATCTCAATTCTGCTACGAATTTCAGTGGGTTCCTCTTGGTCTCTGATGAAGATTGCAGAGAAGCATTTGCCAAGTTCACCGGCCCTCTCCCAACCCACAATATCGTTATGGTTAAGCTCTGAGAAAACCTCCCACTTCGCAGGAATCTTACTGTTCTCATTGAACTGCGTCTTAAAACGCTCAGCTACACTGCGGTAAAAACCAAACCCGTAAACCACTGGGGCAGTCTGCCCAATGTTTAGGGCTAAGGTTTTGGAAAAGTTTTCTTTAGCTGGCTTCTCAGGTGAGTTATCCTTGCTAATTTTTTCAAGAAGCGTAAGGGCTTCGGAGAGTTCCTCGGAGGCGCCTGAAACCAACCCCATTTTCTCCACGCCCAATAGCAGGGGAACGAATAGGTAGGAAAGTGCTGCGCGAGGAGGCATACCGCCCGGAACACGCAGATACGGTACCTTGAGTCTTTCAGCGTTCTCCAGCAAGGCGCCGCCGCTGCTTACGCAGAAAATCATGCATTTCCGCTTGAGTGCATCAAGAAAAGCGCCTAGGGACTCTTCTGTGTCTCCTGAGTAGCTTGTTATTAACACTAAGGTTCTCTTGCCAGCGTATGCTGGAAGCTGGTATTCGCGGTTAACTTCAATGGGTACACTTGCCTTGTTTCTTGCCCAATCTTTTAGTAAGTCACCGCCGATTCCTGAGCCGCCCATTCCAGCAACAATAATGTTGTCTGGTTTGGTGTAGTTTACTTGGATTTTCTGAGCTAATTTAGCCGCTTTGTCGTAAAGTTTAGCTGAGTCCAAACAAAAATTAATCATGTTGCTCTTATCAAAAGCTTTAATTTTTTCTGGTTCATCTAAAATGGGTGTCTTCATTTTTGAATCCTCCAATAACCCGCATTTTTATATCTCATTCCCCACTTTTAAGCTCAACGCAGACACACGTTAACCAAGCGATAGGAAGCAGAAAGCGTCATGGATAAAAAGAAACTTGCAATCGCCATTCCAGCATCTGTGATCTCTGACACGCCGCATTTGCGGGAGAAAACATCAAAAATCGGTTTGATTGGAAGGGCAACAGCGATTTTCAGGGTGGATGAAATCATAGTTTACCCAGACAACCCTAAAGCCAATCAGGTAGGAGACTTGGATTTTATCTCGCTGTTGTTAAGTTACTTGGAAACGCCCCAGTATCTTCGCAAAAGACTCTTCAAACTTGAGCCCAGCTTGCAATTTGCTGGGATTTTGCCGCCGTTGCGTACGCCTCATCACCCCGTTAGCGGCAAAACTTGGGATTTGAAGGCTGGCGAATACCGTGAAGGGATGGTTTTGTCGAAGACTAAAGAAGGCTTGCTTGTGGACATAGGTGTTGAACAACCCGCTGTTTTGAGGGAAACACAGTATGCTGTCGGCGACCGCTTAACCTTGCAAATTGTCAACGTTGGCGGACGAATTGAAGTGCAAACAGCAAATCGAGATGATGTTCCAAGCTACTGGGGTTACAGAGTTCGCGTAGAGAAACGGCCGTTTGGACAGGTTGTAACTGATGAAGAGTTCGATCTGACTATTGCTACCGCAAGAATTGGTGATAAATTCATGGATGTTGCAGATCAGATCGGGAAAAAATGGAGTGTCGCCCAACATATTTTAGTCGCGTTTGGTGCTCCATCGCGTGGTTTGCATAAGATTGCCAAAGAGGAAGGCGCAAAACTTGAGGCTATAGTGGATTTTATTGTAAATACGGTTCCTGGGCAAGGAACGGCGACGGTTCGAACTGAAGAGGCGCTTTTGGCTTCATTAGCTATTTTGAACGTGCAATTTCATAACTAAATAATTCATTCTTCTTCATATTTTGCCTGATTGTTTTTTTGTTTTTTAGCTAAAGAAATAAATGCATGGTTGATTATTTGGCTCTCTATGCTTTACTTTGACATTGCAATGCCGATCACATTATTCATTGTGGTTACTGTTGCTATGCTTTTAAACAAACGTGTTGCAGGAAGGCTGCAATCAACTGTTGAGGAAAAAGAGTTCCAGACAAAAGACGTAATCCTTCTTGTAGTTTTCATGGCAATTGTAATTTCAGCTATAACTTACGTATCAATAATTAATCCAGGCGCAATATTCCAAAATGTAATTCTTATATTCTTTCTGTCGTCTTACACTACGCTGCTTTTCACGTTCTCATACATATTCTCTAACCTCCCAAAAGCACGGGCGCAGATGCTTTCCATTGGATTCGGGGTCGCAAGCGCAGTTGCTGGAGCGGCTTGCCTGTTAGGTCCACTTCAAGACGCCTATACAATCTACAGAGTAGCTGCGTTTTTCGCTTTAACGGCCTTTTGTTTTGGCGTTGTAGTCTATGAAAAAGTGAAGACTTATTCCAAGCCGAAATGGTATGTGGCTGTCCAGCCGCCAGCAATATTCGTTTTACTATTTGTGTTTTTTAACTTCATTAGCAATGCTGGTACTGCAGCAGTATGGTTTCCTATTGTTATGGATGTTTTTGGATTAACATTTGCTATCTTGATAATTCTATATCTTAGCTCACTGTTCAATTGGAAGACGGTGGGGCTCTTTGCTGTACTGCTAACAACAATGGATATAATTCTGGTTTTTAGTGGACCAATGGTTGCAGCAGCAAACACTTTCACTGGTTTAGGTCTACCCGTCCTTGTTTACTTACCAAACATTCCGCTTATTAAAGCAACTGCTGGATATCTTAGTATCTTTGGTTTTGCGCCTGTAGGACTTGGACTTGGTGACTTCTTTTTTGGAGGAGTTCTGGCAGTTCAAACATTCAATAAATTTGGTAAAAAAATCGCATTCGAAGCTGTTATAGCAATGACTATTGCATTTGGTCTTTGGGAAGCATCTTTCGCTGTGGTTTTACCTGCGCTTTCCTCAATTCTTGGGCATCCGCTTACTGGCTTTCCTGGAACACTGATGATTCTTAGCGGCTGGGCACCTGTTGCAGGCTGGAAGGCTCTTAGCGAAAGGAGAAAAGCAGCTAAGATGCCCGTTGTTAACCAACCGTCCGAAGTGCCCAAAGAACAAAGTTTGCCTATACAATAATTGCTATCTTGATATCTTTTAAATTTTGATAAATAATCTTTTTGGGAAAAAATTGGTTAAAAATAAGAGAGGCTAATTTACCCGAATAGGGCGCCTAATCCTTCTAGAGCTGCGTCTTCTTTGGCTTTTTCTTCTTCAGCTTTCTTCTTCTTGTCTTCTATGGGTGCTACTTTCTGTTCTGCTGGTGCGCCTGCTGGTGCTACTGGAGCAGCAGCCATCATTGCTGGTGCGGCTTTAATTGCTTCGTCAATGTTTACCTCGCTGAGGGATGCTACTAAGGCTTTTACTTGTATCGGGTCGACTGTAATTCCTGCTGCTGTCAGAACGTTTGTTACTGAATCTTCGTTTATTTCTTTTCCTGCCTTGTGAAGGAGCATCGCTGCGTAAATATTTTCCATATCTTTTCACCTCTTCATCGGACTATTTTAGCTTTTTCAGTTGGTCAGACCCGCCTCGTTTGAAGAAGCTGGTCGTTACCTTGAATTGGCAGTTGGTTCCGCCATTTCTTGCCGTTTAGAAGAATACCCAATACCTTAAGAACTTTTCGCACATGCACTTAAGGTAGGTAGCTACAACCTTTTGGTTTCCAGCGATGTTTCCAAAAACTGTAATGTTTCATAACGCTTATCTTTAAGGCGAGGCACAATACGGTGATTTACAGGTTAATGATACTATGGGAAACATTACTGTCGCCCTTCTCGGCGCTTCAGATTACGGCAACAGCCTTGGCAAAAAAGGCACATTCACAGACATAACGTTCTATAACTTGAAAAAAGGCGAAGCCACAGTAACCCTCATTGAACCCACACGGTACCCAGAAAGGCTAGCGCCACTGTTCTACGCTGTTTCTCTATCGAAAAAGGCAATAGTTGTCGTAGATGAGATAAATGCTGCTTTCGGCGAATGCTTAGTAATGCTCCAATGTGCAGACATCAAAAGCGGTTGCATAATCCTAAGAAACTACATCCCAAAAGAAAAAATCGAGCCACTCATAAAAGGAACAAGCCTTGAAAAATTTGAGTTCATATCCGATGACCCAACATTTCTTAGAGAACAGCTTTTAGCAGAAGCATCAAAACAAAAATCCCCCGAAGTTCCAGTTGGACAGCAGTCAATTGGAATAGTGCCGGTGGATCATGCATTTAACGTTAAAGGCGTAGGAGTCGTCATACTGGGAGTAGTTACAAGCGGAATCATTCAGAAGCACGCGATGCTCAAAGTGCTTCCAGGCGGAAAAACAGCGCAAGTCCGCTCTATCCAAAAGCACGATGACGAATTTGACGCAGCCGGTGAAGGCGACCGTGTTGGGCTTGCCTTAAAAAACGTTGAAGTAGAAGATTTAGACCGCGGAGCAGTTTTAACAAATGATCCGTCAATTAAGACTTCATTCATACTGGAAACGCATGCTTCATTGGTTAAATATTGGCAGACGCCGATAAAGCAGGGAATGGTCATGCATGTTGGCCATTGGACACAGTTTGTCACGGCTAAGGTGGATGCTGTTGCTGACACGTGTGACCCGAGAAAGGTCGCTTTGACTTTAACGTTGGATAAGCCGCTTGTCTATCGTCCAAATGATAAAGCGGTGTTGATGTACCTTGAAGGCGCAAAGCTTCGAGTTGCAGGAACAGTTGAGTTATCGTAATTAAGCTAAGTGCCTTCTTCTGCCATTAATCACGCCAAATCTGAACAGATTATTTTGGGTTGCTTTTTTGAAGCAAAGCCTAAATCGTTTGCAGATTGAGTCAAAAAAAGTCAAATTTCGTTAAAATTCGTCAAGAATCGTCAAGGTGGAGGGATTTCCTATGCCGTTAACTCGGAGTGTTACCTTTAGAAGGATGCTTCAGAAAGGCGATAGAATGCAAATTCCAAAGTTGATTCGGTGGGAGTTTAAGCTGGAAAACAGCCAAGTTCTAAGAGTTGGATTTAGTGCTCCAAACATGTTTTGAAGCTGACATTTTTTTGTAGAAAAATGGGGAAGGATGGAAGCGTGTATATTCCAAGGGAGATCTTAGCCATCTAGCAAGATGAAAAAACAAGCCTTACAAGCTGCATCGTAGAAGCTACGCTTCAACCAGCATAACACTAGCTGATGTAGTTTCACTTTCACTTACCCCTCTGCTACTCCGTTATGTCGTTTGTTCGCCTACCTTTTAAACAGATTTAACGATACGCATGAGCCCAAGTGATCTCGTATGAAAAAGAAAAACGCGTTATTAGCCACAGAAGAGGATCTTTTGGTGGATTTAACTTTTCATAATCTGCCTGCTTTGCTCCTGGCTGAGTTTACGGAAAAAATCGTCAGACCATACTACAATGGAAATTTGAATGCAGCTGCCCAAGACCTAATGCGTAAAGCGCTCGCAGAAGAAGACATCATAATATCTCATATAACACATGTTCGGAATTCTGTGGAGGCTTAGCTGAGATGGGTAAGACAGTTCCTTCTTATCGAATGGCTGTGGAAGAAGAAATCGATAAATGGAAAGGCTTTAGAAAAGCGTTGCCAAGCGAGGAAGAACAACAAGCCTTTGACGAGTTGATGGATATTTGCAGAAATTATGCTTCCGCAGGCAACTGCGCCGCCAACCCGATAATTTCTGAACCGATGGTGATGTCTATTCTTCTGTCTCAGCAACGAAAGATATGCTCATTAGAGAAGCAACTGAAAGCGGTCATACAACCTGCAAGCGATAGGAATGTGTAGGCATGAAGAAACTTAAGTTCTGCCTTACAAAAAGCGATACAAGAACGGCAGACGTATCTACCGATACAAACAGATTTCTCTGAATTTTCCTAAAGAGTTCCATGAACTTTTGAAATGCCTCCGTAATCACCCGCTGGAGATTAAAGTAAGTAGAGAAAGCAAAACAACGCACATTACGCTAATTGACAACCAAAACTCATAACCCTCATTAAGAAAAAATCATATATCCCAAAAACCAATTCATCACCAAGAATCAAGTAATGTACAGAACTGGTGTAGCTAACCTGCCTCTGTAGGTGTACTATTCTGTTCTATTCTATTCTCTATTCTACGGCGTACTAATTTTTCTGGTTCTGTTATTTTTAGTGTTTTATTGTTCATTTTTTTCTAATCTCCGTCTAATAATGAATTGTTTACTTATGTTTAAACGTTTGTTCTGGGTTTATAGATGGGGTTTGACTTATGTTTAAATATTTGGTTTGGGTTTATAGATGGGGTGGATTTTGTTTGCAAGAGAAGGTTCTGTTGAAGGTTTCAAAAAAGGGTGATAAGGGTTTTCAAGTTTGTAGTGTGCCTTTGGTGAAGTTGAAACGGTTGGCTTCTGCTGGTCATCGTTTTTGGCGTCTTGAGGGTGATTTTTTGGTTCTTGAGTCGTATTGATTTTTTGGTTCTGTGGTTCCTTTTTAGGTTGTTATGTGTATGGTCTTTGTCTGTTGCGATGGTTGTTGTTTCTTAATCTTCCTTTTTTTGTATTTTTCTTTGTTGTAGTTGGGGTTTTCTTTTATTCTTTTTTCGTATTGTTTTTGATTGGTTTTTCTTTTTGAGAATTTCCCTTTAGGGCTTTGTTCGTATTTTCTTATTGAGATTTTGCCTTTGGGTGTTTGTCGCCATTTTTGTTTGGGTTTTCTTGTTATGGTGTTTTTTATTGGTGTTTGGTTTTGAAGCGTTAGCTCGGGTTTTTTTGGTTCGGTAGAACGGTTTGGTTTTGGGTTTTTGTTTGTTTTGTCGTTAGACGGTTTTTGTTTTTTGGTTTTGTTTTTGGATTTGAATTTAGGTTGGTTGATATGGGTTTTGTTGTGTGTTTTAGCACGTGCGCGGTTTTTGGCTTTGACTTCTGGTCGTTTATTGTAGTCTTTGAGGTAGGCTCTTTTAGATGCTTTTCTTTCTGGCTTTTGGTTCTGTCTTTTGTCGCTCTCTTTTAATTTTTCATGGCTTAATTTTGGGTTTGAGTTACTTTGTGGGTTTTGTGACATTAACTCAAGTCTGGTTCGTTTTTTTTTAATAACTTCTGTTGATACGTTTAGTTTTTCTGCTATTTGTCGGTCATTTAGGTTTTTGTTGTGTAGTTCTAAAAATTGTTCTGTTGTAAATTTTTGGTTAGGTTGCATTTTTGGTTCTCTATGTTTTTGGTTAGTGTTTGTGTAGTTATTTATTTGTTGTTGCTTTTGGCGGTTTGGTTTCAGGTTTCGGGTTGTTACTCGTTAGAGTGGGTTTTTTGGTTTAGATTGTGTGGCTCCTTTCATGGAGCTTGTTGTTTTTTGAGCTTGGCTCGGTGTTTTGGTTTTAGGTTTCCTGTTGTTTGAGCTTTGGCTCGGTGTTTTTGTTTGTTTATCCGTTCAGGATGGTTGTTTTTGAGTTTTGGCTCGGTGTTTTGGGTTTCAGGTCTTCCTGTTGTTTGATTGTTTTGTCCGTTTAGGACGGTGTTTTGTTATTTGTTTTGTTTAATGTTTTTTCTCTTAGCTCTTTTTGTTCTTTGTTATTTGTAGATAGCGGAGAGAGCCGCGGAAGCGGCGATTCGTAGCGTCAAATATTTTGTTTAAAAAGAGCGTTGTTGACTTGATTATTTTTTAGTGTTTTTTGTTTTTTGTCATGGTTGATGTATATTTTATTTGTGTTTTTTACATATTTTTTGTGGCTTTGTTGTTTTTTATTTGCATTTCGGTTTCCTTTTTGATTTGGCTCTTGCGGTGTCGTTTGTTTGTTTGAGTATAGTCCTTAGACTTGCTTTGCTTACGGTTAACGATGTAGAAATTTTGTTTTCGTTGCATCATCATTTAGGTTGGTTTGTTTTTTGTTTTTATTACATGTTTTTGTTGTTTCTTTAGTAATATTTATATTTATGTCTGTGTTCTTTGTCTTTGGCGTTTGCTGCTATAGCGTGTGACCGGCTATGTGCACTTACTTCTGGTTACATCAAACGCCTTTTATTTTTTTGTTTTGGCGTGGTTGTTTGTAGTTGGGTTTTCTGGTTTATCAGGAACGCTTTATTTTTTATTTTTTGCCCGTTGTCGTTAGCGTCGATTTGGGCTTTGTTTGTTTTTTTCGGCTTGCATTGTGGTTATTTTTAATCGTCTGCCTTTTTTTGAGTTGCCGTTTAATGGTTGCGCGTATTTTTATTCGTCGTTACTTTTGTTTCTTATCGTGTGCTTTGCACTGCGCGCTTGGTATTTGGACGTTCTTGGCTACGGTTGACTGATAGGGTATTTTGTTGATTTATCTATTTGAATTCCTTATGTGCCACTTTTCAGGTATTTGGTCTTTTTAGGTCTAATCGTTTTTTTCCGTTTTTGTTGTTTTGGGGTTTCCGTCGTCGTCGTTGGGCGTCCGTCGTCGTCCCACACACACAGAGAGGGTGTCATTATCGGTGTCACCCGATTATCCTCAATTTTAGCAAAAATTGCTCGCCTATGGGCTGAGTGCAGCCCTAAGGGGGTCCCAATTTTTGCGGCATGAGCGAAGCGAATGCGCTCTTATCCTCATGTCGCGTCGTCGTCGTTTTTGGTTTGTTGTTTTTTGTCTTTTCAAGAGGAACGCTTTGAGGTTCGTTCATTGAAGGAGTGTCTTTTTGTTGGTTTTTAAGCTGGTGTGGTTTGGTTTGGTTATGCTTGGTTAATGTTTGTATTGGTTTGTTGTTTTATTTTGGTTTTCTGAATTTCATGTATCCGTCTGGTGTTGTTAGGATGTATGTAAAATCTTGTAATAGTAATTCATCTGCTCGTTTTTGGTCTGTAGTTGATTCTACTATCCATTCTCCTGTGTTTGTGGTTAGTAGGTGTAAGTATTTTTGTGTAGTGTTTAATTGTTTATGTCCTACTATTTGTCTTACGATTTCAGTATTTTGGATTTTTATTAGCTGTTTTGTTATGTATGCATGTCTTAGGTCATATAGTCTGATGGTTGCTATTGATGGGTCGTTTAATCTTTTGGCGAGTCTTTTCTTGTATTTTATGAATTGTTGGCTAAAGTTTGCGCCTGTAAAAATCGGAGTATTTGGATTTATTTTGTTAATTGTTATGTATGTTTGTATTTTGGTCATTAGTTGATTAGTTATTTTCATTGGTGGTCTTGGATTGCATCCTTTGGTGCTTGTTGCTGTGATTGTGTTTTGGTCTGGATGTATGCAGTTTGGAGTTAATCCTTTTTGTCCTGCTATTTCTATTGGTCTGAGTCCTGTTTGTGCCATTGTGTCTATTTCTAATTGTAGTTTTATGCTACGGGTTGATGCTATGAGAATTTGTATTTTTTCGTTTGTTGGTGGTTGTATTCCTTTGGGTTCTATTGTGTATGTTGGTTTTTCCCATATTATTTTAAATAATTTGCAGTAATTTGTGTATACGGTGCAGTAAAATCTTTTAGTCGTGTTTGATACTTGAAGGTCTGATATTGCGTCTTCTACTTGTTCGGTTAGGTCTAAGTTTGCTTTTTTTGCTAATTTTGTTAGATATAATCTTGATATTTTTTGGTAGCTTTTGCTTTTTCCTTTTCGTTTTAGATGTAATAAGAGGGTTTGTATGTTTGCTATGTTGTTATTTATTGGGTATTGGATTGTTTCTTGTTTAGTCATTTTTATATTCTCCTTTTGCTAACCTACCCTTTTGTGTATAGAACTGGTGTGTAGCTAACCTGCCACTTCACGGTGGAAAGGCACCTTCATGGCTTACTGTACGTATGCGTAAGTTAGCCAAGGAAATAGCTGACATTATGATTGAGGAGCAGGGCACCGCAGCATTTATTCAACGCTTATCTGACCCGTACTGGTTTCAAGCGTTCGGCTGCGTTTTAGCTTACGACTGGCACAGTTCAGGAGTAACCACCGTAGTAACAAGCATCCTCAAAGGCGCCTTGTCGCCGGAAGAGCACGGAATAGCTGTTTGCGGAGGAAAAGGCAAAACCTCAAAGAAAACGCCAAGCGACATCGCTTCGGCTGGCGAGAAGTTCGATTTTTCCGAAGAAACAATCAGTGCGCTCATTTACAACAGCAAAATGGCTGCAAAAGTAGACAACACCGCAATCCAAGCCGGATACCAGCTCTATCACCATGCTTTCTTAGTAACTAAGGATGAGAAGTGGGCAGTAATCCAGCAGGGCATGAGCGCGGAAGACCGCACAGCAAGACGCTACCACTGGCTCTCCGATAACGTAACTGACTTTGTTGTTGAACCACAAAATGCCATAGTCGGCAACGCAAAACGGGAAACAGCCCTTAACATGGTGGCTAAAGAAAGCGAAGCCACTAGGAAAGCCTCTGTTGATTTAGCAAAAGAGCCAACCCGCAAGCTCATGAACCTTATCCAGTCCACGGCAAAACCGCTCAACCAGAAGTCGCTGCATGATTGGCTATCAAAAACAGATGACCCATGGCAACAAACCCTAAACACCCTCAACATGCCCCGCAAAATAAACTGGGACACGCTGAGCCGAGTCTACGAGTTCCAACCCAACAACTACGAGGAACTTTTAAGCGTGAAAGGCGTTGGATCCGCCACTGTACGTGGTTTAGCTCTCGTAGCCGAACTAGTTTATGGTGAGAAGCCAAGTTGGGAGGACCCAGTGAAATTCAGTTTTGCATACGGGGGCAAAGACGGTGTTCCGTTTCCAGTTGACCGCAAAGCAATGGACGAGTCAATTCAAATCCTCAAACAGTCAGTGCAAGAGGCTAAAATCGGCGACAAAGAAAAACTCTACTCACTGCAGAGGTTAAGGCGGTTTGTTCCCGAAAACGCGAATCTTTAAAGTACGTTTCTTTGAAAAACGAATAATTTTTATTGTTGCAGGTTTACTTAATTGCCCGAGCTAAGAAGTGGGGTCGTAGTCTAGACAGGTATGACGACGGGCTCCAGAAGCAAGCAACGGGTTTGCTGACCTCGCCCAGAGGAATGACGAAGTTCTGGAGCGTGTCTAGAGAAACCCGTAAAGAACGGCTTCGCGCTGTTCTTGGGTAAAGGTCGTCGGTTCAAATCCGGCCGGCCCCACCAAATTAACAAAAAGTCATCTATTGGATATGGATGGCATTAGTGTAATAAAGGCTATTTTTACATTTTTTTGATTATTAATGATTCTGTTTCACAGAAGAAAAAGAATTTGCGTTTAAATTTTACGATAATTCATGCTAAGTGGAACAGTAAGGACTCAGTCCCTAACGGGGATGAGTTCGGTAGAGACTTATCCTCAGCAAGGTTCAAAATCTACAGTGTCAACAGGCTTAAAAAAAGATAAGAATAACACGCGCGCGATAGCCCAACGACCTGACACGCGTTCTATTAGGCTTTTCTTGTTGCTCCGCAATGTGGACAAACTATAGATGTTTGAGGCATGAGTGAGCCACAATAGCTGCAAGGTACCAAAACTACTTCCTTAATAACTTCTTTTTCAGCAAAGACTGCAGGTGCTACCCCTTGGCCTCCTTGACTTAATCTTCTGCGATCGCGACGCCGTAGCCGCCCGTAATAATAATTATTGACTACAGTCCGTGCCGATTGAAGCTGCATTCCACATTTGTTGCAGAAGGCTGCGCCATCAGTGTTTTGTGCCCCGCATTTTGAGCAAATCGTCAATTTTTTTGAACCTTCTCTTCCTGGTTATTGCCAACTTTCCGGCTTTCTGTAAGCACAGCATTCTGTAGGTTACCGATTGTGTTTTCGACCAAAGATTTTTCGTGGTTGCCGTTAGTCATCACAACATTTTTTGGGTTAGCCTTAGAATTTAGTTTCTTTTCTGTGTGGAAGATGCTAACTTTCATGTAATAAACAAGGAAAACGGCGAGGGATGAAGTCCATAATATGAACCTTAAATGGTCGAATGGCGCGGGTAATAGTGTCGAAACCCAGAGAAAAGGATCGACTGAGAGCAGAAATAAAGCCGCCAGAATGTATCTGGGATAAATCATCTTTTGCAACAATGTCAAATCGTTAGAGTGATAGTTCGGATGGTAACGCTTAGCCTCCTTTACAACTATTGAGGCTAATGTTCCGAGGACAAAAAACATGAACCCTAAATCTAAAGCAAAAACGTCGGATGTCACAATTGAGAGTTGTCCATTACTATTTATCAGCGTATAAAAAAGGTAAGGCTCGAGAACTACGCAGAAGAACAGCATTAGGTTCAGAAGTACTACCGATGAGACTTCTGTTGAAAGATATCGCATGGTTTCTGAAAACGAAAGCCACACCATTGCGATGACTGCGAAACTAAAGCCAAACAATAATATGTTCGCAACAAAACTTTGCCAAACTAGCACTCGATTCTGAATCAAAATCAGAGAACCGATTGAAAGCGCCAGACCAAAAATAATGTCGGAAAAAGAGTCTGGCTTTAATCTAACTTTGTTTCTTCTTGCCCTTTTATGTTCAATCTGTTCATGCAACATTTTTCAAATATCTCCTAATTGTATATTGGGAAAAAAGAGGAGGTGAACTTGCTTCATAGGTTGCCTAGCCTACAGGCGGGAGACGAGCGATTCGCGGTTGAACTTTCTTGCGCCAAAGACATACAACGTAACAACTGTGGCCGAAATGATTACTGCCAGTACGGCGTTAAATGTTAAAGCATCCATTGTTACTGTTTCTTTTAGAGCGAATATTCCAAGCAAGACACCCACTGATGATAAGTTGGTTATGAATGAGTCGCGGCTTGACAGGTATCGAGACAAAACCGTTGATATCAGTGCAAACATTATTACTATCATCGGCGATACAACGAATGCGAGCAGACTTAGCGAGCTGGTCAACAGAGGCGCGTTCCAAACTATTGGATTGCTAAACACCGTATAGCCTATAACAACGGAGAATACCAGTAGCAGACCTGCTAGGCCAGCGATCAATGCAGCCAGGAACTTTCCAAGAAATATTTCGTTGTCACTCAATGGCATAGACAGTAGATGCTCCAGTGTTTTTTGATCTCTTTCAGCTGCAAAGGCCATAAAACATATGCCGCCAGCTAAGGTTGCGGGAAAGACTGATGCTAGGAACAGAAAACTGCCAAGAGCCGACGAAAGTGCAGTTGCCGTATAGCCGCTTTGGCTAAGAATGTGTTGTATTTCGAATATCGATATGGAAGCGAATATTAGCAGCATTACAAAGGTGGCAAATGCTCTGCTTTGTCTAAAGAATGTTTTAATTTCTTTTTTAGCGATTTCTAATATTATGTTAACCAATTTTTATGCCTCCATGGCCTTAAAGTATGCATCATCCAGGCTTGCTTCTTGTTTCTTAATCTCGTAGACAGGTAAATTTGCTTCTTCAAGCTGTTTGTTTACTGCAGCGGTAATCTCGTCTGCCTCATTTGTGTGTAGAATTATCTTGTTGTCTTCTCGCTCAATTGGCTCTTTGAAGCTTTTTTTCAATAGGTTGATTGCTTGTTGCGCGCTCTTCTCATCCCGTAGTCTTATGAGAATTGTCGGCTTGCAGTATTGGTTTTTGATTTCGTCCAGTGTTCCCGTTGTAAGCAAACGCCCTTGCTTAATCAATGAAACGTGGTCACACATTTTTTCGACCTCTGGAAGGATATGTGATGTTATTAGCAACGTTTTGCCTTCGTGCTTTAGGTCGTTTACCAAGTTTTCCATCGTTCTAGCTGCGACCGGGTCAAGACCAGAAGTGGGCTCATCTAAAAATACCACGTCTGGATCGTTGAGCAGCGCACGGGCGAAACCCACTTTTTGAGTTAAGCCTTTGGATAGCTTGCCGGCTTTCATGTCTTTGATATCTGTAAGTTCTAATCTTTGCAGGAGCGATTGTATTCGAACTGCTCTCTTGTTAGTTTCGATTCGCTCAAGTTTTCCTGCGTAATCAAGAATTTCAATGACTGTCATGTCGTTGTATAAACCAAATGCCTCTGGGAGATACCCTACGACTCTTCTAACGTCTTTGGGATCAGTTACCACATCAATGCCATTAATGGTTGCACTTCCTGAATTCGGTTTAAGCAAGCCAAGTAATGTCCTGATAAGAGTTGTTTTTCCAGCGCCGTTTCTGCCCAGCAAAGCCATTGAAGTGCTGCTTGAAATATCTACGGTGACATCCGCTATTCCGTGTGTTGCATCATACATTTTTGTTAAGTCTTTTGTTTCAATCATTTATTTCACCTGCTTGGCAACCATTTGAGGTTGATTTGACGTGTTTCTGCTTCTTCTTACTGCCCAAAAGCCGACTATCAAGCATCCAAGCAGAATCCAAAGAGCTCCCCAGAACAAGTACCAAGGAAGATCAGGGTAAAAGACGCCTAGACCTGCCACAATTACTATGGCAGCTACGATCAATGCTCCTATGTGGGGACCCGACTGTCCCGGACCTGATTCTCTCCGATCGCGAAGCCTCTGCCGCCCGTAATAATAATTATTTATTGCAGGCGTATTCTGCGCGGATTGAAGGTGGGCACCGCATTTTTGGCAGAATGCTGCGCCATCAGGATTTTGTGTTCCACATTTTGTACAGTAAATCATCTCTTACACCTCCTTTTCCTTTTTTTCTCTTTTTTTGATATCCTCTATTGTAAGGTTAACCCTGAGGACGCCCTTGTCGCCAAAAACTTCCAAGACCACTCCATCAGCGAATTCTGCGTGCTGTAGCTTTCCTATAGTGCCTTCAACCAAGACGTTTTCTTGGCTGCTGTCACGAACGGTGACGTTTTTGAGGTTAACCTTGGATTTCAGTTCCACCGAGAAGAACCGTTCTTTATCAATTTCCTCCATTTTTGTTTCCTCGGTAGAGCTAAAAGGCTAACAATAGCAATTAATTATAGCTCGCAGCGATGTTTAGTATACCACATTGAAGTTTAGAAGTAAACATTGGACGAAACCACAGTGGGGTGCCGAAAATGGAGGGTTTACAAGGTTTAGATAAATTATTTTTTGAGCTTGCGAGCGAAAACAGACTCGGCATACTACAGGAACTTCAGGCGGAAGGTCTTAGGATGCAGGAACTTGCTCGACGGCTAAGCCTAACGGATACGGAAAGCTCCAGACAACTTCAGCGATTAAGTGAAGCTCGGTTGGTTCAAAAACAGCCTGATGGAAAGTACGGACTTACATTGTATGCGAAGCTAGTACTGGATACCGCGTCACCTCTGGACTTTATCTCTAGGTATAGAGAGTACTTTCTTGATCACGATGCATGTTTCCTACCTCACGAGTTTCGGGCTCGACTTAGAGAGTTGTCAGGCGTTAGGTTGATTTCCAATACGGTTGAAACCCTGAATTGGGTGACCCAGATGTTCAGGGACGCTCAGAAGAAAATATACATGACCGTTGTAGGTTTTGATGTTAATGACGAAATTATGAGGCAGCGTGTGCAGGAGGGCCTAGAAGTCAGGTGGCTGATGGATGAGAGCTTCCTTCCCAAGGCGAGATTAATCTTGCGTTCAGACAAGCTACTTCCGCAAATGAGATCAATCCCCAAAGTTCCTGGACACGTCGCCGTGACAGACAAGAAAGCACTACTGACTTTACCTCGAATCGATGGAACGCTGAGCTATGAAGCTTTCGTAGGCGAGGATGCTTCCTTTTTGAAATGGGCAGAGGACTTGTATATTTACCGATGGGAAAGAGCAAAGCCTTGGCACCCATAAAATAGCGAGAAAACATTCAGAGTATCAGAACCTATTACATCCTCCGGTATAGTGATTCTATCTCCGGAAGTTTTTCCATTTTTCTTGTGTCCTTTGCGAAAAATCAAGAAATGAGCAAGAAACAGGCAGCAAATAAGTGAAGGACGCTGCGAGCTAGCTTCGCACCGTCGTTTAAACCGTCGTTCTAATCTTAAATTTGTTCAGTAGCAGAAAAAAAAATAGTGTGTTCTAGCATCAGGAACTTAGTGTTCCGAAGATACTTTCTAAGTGGTTCAGCGCCGTTGAATAGTGGCCTTCTTCAGCGTAGAACTGTGCTTTGCAATTTGGTATAGTTTCTGCCATACTGCGACCCATTGAGATGGGAACGTTCACGTCCATTTCTCCATGCCAAAGGTAAACATTGACATTTGGAGAAATGTCTTCAAGTTTGAAACCCCAATATTTTTCATATAGTTCTCGTTCATAGGCCGGTCCTCGAACTCCTTTCCGGAACGCTTCCCACATTTCCTCAGTTAAAAGGTTCAACGTTGTTGGATCAAGTATTATTTTCCTGTCAGGTTCGGGAAGACGCGTTGAAAACTGTAGCCAAAAATCCTTCACACTCTTCATATCGTTGGGTTTAGACCAAGATTCACCCGGATCCCAATAAGGGCCTACACCGCTCAAAATACCGGCGCTGGTTAGACGGTCTGAAATTTTATAGGCACAGGCTACTGAGTATGGTCCGCCTCCTGATATTCCCTCGACCGCAAACTGATTGATTTTCAAGAAGTCAGCAAGTTCAATGACATCATCTGGCCAATCAAGTATGGTTCGTTTTGGTTTGAAATCGGAAAGTCCCATTCCTGGTCTATCGACGGAGATGAGGCGGACTCCGCATCTTGCTGCGGTTGCGTTAATGATTTTTCCTTCAAGTCGAGATCCTGGATAGCCGTGAAAATGAAAGATTGGCTTGCCTGCAGGCTCTCCAAACTCCGCATAGCTGAGATGGCGACCGTCTTCAAGACGAATTATTTTGGCATTCGTAATTGTTACATTCTTGAGTTCAGTCTTTGATTTCAGCTCTACTGAAAAGAACCGTTCTTTCTCGTCCATGTTTTTGTTCCTCAGTTGTTGATTGGGCTGCGATAGCCATTAATCTTATGTTACAAGCATGTGTAGTAGTAAGCATCAATTCGAATAGTTCAAACTGAACTAAATGGGAAAGTTCGCGCGTGCAGCCTTGCTAATTTTTACTGGTAAATTGATGACAGTACCTTCATCCACGCGCCAGATTACAGATAGCGAAAATTCGGCAAGATTCTAGTAGCGAACAGACCCCTAACGAGTAATCATGTTCACTAGTTCTTGTTCAGCAAAAGATTAGTATTGCGAATCTTTGCTCAGGGAGACCGCCATCTCTGTAGTTATCTGATCGCCGACAAAGTCTTTTTCATGTATGGTAACTTCATTTTGGTTCAAGATTTTGATCATCAAATCTTCCTTGTAAGTTTTTTCATCCTGCAATCCCTCGTAGAGGAAGCTAATCGTGTCGTCATTTAGCCATTTTCCCTTATGGTCATAAGCTGCCGCAGTGTTCGTTACAGCAAAGAAGTGGTACAGTTTTTCGCTTCTATTGAAAACCAGCAGGTCAGTCTCTTCATAGGCCCCTAAACCTTCAATTTCTAATTTAGCAGTCGCAAGAACTCCCCATCCCTTTGCAACCGAAGAAAATTTTGCAACGCCTTTTACTCCGAAGGATTTACCCATGAAGGTTAAGGTACCCTCAACGTTCCAATTTCCAACGAAAACTTCTAATCGCTTTGCTTCAACTGGTAAAGGAAAAATATCTGCAAGTGTAGGTCGGTTTTGCATACCAAATCGAAATGAAGGTTGGAGTTAAAAGAGAAAAACTTTTCCGTATTAAAAGTTTTGATTTTCGTTCCCCAGCTAAATGATATTAAGTTCAGCTTTTTTATTGATGAGTTGACGGATTTTTTATGGGTAAAATGGTGCTGGGATCCCCTTCAACTCAAGTTCCACACCTTGGAAGACTCTGACTCGTACGGGAATGAGCCCTGTAGAAGCTTAAACCATTAAGGGTCTGAAACAGCAAGACTCAAAACATGAATTTGAAAAAAAAAGAAGATTGTTATCGATGTCGAGCCGTTCAAGTTTGCACTGTTCTTTTTCCATTTGTACTTCGCACATATCCTGCCGTTATGATCATGATTCCTGCAACAAGTCCAATTACTGTGTAAAAGATGTCATCGTTAATGCTGATGATTGCGGCTTGTTCCAGTAGCGTTGTTACTCCAACTATTACGGCTAAGCAACCGACTATAGCTCTTGTGGAATTCTTCATTAAATCACCTCCCGATAGTTTTCGCCTTGTTGGATGCTATGGCTGTTGGGTAATTGTTGACAAGCCGCTGGTGATTATAGTTCCTAACGTTGGATTACCTGCATACACCAAGTTTGATCCTCCGCTCAAATCAGCGTCTAACCTACCGTTAACGTTGATATTTCCAGTGCTTCCACCCATCATCGTTATTGTTGCGGTGTCGACTTTTAGCTCGGACAACTGTAGGCCACTTCCGCCTGAACACGAAGCTGACAGACCATTAGCTTGTCCTTCAATCTTAAGCGTGCTTCCGCCAGATTCGCTAACAGAAAGGTCATGCGCCATCACGAAACCTGCAACGTTTGCATTCGCTCCGCCAGAAAGATGAATTTCCTGAAGATCAGGCATCGTTATCTGAGCTTTCAGTGTTCCTATGTTAAAGATCGATGCTAACTGCAAACCAATTGTTAAAGTATTGCCCGTTTGGCTAACGTCTATTCTATTGATCACATTGCTATCTGCTGTTATCGATACGCTATACGAGTCGCCTTCGTTAATTTGCGCTTGAAATCCACTTTGAATATTGATTATTGTGAAGTCACTGAGATTTTTTTGCTGAGTTTGTATTTTTCCCGAATCGATTAAAATTACACCGCTGAGGATAAGCAACCCTATTAGTACAATAACTCCGCCTGTCACGATCAAAGCTTTGCTCATAATATTCATTCTTTTTCGCCTCCTTCACGTTTTATGATCTTGATATTTTCGTGAGTCCTCAAACGATCGCGGGGTGTTTCACCGACGAAGATCCAACGTTCGTCAATTGGGTCAAAGACTCGCCGCAATTGCTTCGTCACAATTTCCAATTTGGAATCGCATTTTCTGAAAGAAGCATTGTCAACAGGGTTAGTTGTTTTGAATCTTGAACAACACACTGAAAACTCTGGCAATTTTTTTTCCTGTTTTTTTGCCGTTTTTTCCAACATCCTCGTTAACATCGTTCTATTCCTCCTTAACTCCAATTTTGCTCGACTTTTATATCAAAAAAAGAGGGAATTACTTGCTCAGGATTCCTCAGCAAGTTCGACTTCATTTTCCCAACATCTCCTCAAAGGATTTTGTTTGCCTTCGGAATTTTTCTAATCAAATAAGCCACTGCGAAACAAAGGACAATACCAATAGGGCTTACGACTGCAAATTTCAGCAACAGTGGAAGTTGAAGGCTTTGAAG
Source organism: Bathyarchaeia archaeon (assembly GCA_049522695.1). Classification (GTDB taxonomy): domain Archaea; phylum Thermoproteota; class Bathyarchaeia; order Bathyarchaeales; family Bathycorpusculaceae; genus Bathycorpusculum. Next base: position 951 of record JBEKNP010000047.1, on the reverse strand, counting down.
GCTAAGGGCCAGAAAGACAAGGACTGGCGCTTGAATGATGTAGGCAGTGAATGAGCTGCTAGAGAGAGCTTTTGTAAGTCGATTTTGAAAGTTTAATTTTTCTCTGAACCAGACAGTTAGACCAACGGCGACTGCTACTCCGAAAAGTTGTTCCCAAAATGCGTAAGCAGCCGCTTGCCAACTAAATCCACCTGAAAACGAATTTACTCCGCCTGTTATAACGCCTGCTACGAAAATGAAGGGTAGAATTGCCAGAAGCGCCATAGATATTTTTGACCAGAATTGGCCGGTTCTTTTGGGTATTGTCATGAACCAGTTTCCTCTGAAAGCAATTAATCCAACGATGAAGAAAGCGATGTACTGAGGGAAGTATCCATAACGGAAGCTAAACAAAGACGACACGGAGCTAGTGGGAAAAACAAGCCTGACAGCAAAGGAAACAGCCCCAAGCAACAAAGCGAAGGCAAGGATAATGCTATTTTTTGGAAATGGAATAGCTTTGGTGGGTTTTGGCTTAAATGCTCGCCAGCCTATGTATGCCATGGAGAAAACTAGCAGGGCTAAAACAAACCAAAGGATTCCGAATCCGAAGAATCCGTAGGTAGTAAAGAAGTTTAGAAATGAACCGTGGAAGGATCCATTTGCCAAGGCAACTGCGTAGTCAACGATTGGTTCGACTACTACGAGGAAGATTAGAAGTGGTATGCCTAGTCGGGTTAGTCTTTCTTTTACGTATTGTTTTGAGCCTTTGCGGTCGTAAGATGATGGCGTAAAGTAACCGGAGATAAGAAACAGTAGGCCCATAAAGAAAGCTTGAACTAACGCTTGGAAAAGGATATAGACGACGGCTGAGGGCATGCTCACTTGTCCTTCTTGATAATACCATGTGCCGAGGGGCGAACCATAGGTTATTGCCAAGTGAACCAAGAACACTAACGCAATAAGAAAGAC
>JBEKNP010000046.1:0-23851 GCA_049522695.1 Bathyarchaeia archaeon | reverse complement strand
CAATGGTCATGGAACCCGCAAAGACACCAAACCAATGGTATACACGCGTACCAGCCCAAACCTGCTCAAAGATAACTTAGCTAACAAACTATAAAAAACGAATTGTGCACACGTCTATAGAGTATTCAAAAAAGCTGAAGAAAAAAGATTTTCAGTTATATGAAGAAAGATATTCTTCAAACAAAAGAGGGAAACGCGAATACCTGAAGAAGAATCTGGGGAGAGAAATGATGAAAGAGCTGAACAGCTATTTTGAACAAAAGGTTGAAGTGAAAAGAGTAAAGTGGGGTCAGTCACAAGAACTAGAGAGCCTCTTGGGCGAAGAAGCGATGCAATTAGCTAGATATTTGAGGTCTGAGATTTCTGATTGGTTCCCTAGAATTGTGAAGCTTTAGATTGTCATGATAACTATTTTTGCTCCTTTCGGGGTTTTTTTGGTAAATTCTTGGAGTTTTTCAGCAACTGCATTACGTGTGTATGCAAGCCATTGACTAAATTCTTCGGGATTTACTTGTTCTTGTTCCTGACAGATAGCAATAATAAGGTAATCCATACTTTATCACCTCGCATTTTTTTTAGCGAACAAAAGAGGATTTAACTTTTTCAAAGTAAGATGCGGCATGCTGTTTGCAGATATCAATTTGTTTATTAAATTCGGTCATGATTGCTTGAGCCTGTGCATCTGATTTGCTTTCAGAAATCAGTTGCTCAACCTGTCTAAAGGCCGGAAAAACAAGTCTCATGGTTATGTCTTCTATTTTAAGACGCTGATGCACAAAGCTCTCATTACTGTAAGCTTTAGGTTTGTGTAAAGGAGTCGCATCGGCGGGTTTCTTTTTTCCGTTGAGGTCTAAAACAATGGAACCCTCATCAAGCACCTTAACACCTGATTGTTTTGCTTTGATTCTGTTATTTGTGGCAAATCGAGAACATGCTATATTTTTGTCAAGGTCGGAGCCTAGAAGCATGTCCATTGTTGATGGAACAGGAGTATCTTCATCACCATAGACTTCTTTAATTTCGTATGCTGGCTCTTCTGGTGGACGCGGAGCTGTGCGTTCAGGTCGCTTATCTCTAATTGTATTTCCCGGTTTTGACATCTGCTACCAAATCCTTTACGTTAACGTTATGGGCGGTTGGATAATTGATCAATTCAATTTCATCGAGTCCATCAGGTTTTGTTAGCTTTGCGTTTACACCATACACTTGATTAAGATAGATGGCGTGTGCTTGGCTTTGTTGGTGCTCGTTTTTGCTGCTGGATTCGACGGTATACAAATATTTTGGAGCTGGGCTATTGCCTTTTGGAGTTGTTCTTAAAATCCAAGTTCTGTGTTTGTTCCATCTGATACCTTTTTTGAACTGGTCATCGCAAGTGGATGCATAAACAACATCCATGGCTTCTCCTGCTAGCAGTTTATCCAAACAAATTGCATGTTTGCCACAGCTAGTTGATAGAACTATAAAATCCCCTAATCCGAAAATATCCTGTAATGCCCTAAGCTCATCTTTCAGGCGCTCATCATCTATGTCGCCATCATAATCAAGTAATACAATAAATTGTACACTATGGCATACCCTTGCACTCATCCCTTCAGTCCTAACAATAGGAATTTTTATTCGTCGAAGCCGAAGATCAAAAACATATATGTAATCCCATAGTTTGAATGAAAAATAATGCTTCATAAGTTAATAATACCGTCCTGTCCGAGATGAACGAAATCTGCCGCCAACAGCTTTGTATCCGTGGCTTGACCTTACGCGAGACCTTACTCTTTCACGCATTTTTTCTTGTGCTTCTTCGCGGCCGTAATTCAATGTAAAATTTATAATTCCATTAGGGTCTTTGATTGCTTCAGAAATAGATCGCTCGTCAAAACCAGATTCCATTACATTATTGAGGTGCTGTGCCTGATAGACCGCATTTTCTCGCACAGCTTTAACGCCATGCGTCCTAGCTTCATTCTTTAATTCATCTATTGTTTGATCCATTCTGCTTTCTATCCTCTGAGCAGTAATCGCTTTTCTTAAAGGCACAATTCTTGATACCGTTTCAAAAAGTTCGCCAAATTTAGCAAGCGACAGTTTCCATAACCACATATCTGTTTCTGTTTCTGCCATAGCTATTTTCCTCCATCAGTTTTTTCGCATGAATCTTGGAACGCTTGTTGGCATTCTGCTAAATCTTCGCAAGTACGGCATGGTCTGAATCCGTCCAAGCATGTGTCAAGCCATTCTCCGAAGCATTTTCTTTTACCTGTTGCAATGTCTATTCCTGTTAAAGCAGACCAAACTTTTTCGCTTGTTGCTTCCGCTAATTTGCTTGAAATCTGTTTCATTTTAAAAACGCCCTTTCTTACTTTTTGCTGCTTCTTTCTACCCACAGCCATTTTTTTCCTACATGCCGAAGCACAAGGCCTTTTTCTTTTTTCCTTTGGCGCATTTGTCTGGTTCTTTCGACATCAGCACTTCTGTCTTTTTTTGACATAAAAAATCCTGATGTTATTAAAAAACATCAGAATAATTCGCATCATCCCAATTATTTAAAGCTTGATGTTTAATTTTTAGAGAGCTTTTACTCTGCTTTAGTTTTCTGGTTAAATGAGAGCTGTTAGCTTTGGTTTTCAGGTTTACACAGCTCTCGCATCTTCTGTCGATAGCGTTTAAATAGTCGAAAAGGAAGGTCGTGTCTCTCAATAAAACATATAGGAGGATTTTAAAAAAATATGTCAATGCCAGAATGGGAAGGTGTCCGGCCAAGACCAGAGCTATCAGCTAGCCTGAAGCTGTCGATATGGGCGGACAAGATAACCGGATGGTTGGGAGAAGTTCTCCAACAGGGTCAAAGCACAGAAGCCGTAAAACCAGAGCAAGAAAAGCACGCGTTGCAAGAAAGGGCGGAAAATCCACTGCGCCGGGCTGGAATGTCGCTCCACACAGATTCTAAAATAGCTGGTGCAATAATTGCCTAGAACAAAGCGAAGCAATCAACCTAAAAATGGCTGGTGCGGAAGGCCACCAAAGACAGCAAAAGTAGTCCCTTTCAAAAATCTCGACAAAGTTTGCACTGAAAAAGTTAGATACAAAGCGGCAATGACTAACCGAAAGCCACCGCAATATTCACATGCAAGGGCAGGCACATAAATTTTCCCCGAGTTTCTTTAAATGTCAAGAAAAGTAGTAAGGCGCAGTTCTTCTCTCAGGCTAAAGACTCCGAAGAAAGCCAAGCCTAAGAAAAGACGGACAGGCAAGTCGATAATGAGCAAAAGTTCAAGACATAATTTTGGCAAGTCAACTCAAGCAACATTCAAGTGAGGTTGTTTCTCATGTCCGCAGATAAACGCAAAAAATACAAACTAAACTGGCAAAGAAAAAAACGCGCAGAGTTGAAGTCAAAAGGATACAAGCTCAGATGGGTAAAAACACGCAAGAATTCTAAACCAAAACCTAAACTGAGGAAACACAGATGAACGAAAAAAAAGCTCAGGAAAACAAGTACTGCCGTGAGTTTTGGTTTGAATTTCTTGATACCCACCGAAAGAGCGGAAGCAGAGGGTTGTAAAATGAGCTGTTCTTTAACTTCTTGCCCTTATTGCGGCTCAGGCAGCATCGTTGGCAACGGGTACACCAAACGTGAAACAAAAAGATACAGATGCAAGAACTGTAAGAGAACTTTTGTCAGCAGCGAGAGAAGACAAGAACTGTTAAAAAAGTCAATTTTGAGTGAACTCAAATATCGCCAGCTTGCAGAAAGGCTGGTTGGTATTTATGGGGAATCAATTCTCAAAATATTTTAGGAGGTTTTAAAAAATGGTAAAAACTAGATGGAACCAAAAACAGGCTACGGTTAAACAGAATCATATGCGCCGTGTGCGGCATGGACTTCCGGATCCCGGGCAAGGGTTTAAAAAAGCTCAAGGATTTAGAACTAGAACGCACGGCACAAGCAAGCAAGTTGGAAAAATCTTTCCAACAAGGTTGACGGCTAAAATGCTTCCGAAGGTTTCCTATCCGAAAATGAGACGTGGAAGTTACCTTCTTAGAGTTTTGTTCAAAGATGGGACTGTTAAAAATCATAGAATCAAAGCTTTAGGCCCAGATTCAGCTATTGATAGCGTCGACTCTTATCTTCATCAGTTTGAAGGTAAAAAGAAAGTAAAAGAATTATCATTGCTAGCAGGGAGTAAAGTAGGGGATCCGCAGCAGACTGTCGCAACAGCAGCGGGGCCAGATGCAGGTCAAGAAATTAGGAACAAAATAGCCGGATGGTTCAACCCAGAAAACATGTCTAAAACAGCTGAAAAGGTTGGCCACGTTTTCAGGACACCTAGCCGCGTAAGCGCCGCATTTCAAAGAGGATACTCCGGTTACGACCCGAAAGAAGAGGAAAGACTGAGGAGAGAAATAAGGCTGAAAACTTTAAGGGCTAGAGCTGAGGAGCAACCGTGTTCTAGAGCTGAACTTCTTGAAATGCGCCGAAATCCAAATGTTACCAGACCTTATGCTCCATCGCAAACAATGGGTGCGCCGGAATTATATGGCCGAGCACAATATACTGTTAGCCCAGAAGAAGAACAGAGTACAGCTTTAGCTTTAAGGGAAAGAATCGACAGGGCTATAAGAAAAAACAGTGCGCCTGTAGTTTTCAATTATGGTGCAGATACAAGAGATAGAAGAATCAGGACATTAAAAGAGCTTGACAATGAACTTGATGCTATTAGCAGCGTATCGCGCAATGCAGCAATGTCTCCATCAGACAAAATTAGACTCCAAATAAGATTGAAACGCGTCGAATCAGAAATTAGACGCGCAGGTGGAAAAGTCAGTAAACAGCGGCAGAAAAGAGTATCTTTTAAAACCACAGCGGGCAAAAAAGTAAGTTTCTTAGCGGCTGAAGGTGGCAAAACTCTAACAGAAAATGTCTATGATGCTATTGCTCTAGGAAGAAGGCTCATTGGGGAAAGCTAAAATGTCACTTTTCAAAAGACGCACGCAGGGAACTCCTGCACAAATTGGTAAGGCGTTTCCAGTCGGCCAAGCATTTGGTTCAAAAAAGCTGCCTCAGAAAATATCCATTGATAGCAGCAAACGAATGCCCACAAAAAGCGACATTATTGCGTGGAGCCAAAAACTTGACTTGGTACCGAAGAACACGAAATACGTTTTGCCAACAATGGATAAGCCCGGGTCAATAAGTTTTGATTTAGGACGCAAGCATTTATCCGCAGATGTTATCTTAGCAGAGCACCAGCCAAATATAGGCCAGTTTGCAGTAAATAAGAATGCAGTTTATCTCGACAGTCATATACCAATCCGCGACATTCCAGTGTTGGCAACACATGAATTGTGTGAGAAGCACTTCCAAGATGATTTGAGTATAGATTGGAATCCAATTGGACATCGCTTAGCCCAAATTTGCGAATACAACTATGCAATGCAACTAGAACCGGAAAAAGAATGGGACTCGTATAACCGAACCGTGTCAAGGATATCTAGGGAGCAAAAATCTGGGGCAAAATTAGGCATTTCGCTTTTAGCAGCACATAGTGCTTTGAATGTTTACTCAAGACGCGTTAGCTAAATTTTTTGTAATGCTAGAAGCAATGTCAGGAACAGATGCTTATGTCACGCGCTGCTTATGTGCTTTGGTATTACCATTCCCACGATGGGTATAGACTAGACCAAATTAAGAGAGCCTGCTTATGGCACAAGAATAATGCTGAAAGAACAAGGCAAATTCAACGTAATTGTTATTCAAAGCATCGTGAAGAGGTGTGCGCCAAGCAAAGAGAGCGGCGGTTTGTCAAGAAGCTTTCAATTCAGCTCTCTAAATATCTATAGAACAACGTTTAAAAACGCGAATGCTAGCATGCACTTTCGGTTTTTAATAATGATAAACTCTATAAAAGAGGTTATTGACCGCAATTTTGAAAGTGAACGTGAAGAAGTTAGAAGAAAAATTCCTCCAACTCAAGCGCTCGAATTTCTCCAGTATGAACCGCGAGTTGTATTAGCGCAATTCGCTGGTATATTCGGAGACCGTTTCATGAAGGAAATCACGATATACGTAGTTCTCAACTGAGGTCATCAAATTGAGTGAAATTCTAAGCCAAATACTAAATTTTCTGAACACATCAGTCCCCGCATACTTTCTGCTTCCACCGCTTTTTGGTTTAGGAGCAGTAGCGGCAATAGTTGCACTAGTTCCGCGCAAAAAATCAGCAAACGTTGTAGTGCCTAAAGTTGGAACAGAAGCCAGTGAGGAGCAATTAGCAAATATCATGATTTCCCGTTGTGAAGCTAACCCAAACGATAAAAAAGCTGAGCAATGGCTAATAGCCCATAATTATACCAGAAGCTAAGAAAATAGATGGAATAGTCATTGAGTGGATTTAACCTAGATGGCAAAAAAATGCTCAGCAAAAAAGAGCAAAGGGAAAATTCTGCTGATACGAATCCACCATGCTACTCCGAATATATAGATGGCGTTTGCGATCGCAATTATGCGTGCTTAATTTGCAAACAAAGAGCCGAATGCATCAAAGAAGCCAAAGCAAAGAAAATTGCTATTGCAGAAATCAGAAAAAGAATGCTTGCGGGGATTACCAAAAACGAGAAAAAGAGGTGAATACGAATGTCATCGAAATTTTTCCAGAATAGGGGAATGTCTTGTGCCGGGTGTGGCCATATGACAAGCCAGAAAAAGCTTAATGATGGTGTTTGCAACGATTGCCACACAAAATACAATAGTCCTGAGAAGCTTGAAGCTGTAATCATATCAAGAGCTGAAGCTGGTAAGAAAAGCAGCATAGCTTGGCTGGAAGCACACGGTTTTGAACAACAATAGTTTTCTTGTTAGAGATTTGATAGCAAAATTAAAGGTTGTTGCATAAAGTAATGCAAACAGATAGACGTTGGAAAACAGCCCGCGAGCAGTGTGGCAATAGAAACACAAAGCCTGATGCACTTACAAGTCAAAACTACCTCACCTCAAAACAGCGTGACCCAATAGGCTTCCACAACAAAAAAACACATAAGAAATACAACCGCAATGAAAGAATACGCATCCATCTCCGCCGAATCCAACATAATCTTTGTAAAATATGCCGGAAATCATTAGACAACCCTCCCGGCGGGCAATTAATTATTCATCATATTGAAAAGAATGGAGAGTTAATTGAGGTTTTAGTTCACGAAAAATGCTCGCATTTGACACACGGAGACATCTTCATAAAATAAATTTTTAGGGAGCAGATTAAATTGACCAAGCAACTATTGCTTAGGGATGGTCTTCATTCGAAGCACCGTTTCCGGGTCAGAAACTGGAGACAGGGCCATGCAGACCAAGTGTACAGAAAGGTTGGAGAACATTACGTTTGGACAACCCGCAAAAAATGCAATGTCTCCATTGACTTTCAAATCTAGTTTTTTCCCACCCAGCAGGGGAAACCAAAAATAGCTTTCTTTTTAGCCTCCGAAAAAACGGAAAACATGCAACTCCAATATTCTTTTAACATCTGAGTAGCCTCCCGAAGTTTTTTTTTATTTAAATTTTAGAGCTAACTTATCTTGGCGGGTATTTTTTAGCAAAAATTTTTTGACTAACCAACATTTTTGTTTGCTTATTCTTGTTTAACATGGTTTAGTGCCGTGACCCACTCTTTTACATTCATTAGATTTGGAGCGAAGGGATTCTTTTTCTTGTATTCAAGGCTAAATCTTGCTGCCATCGGGGGGATTATGTCGGCTTTGTCGAGTAGTTCTTCATTTGAGAAGAAGCCTCTTGTGGAACCATCGTACAGTACAACTCCATTATGCATTGCTATGACTCTTTTGGTATGTTCTGAAACCAGAGTCATGTCGTGTGTGATAACTAAGATCGTAGTACCAGCCTTGTTCAATTCTTCAAGCAGGTTCATTATATCTTCCGACATCCTGAAGTCCTGACCAGTAGTAGGCTCGTCAACTATCATTATCTTAGGATTCATGGCAAGAATAGACGCCACGGTTAGTCTTCTCTTTTCACCTTTGCCCAAGAACATGGGGTCCTCGTCAATCTTTGATAGTAATCCAACGCTCTTCAGAGCTTCCTTGACTCTTTGATCAACTTCCTGCTGCGGTACCTTAAGGTTTTTCAGACCGTATGCTACCTCATCATACACTTTCCTCATGAAAATTTGGTTGTCAGGGTTCTGAAATACATATCCGACGTAGCAGGGTATTTTCTGAATCACTTTCTTGTCTCGCAGGTTCATTCCCATTACTTTTGCTTCGCCCTTGAACTTCTTATACAAGCCGCTGATTATCTTGGATACTGTCGACTTGCCTGCCCCGTTTTGCCCTATGAGCCCTACGCACTCTCCTTGTTTTATGGCGAAAGTTACTCCTCTTAGGGCTTGCGTTCCATCTTCATACGAAAAGTTGAGGTCTTTGACGCTTATTATTTCCTGAGCCGACTGGTCTATTGGGGTATCTTCAAGGTTCGGCGCCAAGGACTTTTGGTTTCTGCATTCTAATGATTCAAGCATTTCATCGACAGTAAAGGGGACCCTTCCATTGTAACTTAGACCTGCTTTCCACCCGATCCTCGCTATGTCTGAGGCGTAGAGTCCATTTTCATCAAATAGTTTACACTGGGAATAAACTTGTTCTGTGGTTCCATACGCAATTGCCTGTCCGTCGTTTATCGCCAACACTTTGTCTGCGTACATCTGTATTACTTCAGGGTTGTGTTCAACGAGAATTATCGTTATATCATATTCTTTCTTTATGTTGTCTATGGCTTGAATTATTCCGAGTTTTCCCTCGGGGTCCAAGTTGGATGTTGGCTCGTCTAAAACTAAGACTTCAGGCCGTAAGGCAATGAAGGAAGCTATGGCAGCCCTCTGCTTCTGTCCCCCGGACAACTCGGAGGGATGAACAAGATCCGCGATTGGCCATAGAGGACCAAGACCAACTAATTCTAGGGCTTCCTTAGCCCTGCTCTCGATTTCTCCTTCAGAGAGGCCTAAAAGCTCCATGCCAAAGCTTATTTCATGCAGGAGATCCATTCTCAAAAATTGGTTCTCGGGGTCTTGGAGTAATAGCCCAACTCTTGGCGCCGTTTGTTTCATCCCGACTACTCTATCGATCATATTTCCAGTCTTTTCATCTTTTACCGTGTCGACCTTGGTTAGTGTCTGATCAAAAAGTTTTATTTCACCCTTAATGTGTTCTTTTTCTTTGCCGTAGGGAACAGTGAAGACTTTCGGTATGATACCAGCAAGAGCATAACACAGAGTTGTTTTTCCTGCGCCGCTTGGACCAATTATACCTAAGAACTCGCCTTTTTCAACAGTGAAGGTTAGACCCTTCAATGCGTAAGGGTTCTCCACTCCGACGAATGACCGGTACTTCCACCAGAAATCCTTAACCTCTAACGCTGGCATCCTTGGTCACCTTACAAACAAATTATTTATGTTGTGCCCAAGAACTACCTCATATATTAGGAAAACGCTCAAAATTGCTATTACTGTTACATCCATATAAGTTATTCTTTTCGTCTCCTTGAATGAAGTCACCTTCTTGGATGCTTCAAAACCCCGGGCGTAGAGGGCAACTCCCATTTCTGTTGACCGGCGGATCATCGTCGCGACTAAAGGTATTGACACGTAGGCGAGATCAATTATCTTGGAAAAAACGTTTTTTCTATTTACACCAGCCGCTCTAGCTGTCTGAGCAATCCTGATATTTTCATAATCTATCAACAATGTATTTAGACTTCTGAAAATCAGCGCGATAAAGAAGGCTTTTTTGAATGAAAGACCCAGTTGTCTCATTGCGCCCGCTATCTCCGCGTCTCTTGTTGTGAGTAGAAAGAGGAATGAAGTGTAAATCATTACTGCAAATCCCAAGGCCTTTGATAGCGCAACAGTTACTGACCAGGACGAAAGCGTAAAGCTGTAGGTCGCTCCGATTGGAAGTCTAAACCAAGTCGTCAATGGAGAAAAATCAAACGTTCCCGCCATGGCAGTGAGCCACCATAGCAAAACTGCTGGGATAATAGCTATGATAATACTTCTTGTTCGGTAATAAACCACTCCAAAAACACAAACTAACACTGCCGTTGAAATTCCAATTGGAAAAAACCCTGGCCATAAGTAAAATACCTCTCTCGCTCCGGGTAGCCCCTCATTAAAGAAAAGCCACCAAATAAATTCGCTTATTGGCACCGGCAAAGCTAGCAGAAGATAAGAGTTGGCCAAATACTTTGTAGTCCCAGAAATTATCAATAATACGAAAACAATAGTGAGCAAAAATATCAGGCCAATTATGTCTGGGCCTCCCTTTAAGACCGGAATATCGAACATGTAAAGAGCCAAAACCGACATTGCTGCTATCATAAAGATTTTTGTGATCACATGTAATTTTTCAATTGGAGTTCCAGTTTTCATGGAAAAAATAAAGGTGCGCACATACTTCTTCGAAGTACGTGCTTCTACGTCATCCCTTGCCAAATAGGTTCCCTTTTAGGTTTCAATTTGTGTGTAGCTACTGCTAAGTTACCCAGCCGCCGTTGATGAGCCCTTGGCGTTCGACAAGTTTGGTAAGTCCTTTGACGAGCACTGGAGTAATTATTATCATCGCTATTAAATCTCCAAAGAACCACCCTGCCCACCATCCCCAGTATGCGCCCGACGGAATGAGCCCATAGTAATTCTCTATTCCAACGCCCAGCTCTGCACTTATTGCGTTTAGGATAATTCCATTTATCACGATGAACAAAATCCAAGCGGTCACTCTTTTTGTTTTGACTCCTGCAACTTCTTTGTCTGTCAAGTCTCTCCATAAAGGGTCGATGCCTCTATTTGCGAGCAACCCCCGGTAAACTATGAACACGACCAAAGGCGGAATGAAATCGCTGATTGCGTAAGCTCCAGATACGATTGGTGTCAAACCTACCAGTAGTCCAGCTCCTATGACACAGCCAATGTATGCCCCCAGAATTCCCCAAATTCCCCACCACAAGGTGAATACTAGAAAGAAGGGGTACACGAAGTAGAACAGTGAAATGCCGGAATAGCTTAGTGGACCGAGTAGCACCACGCTTAGGTATGACAGAATTATTACCGCTGCTATCTGCACTGCATACAGCACGTACTGCGTTGTTGAGACCGGTTCTCCCCTGCCTAATTTTAAAGTGTAGTTGCTCCAAGGATACTTATTTTGTTTATTAGATACTGTCTTTTCTTCCCCACTCAAATGGATCCCCTTTTCTCTTAGTCAGCGCTATCAGTATTTAATACTTTTCAACAAAATTTAAACAAAGTTTCCATCAAAAATTTTTTTCAAAAATTATATTTCAAGAGGATACAACTCCGCTAAATTCGAACTTCGGTCTTTTAAACTAATTTGAGCAGCGATTTTTGTGTTTGTTGCGTAGCGTTGACAGGTTTTTTCTAAATTCCCACCTTGTTCAATGTACAGAGCTAAGCATATGAGGAGGCTGGAGAAATTGCGGCGTTTTGCTTGATGCCATTCTTGCTAACATAGTAAGCTATTACCGCTAATACTGTGAAAGCGGCGGCTACTGGAGTCCAGAACCACCATTGCTGCCAGATATGTGTGCTTGTTGGTTCCGCGACCACATTGAGGATTTGGACATTTTCTAAAGTGGTCATTGAGTCATGCCCCATGTATAAGCCTGACGCCTGTTCTATTGAGCCGACGGGATTCTGCGTTCCGGCTAAGACTGTCACATTCTGTTCTACTCCGTTAACATAGATGTGCATGCCTGTTTGGGTGCTGCGAGTAAACACGACGTGATACCACTCATTTAGAGAAAGTGGTTGGGTGGTGTCTATTTCGTTGAAGCCTGACGTGTCGGTTGTTACGTAGCCGCGCAGAACTCCCAACGCCGGGGAGGAGCTGTTGCTGGGTGCAACTCCGTTTATGGCGAGTCCAAGGATCCTGGTCGGGTACTTGGCGGTCGTGCTCACGTATTCGATCACAATGTTGTTGTATGTTACGTTTTTAAATTGGTTCACTTTAACCCAAGCGTCTATAGTTATGTCGCCGGGAATTATTAAGCTGGGCGAGGGTGGGACGAACGCGTATGCGTTTCCATTAAAGTATAGGGCTTTGCCGAACTTGCCTTCAACCAGCTGAGGAGTGTACGAAACGTTAGCCGTCACGGTCCCTAAAACCGCTGGGTTAGCTCCCGTCGAGTCGGCTGTGACATAGTTGGGTTCAACGCTGTCAAAACTCCATAAACCGGCAACGTGGTCGGAGCCTGTAATAGGCGGAGTTTTTTCGCTCGGCGAGGCGCCCGCGTTTAAGACGTTAAAAAGCGTCATGAGGGGATCCTTATCAGTGTTGTTGGCGCAAACTGAGTAAGGCAAATTCATTATTCCAGAATTAGCAATCTCTGTTGCGTTAGGGCAAACCGTCGAGTAGTTGCTCCAGTAATTTCCTCCCAGAGGATAGCCTTCGTCCCAAATTTGGATGTCGTATGGCGAGGTAGAGTATGCGTTTTGCTGATTGTTGACGAAGTCATTATGAAATATCGTATTATTGCTGGATACGCCGAAACTCGGAAGTGAATAGATGCCGTATTTGTTGTTTGCCATATAATTCGCGGATATGATGTTGTCGGAGCCTGGGAGATAAATGCCTGAGTTGCTATTTTCAGTTATGTTGTTTCTGAAGATTACTGAGTAAGTCGCAGCCAGCCCGATGCCTATGGTGTTTTGAGATAGGTTGTTTCCTGTTATGTTGTCTGAAAAACCTTCAATGGTGATGCCGGAAGCCGTGTTGCCTGTTATGTTGTTTCCTGAGATGGTGTTGTTGAAGCCGCCGTAGAATCGGACGCCGTTTTTCTGATTTCCAACTATGTTATTTTGGGCGATTAAGGTGGAAGACTGGACCGAACAAAAGGTTCCTGACAACGTATTCACTATGTTGTTGCCGGTTATTGTACACTTGTCTCCTTCAATCATAATGCCGTAAGCGTAGTTGGCTGAGGCTGAATAGTTGACGCTTGTGATGGTGAAGCCTGAAATCTTCACGTTATCGGCCGCAACCGTAAAAACGCTAGCTCCCACATAGCCGCCTGTTCCTACCACTATAGTGTTCGCGCTGTTTTCGCCTTGTAGCGTCAATGGTTTGTCAATTATAGGGTTTTCAAAATAAGTTCCGCTGCGAACCAGTATTGTGTCGCCTGCCGAGGCGTTTCCGATAGCGTCAGTTATGGACGGGTAGTCGACAGGAACAATTATTGTTTTTGTAGCTGTCAGAGAGTTCGCTGAAACCACGGAAACATTTGGAACCGATGGGCTGAGAGGAAAATTAGAAGATGCCACCGCATATTCTGGCACAATCATCATCATGATTAGAGCTACAAGAAGAACAGGAACGAACATTTTTTTGTTGAATTTCATCGACTTTCTCTCCGACACCAGTGATATTGCTACGAACGTGCTATATAGCTCTCCCCAAGGAACAGAGTGTTCCACAAGAAGAACAGCCATTAGCATACTTTCAGTGTGTTTCCATTTTGACCCGTTTCGAGAAAAGAGCAGCAACCAAAAGCAGTTGGTGTTTTTTTTCTAACTTCAATTAACGGACTTTTATTTCTCCAAGTCTTTTACAGTTCTTCAGTGCGTAAATGCTAGATGGTGGTTTGTTCACATGAATAGGTTTCGTGTGGGGCGGCAGTTGTTTGCATAATTTTTGTTTTTAGTTTAATCTTGATTCCGTTTGCGAACGCGGACTGGATAATGTTTCACGTGGATGCCTCTCACAATGGCGTTGAAACAGGTAATCCAGTGCTTACTCCCACGCTACTTTGGATATAACTCTGAAACCAGACTGTATGAGATCTTAATTAGAACCGAAGTGCAACTCCCGTCTAACGGTTGGTCGCTATTGTCTTGTTTTTATGCCTTCACCAAGCTATCAGACGGATCAATCTTTCTCTACCTTTGTCACCCAAAAAATGAGATTCTTGCATTTTGATAAGAACTTTTGATGCAGAAATTATTCATCGTGGTTTCTTGCTGGCGTTTTCCCTATTTTCTTAGCCAAAGATAAGCCCTCTTTAAGGAAGAGGGCCATTGCGATTCCCGTTATTGAAAGACCTAACACGAAGAAAACCTTGAAGTTGTAGGTTTCAACCGAGTAATGAATTGCGAAAATCACAGCCTCGGTTATGAAGAGCCCGAAGAAAAAATAGAAATAGAACATTGCGTGCGGCAAGAGTCTTCTTCCAATCCAGCGATATCCGTTGACTTTCATTTTCTTCTTGAGGAGGTATTCTCCATACTCGTTTTTCTTTAGTAGTCCCGAATCTTCAAGTTTTTGAAGATGCCGATAAGCCACGCTTGGACTGCTAAGGTGTGTGCCACGCATCACATCTCTTGGGCCAACAGGCTTGCCTTCTTTAGCCACATACAAATAAACACTGAAGGTAATATCTTCAAGTTCCACACCTGCGTCGTTCGGCAAACCAACGTCTCCAGAATACTTCATTAAAGTTATCTTACCGAGATTTCTATTTTTCGCTCAGCTTAGAAACTTTAGCTTGACTTTAACTTCAACTTCATTGTTTCATAAAAAATTATTTTAAAATAGCTGGCGATTTTAAGACTTTTCTGATTCAACGCAGTAAAGATATGGCGGGACTTTAACCTCTTCCACAAAACCAGTAATGTTAACTATTTTTTTCAAATTCATTGGAAGAATTAATTAATCTCTAATTTGCCATATGATGCAAAGGCTCAAAAACATGGTTTCAGACTCGTTTTTCCTGCATCTTTTTCTGGCGTTTGCTGTTGGAAGCTTATGGGTAACTATAATCACAATTATTGCAGAAAAGAAAGGAAGCGTCTTAGGCGGAATCCTTGGCGGTCTTCCCTCTACTTCGGCTTTCTCGTTTTTCTTCATCGGGATCAACCAATCTTCAGCCGCTGCCGTTCAAGCAACCACAGTGTTCCCCTTAGCCTTCGGCATTACAAGTGCTTATCTTTTTTTCTACGCTTTTTTCGCCCAGAAAGGGTTTAGGCGCGGAATCTCCGTTTCTCTCCTTCTATGGTTTGCATTTTCTGCCTTAATTGTTGCGTCTGGTCTGAAAGATTTTGTGTTCTCCTTGGTTGGGGGAGCAGCAATTTCGGTTTTAACCTATTATTCTTTCACTAAAAAACTAAAACTCCAAAACCTAACGGGAGTAGCGAGACTCTACAGGTTTCGTGATGTTGTTTTGCGTGGAGTCGGGGCAGGCTCACTTGTTTTGGTTTCAGTGCTTTTGAGCCAAATTGGCGGTCCTGTGCTAGGCGGTATTGCAGCTGCGTTTCCAGCAGTTTTCACTTCAACATTGATCATACTCAACCGGAGCAGAGGAACGGAGTTCTCCCGAGCTGTAACTAAACCTTTAGTTTTCTCGGGTATTCTAACGATTATTCCCTTCAGTGTAGCTGTAAGGTATTTATATCCGAGCTTTGGAATCTGGCTTGGAACCTTAGCTTCCTACGCCCTTGTGCTTCCATTAGCAATTTTATCTTATTACCTAGCGAAACGTTAAAGGAAACTTCGATAACAAAACTATTCATTTAAACTTGGAGGAAAATGTAGAAAAAACTCAAGATTACTTTATTTTTCGGGGCAACCAATTAATTCTAGGTTGTTTAGTTAGTTTGTGGTATTAGTTTTATCTGATAGAGGCTTGGCCAATCTTTGCCTGTTACAAACAGTCTGTTGTTTTGTTGGTCATATGCTATGCCGTTGAGCACGGCGTTCGGGTTTGAATTGTTTCCGTCTGGTAGTCCTGTGAGGTTTATCCAAGCTTTGACTTGTCCAGTTTCTGGATTGATTATGGCGATTGTGTTTGTTAGCCAGATGTTGGCGTAAACCTCACCGTTGATGTAATCTAGCGAATTGATGTTTACTACGGGCGTGCTGCCGTTAAGGACTTGGATTTGTCTTGTCTGCTGAAACGTTGTTGGATTCAAGAAGTAGAGGTGGTCTGTGCCGTCGCTCATGATTAGGTTTTTGCCGTCAAAGGTTAAGCCCCAACCCTGCGTGGGGTAAGTAAAATTTCCCAGCAAGGCAAATGTGGTTTTGTTGTAAATGAAGCCTATATTTGACTCCCAAGTTAGCTGTATAATGGCATCATTGACGATGGCTATGCCTTCGTCGAAATACTGGGTTGGCAAAGTGGCTTCCTGCAGTACATTCCCTGTGGTCAGGTTCTCGCGGCGTAGAGATGAAGCACCATTAATCCCTGTGCTTTCGTAGAGAAAACCATCCGAGTACACTAGCCCCTCTGTGAAGGCATTTGTATCATGCGGGTGCGTGTTAACTATACTGTAAGTGTAATATGCTTCAGTGGAATTTGATGAAGCGGTATTGCTGTTATAGATAACTATTATTGAAGCGGTTAAAACAATAATGACCACTATAACCAGAATCGATATGGCTAAAGATTTCTTCATTGCAATTTCATTTAGCACTTCCTATTAATATGCGAAACGGACAAAGCCGCCCTTTTTGATCTGCAAATGTGGAGCTAAATGGCATGGTTTTGTTTATCTTATCTATGAAATGAACTTAAGACTGCTCTGAATTTTGAGCAAGAAAAAGCCACTTAGGATGGATAAATATAAGTAAAAATGTCCAACATGCGGAACTGAAAATCCAGATTGAAACATCTTCTGTTACCAATGCAGAAGCAAACGGGAAGGATAAATCCAAATCAGCGATTAAATATCACCCATATCCATTAAGGTGTCAGGTA
This sequence comes from Bathyarchaeia archaeon, assembly GCA_049522695.1. Lineage (GTDB taxonomy): Archaea > Thermoproteota > Bathyarchaeia > Bathyarchaeales > Bathycorpusculaceae > Bathycorpusculum. The sequence continues at coordinate 7,083 of JBEKNP010000046.1, read as the reverse complement.
AGCGTTTAACTGATGGGTTTAAGAAGCGAAATTTTGGCGCTAGCTTTCGGCGGGCTCCTTGTTTTTGTAACTTTTGGCTATTGATTAACATTGACGATATCGTGCAAATTCTCAACATTACGTCAGTGCCATCAAAAGCTTACTAGACTGTAATTGAGGTGGTTTATCCAGTTTACTCAAGCATTGCTTTCTTCCTGTTCGGCAAAAAACAGGAAACAATAAAGAATACATCCAGAAAACTGGTAAACAGATGACATCCCTTCATTAATCTCAAGAGAACAGCTTTCTCCGTTTCGAATAAGCGTTAAGATGCAACATTATTGACTCATTGAGTCACTTTTGGCTCTTGTTTTCTAATTCGTTTTTGCATATTGAGAACCGTTTGCCTTTGATGGTGAAAATCTGAAATGTTTAAATAAAAAGAGGATGGCTATTTGTGACATGCCAAGCTCTCGGAAAAACCAGAAACAGAAAAAAATCAAATATAGCTACCCAAACCGACAAAATAGGAACAAAATTTACATCACGATAGGTATAATCGCTGTGGCTGCGGTAGTTATTTCGGCGTTTTTTGTCTTTGGTCACTCCCAATCAAACAATTCCCCAATTGTTTATGCACCTGCGCCACCCTTGACGTCGCCGGCAAGTGAATACAGCTCAAATGGGACACAAGTTCTCCTTATAACTTCGAAGGGCAACATAATCATTCAAATGCGAGATGACAAACCTATAACAACGCAGAATTTCGTGAAGTTGGTGAAGCAAGGCTTCTACGATGGCACCATCTTCCACAGAGTCATGGTTGGCTTTATGATTCAAGGTGGAGAGAACCAAAGCATTAATGTTTCGTCTATTCCTGACGAGATAGGAAACGACAACCGCAATTTACAATATACGATAGCTATGGCTAAAACCAGCGAGCCTAACTCTGCAACAAGCCAATTCTTCATAAATCTAGTAGACAATGGCAACATCACTGTAAATAGCTCTGGAACGAAATTTGATTCTGTCTACACAGTCTTCGGAACCGTTATTTCAGGACAAAGCGTTGTAAATGCAATAGCTAATGCTCCAGTAACTACGAATCCTTCCACAGGCGAAGATAGCCAACCAGTGCACCCAGCTACCATAATTAAAGCGATAATTATATCCTGATTGATAGCCACGGCAAATATTGGTCAATTGTACTCTGCAAGCAGTCAGTTCTTTATCAACGTCGCCGACAACCAAAGGCTTTACTTTCCTTCGATACATCATACACGGGTTTCGGGCAAGTTATACAGGAATGAACGTTGTTATGGCGTTATCTAACGTGCCTGTGAATCATAGCACTAACCAACTTTGCAGAATGTAACTTTAATTATGGCAAAAGTATTGCCCTAACAACAACTGCACATTTGGGTAAAAGAACTAGCAGCCCGCAGGTTCAAATTTCAGCGGCCCAAATCTTATTGACCTGCTCAAACCAAAAAAACACCTTTCGAATACAAAATGGGAGTGAGGCAGCGAGGGACCCAGACCAAGTCTGATTAAGCCCGATCCGACTCACTCCTGTAAGTAAATCGCTTGCTAACCTGATGTCTCGCAGTTCCTTGACCTTAATGATTTTTCTTTTAATGGTTCCGACCCCTTTGGGTTCAGGAAAAGGGAGCTTCGCTGAAAGCCTTCTAATTCGCCTTTTGCCTTAAACAGTTTGGGGAACTATTATAGTGGATTTATTTAACTCCTTACCTACCGTATATAATTGAGGTTGCACGACACGAGTAACGACGACACAGGTAAACTGTTAATAGACGACGCCATCATGGATTATCTGTCTAAGAAAGGCGTAACTGATCAAACAGAAAAATTGGCACTTGCTCGAATCAGCAACAAAATGGAAATCAGCAACGAACAAGTAGAAATGAGCATCAACAGACTGAGCGCAAAAAACTTGATACGCAAAGTTTACTTGCAAGGCAGAGTTGGTTTTGAGTTGACTCCGAGGGGAAAATCAGCAATCGAAGTTTTAGCAAAAGCCGAAACCGCCCGTATTACCAGACAACTGCAAGAAGCAATACATCAGGAACGAAAAGCAAAGCTAAGATCGGCTACAGTTAATAAAATGAAATCAATTGAAGATAAATGGCAAAACTACCAAATGCCTGATAGAAAATTGATTGATAAAATTGAACAAGAAGCAACAAAATTTCTTGCAGCAACAAAAGAAATTGAAGACAAGCAACCATTGTGCTACATAGACCCACAAAACTATGACCAAAAATTCTCACAATACAAACCTCAAATAGAAAACCTAGCTGAGCAAAACAACAACCTGACCAAAGCAGTAAACAACTATGCAAAAATCAAAAATTATCTACTATCAATGTCGGCTGACATTGAAAACATCAACAAAACCATTAACAAGTACGAACCCATAGCAGAAGCAACAGCCCAGGTAAATCAACTAAAAACCTCTGTTGACAGACTAAAATCAATTCAATCTCAACTAGAAAACTTTGACAGGACTCAACTAGCTCAATTTGAAGAGCTCAAAACGCAACTTGAAGAGAATTCGAGACTTTTAGAAATTCTAAAGAGACCTACTCACGAATTTACGCCAATAAAAAGGGAAAGCTTAGCAGAAAAGACAACTCTTTATCCCGACCCTGAAGGTCCAAGCAAATATCGTCGTCAAACAAGTGGGTACCCATTAGAGGAAAAATGTTGCAAGTGCGGAACAAAGCGAAAGTTGATACCTGTTGACCTTGGATAAATACTTCGAACTCTTGAAAACTATTCTGTGAAGTTCTTGCATGAGTTTTAGAGAAATATGCTCGTTTGTTTTGCGGATGAAGCCAACTGCCTCAGCACCGCCATAGGTTTCGGAAATGTCCTCTTTGCTTTTGTCCTAGGACTATCTTCTTTCTCTTTCCAAGTATTTCTTCAACTTCCTTGGCTTTCACAAGGGAACCTTCGATTGCGTATGTGTCGTAAGCGAAAGCCTCCTTGAACTTGTCCCAATCGAGCTCTGAAATGTGAAGCACCTGCAATTCTCCGCGAACTTCAAGAAATACATGGTTGCGCTCTTTGGGCGAAAGAAGACTGGCGGGCATTCTTAGCCAAGAAAGACAAACTTAGAAACGCGTGAAGTAGTCTCAAAACGGAATAAATTATGGTCCGGGCGCGGTAGCTCTGTAAAATCCTAACTGACGAGAATTGAAAGGGAACGCGATCTTATTTGAATGGAGTAATTTTCCTTTAAATGGGTAGTTTTATATTCAGCAGTCTTCCCTCATAAGTCAGGTGCAAGTTTTGTCAAAAACCCAACCTCATCCAGGACATGAAAAACATCTCTGTAAGATGGTAGAGGATGAAGTACCAACAGAAAAATTAAAGCCTCTTGTAAAAAACGCGAAATACATCTGCAAATGCTGCGGTCGTGCGGTTGCTAAGGCGGAAAATGTTTGCGCTCCTGAACTTCTCTAACCATCTTTTCTCTTTTTAAGATCAAGTGAGGATAACAAATTGGAGTGTATTTTCTATTAGCTGTCACCAAATTAATTGGCGTTAGCAAAGCAAACCTTGCGCTACTTTTTGGTCGTGTTTTGCATTAAGGCAACCTTTGGAGGCTATGAATGAGTGTGGCTCAATTGATGAGGGAGTTCTCGCTTGAGTTCGGTTATGCGTGTTTGCACGATTGCGAGCAACTCTTTTCGCTGATCCTTAGCTGGAAGCGTTAAACTTATTGAGTTTACTCTTTTGGCTAACTCATCGTCGCCGAGTGTGTTTTTTATCCATTTTTGGAAGTCGCCTCTTTGAAGATGAAAGTTCACCGAATCAGCAGAAACAGTTTGGAGTTTCTTTTCGAACGAATCTAGGTTTGTTGCTGTTTCTTTAGTGAAGTTGCCTATCGCTGTGTAGAAATGGAATCCTTTTTCGTATGGGACGGTTCTTAGGATTTCAATTATTTTTGTGTTTAACTCAAGCCGTTGTGTATCTGGCGTTCTATGAGTGTGTGTGGACATAACAAAACCGAATCATTATTGGCATCGTCTAATATATTGATGATTGATGATTTTATGGGTCTTGTTTTTGCGTGTTTGACAAAGTAGTCTTTTTCCTTTCCTTTTCGACGAGTGCTTTCCCGCTTTACTCATGAGTCCTTTACTTTATTTTTCAAATCTCTCTATTTGGCAAGATTCAATATCGATTAAGTTAATCCGAGCTGCTTCATCATTCCGACTACATCGTAGAATAGGCGCTCTTCCTGGATTTCACTGTTTTTCCAGGTGGCAACTGTGCAGAATTCAAGCTTAGCGGTTTTGTGGGTAGGCTGAATGATTTTTCCATCTGGCATTTTCATTGGTCCTATCATTGTTGCTGTCCAGTCAGCAACGGAACAGGTGTAGTTGCCGTCGCCAAAAAGAATCTTGTAAGGATTATTAACCAACTTATTATCGAATGTCTTGAAGAAATCAACAGATTCTTTGAAGTGCGCTTCTCTTCCTCTTGTTGGCTCAGGCTGACCAGGCCAATAAACAGTAACGTTTTCTGCGTGGCGTTTTTTGAATGTCTCCCAATCCTGATTGTTCCAAGCATCATCCAAAGTCATCATCAACTTCATATTTTCCTTAAAACTCATTCAAAATCACCCTAAACTACATGGGTACTTCCTATGGTAATAAGGTTGCGATAACAGCTACTTTAGCCTTTGACACCCTTTTTAGGGTTTGTTGGCTTAACAGTTTTAATGAAAGTACCATCGTCTATTTCTTCAAATGCGCACTACCGTGAGATTTTACCGTGCGGTTTGCTTTACAATGTGATTCTGGATTCATAAATCTTAAAATAAACTTTGCGCAGTTCCTTTTTATGGGTTGAGTTTGGATGGAACTGCTGGGTGGTTCGCCATCTTCACGCATCTTCGACAAACTCCGAACTCACCCATTTAAAAATTCTCTTCAGTCACATTATTTGGATAAAAACAGCAGTTTTTAAAACTAAATTAGTTTTTACACAGTACGAACACGGTTCAAATCCCGCCCGGTCCATAATGTGGTCTGAACTCAAGGGTTCAAAACCCAGCGGCCCAAACCACGTTTAAATTAAGGAAAATCGCGTTAGTGCTCGAGTTAGAGTAAAGGGACTCATACCCTTTTGAGAGTGTGTGAAAACTCAAATTTAGTTTTGAAAATTGCTTCTTATAGCTGAAAACACGTTTAGATGTCTTACCAAATGGACATAAATTTAGCAATTTTCTGAAGATGAAAATAGTTTTCACACAGTCTGTTTTGGGTTCAAATCCCACCAACGCCAATTGGATTTTCGCGAAAAAAGGAGAAATTTCGTTAGAAATTAGAGTCTGGGAACGGTGACTCCCGAGCTATGTGCTAGGAATACAATGGAAACGCGAAGGTTTCCTTCAGTTCTGATCGTCCTATCCTTTCAAGCTGACTGCTGAGGTTCGAGTAGAATATCGTTCCCTTGAACCTTCACTACATAAGTAGGTTCATCTTTAATCTTTGGGTGCATTAAAGGAATCTTAGGACCAGAAACAACTTTACCAGTTGTGACATCAAATTTTGACTTGTGCTTGGGGCATGTCACAGTGTTTCCCTCTAACGTTCCTTTTGAAAGGTCACCGTGCATGTGTGTGCAACCATTTTCGATGGCGTAGTAAACACCGTTTACGTTGGCTATCAAAACTTCTTTTTCACCAAGCTTTACCGCCTTCATTTGCCCCAGAGATATCTCTGAAGCTTCAGCAACTTTAACAAAAGTCAATTTTTCACCTCCGCTCCTCGTTCTTCATCTTCTCACCCTTGTATTCAATGCTAATTACTTAGTGCGGGTGCTTGTCGCAAGTATTCCGTGTTCTCTACTTGTTTGAGCATGAAATCAGCGATGTCTGCGCGGGAAATCCATGTGCCTACTTTGCCATCGCCCACGTAGCAGCCTTGACTGTTCCAGATTTGGGATCGTTGTTAAGCATTGTCAAGCGCACGATTGTCCAGTCAAGATCACAGTTGCGTACCGTTTCCGCCGCACTGACTATGTCTTCGTATGCCCCGTGCATCGTGGTCTTTATAAGATTGACCATAGCTTTGGTTCGGAGGGTAGGCTTGTCGTTTGAGTCCTTAGCGCTCAGGGTTGAGGTTATGATCAGTCTGCGAACGCCCTGCTTCTTCATAGCTGCAATAATGTTTTGCATCCCCTGCGTTATCGGCTTGTTTTTTGAGCCTCCACGCGGACCCAATGTGCTAAGCACCGCGTCAGTTCCTTTTATTGCATTTTCAATCAACGCTTGATCAGACAATTCACCCTGGACAACCGTTAAATGCTCATGGGTAATGTTGAGCTTAGATGGATTGCGTGCATAGGCGACTACCTCGTACCCTGCCGCCAGAGCTCGCTCCACAAGTTGCTTACCCGTGCCACCTGTTGCTCCGAAAACAGTAATCTTTATCAAATACTCCTCCTAACGCGATTTATTGACCCGTCGCATAAATCTTTTGCCTAAGCGAGCGCTAAACAGCCGTTTACAAAGCAAGTAAAAACAGTTTTAGCCTTCAATCTTCAATTTAAGAATTAATATCAAAGAAAAAGAAGAAAAATGTTCACTTCAGTTTACTGAAGAGCCCCTTTTTAGGGTAGTCTTTGCACTCGTAGATTCGCAGTTGCCTTTGAGGTTCGATGCGGCACCTCTTGCGCGCGTTCTTACGCCTTATCAATGGCGCAAGTTGAAAGAAAGGGCATTTAGAGCAAAGTGTACTCAACTTTTCTTCCCAGCTTCTCCTACCTTGTCATCATTCTTCTAAATAACGGAACCGCAATTGCAATCATGATTACACCGAACGCTATCAGGATTATCAGGTCCATAGAGATGTCGCCTACTCCTGCACCTAGCACCATAACTTTTCGCATAGCATCCGAAGCATACGTCAACGGAAGGAATTTGCTTATATCTTGCATGTACCAGGGCATCTGCGATATCGGGAACATCACACCACTGAGGAACATCATTGGAAACATCAACGTCATCATCATCATCTGCGCCGTCTCCTGATCCTTAGCTAAAGACGTCAAAACGATGCCTAAACC
>JBEKNP010000045.1:0-23973 GCA_049522695.1 Bathyarchaeia archaeon | reverse complement strand
TAGATGTACCGTAAAAGTTGATTCGCTGAGATTCTATTACTGCAAGTATTTCTTACCGAAAAAGCAGAGTGTAATCCTGCAAACTAATCGTAATATTCCGTACTCAAAAAAGAGTAAGCGGTAGGGTTTACTTTAGAAGTGATTACCCATTTCACTTATCAGACCTGAGGCTCGCCCAGAACCCTTTAGGCGCTTCCGGCTCTTTACCGTTTATTGTGACGTAAGGATGGCAATCTATCGGTTTTGGTGTGGGTTTTGGCAAGTATTCTTTTTCTTCTCTACACCAATTTAGCGTAAAAGGTTCATTATAGGGAATCCAAGCCCTTTGTCTTGTTGGAATAATCTTTAGCTCTTGGCCTTCACGAGCGACAAGCAGCTTCTTGATTAAGCTAAAAAGAATCTGTTTTTCTTTTAGATCATGCCAAGTAACCTGAAGCGTTCCGTTAATGGAAAACATAAAAACGGTTTTCGTATCAAAGAATCTTACCCATAACAAGCCTTTTGGCGTTATATCGGCTAAAACGACTTTTGAATCATTCAGTTTTTGGTAAGACGCGTCATAATCTATGTTTGTTTTGTAGATTACTTGATTGTTTTCGGACATTTCAACCGCAAAATACACTGTATTTCGGTCACCTATTATGTATATCGGTAGTAAACAGATGCAAACAGAAAGAGTTAAGGAAACTATCCCAATAGGAACACGAATAACCGCAGCGATGCAAAAAGGCATAGAGCAAGTTTTAGCGACTGATGGACACTTAAACACGGCCGATTATGTTCGCGATTTAATCCGGAAAGATCTAGATAAGCGCGGATTGTTGAACGAGCAAGGCTAAAGCCATGAGTGAGCTTGAAAGCGTACCAGGATGCTACACAGATTACCCAAATGCTCAAGCGCCTAATAACTGCCAAAACTGCGATCCAGAACTAAAAAATCAATGTCTATTAGTTGCAGCAAACAAGCCAAAGGAGCAGCGCAAAAAGTGAATGAGCAGGAAAAGATACTAATACAAAGGCTAAAAGAGGCAGACCTAACAACCAAAAGATTTCTAAAAGTTGGAAAACCTGGTTGTGCAATAGATGAGGATAAAGCAGCGTTTGAATTTGAGTTTCAAAAGCACCTTTACACCCCTGAAGAATTAGATAGTTTTCCACGTTGGGGAATACTCGGATGCGAGTTTCTTGTTTTGATAGATTCTGACGATCCGCGAATGTATGCGGAGCTAAACAGAGTTTTACCCAATACATTTGAAGTAACGAGCCCGCGCCGGGGATTACCTCATAAATATCTTGTAGTTTGTTACGATTCGACAGGCAGTCAAGTTCCAAACAAAAAGCTACACTTGAAAGGCGTAACTGATGAAAAAGGCAAACTCTTAGACCTAGGCGAAGTCAGAGCAGACAATCATTACTTAGTGGCGCCGGGAACAGTCATAAGGTACATTGACAAGCAAACAGGCCAAGAAAAAACTGGAATGTACACAATCACAAATAATGTACCAATAGCGCGGTTAGAATACCGAGATTTCTTTAACATAATCAAACCCTACATTGAAGAAGCGAATGGCAGCATAGCGCAGACAATAACGGCCGAAGAAATGAAAGAAGGTGTACCTGAAGGATCTAGGCACCCTAAATGTCTAAGTTACGCTGGAAAACTTGTTTGGTTGGGGATGGATGCAGAGACAGCTTATTTTCACTTGAAAACTTGGAATGAAACATTATGCAAGCCACCCTTGCCCGATTCAGAGCTTAGACGCATATTGAAAGCGGTTTTTGGGTATAGCGCAGAGGAAAGAGGCGTAACTTATCAAGAAGCCCTGAAAGGCGCAGAAAAGAAATGCCTTCCTATTAGATTAGCGGAAAACGACAAATTATTGACAGAAATTCACGATGATGGAAAAGAAATTAGCATAGATGAGTTACGCGAGATTTTGGATAGCACCATAAAACACGACAACGAAAGCAAGCTAATCACCTTCTTAGATATGCTACTCAATTATACCAGGGAAGATCAACAGAATATTGGGTATGTGGCAGAATCCAGTACCGGAAAAAGCTATATTCCCTTACAGTTAACCCCTTACTTTCCTAAAGCTGATGTGATAGAGTTAGGCCGGGTTAATCCAACAGCTTTTTTCCATGAATGGGGAATATCAACGACAGACCCGCGCGACACAAGGGAAATAGAGGAAGAAAAGAAGCATAAAATCATTCATGTAAACCTTAAGCAAGTAATCTTAGTATTTCTCGATAATCCCCACGCGCAGCTCTTGCAGAATCTTAGACCCCTTCTTAGCCACGACCGCGAAGAAATAGAAGTCAGAAACGTTGACAGATCAAAAACTGGATCACATAGAACTAACACATACATTCTTCATGGCTTCCCAACCGTTATTTTTTGCACGGCCAACGAGAAGTTAGACGAGCAAGAAAAAACACGTTTAACGCTGCTTTCACCTGAAAGCACCCAGGAAAAATTAGAATCTGCAATAATTTTGAAAATTGAAAAAGACAGCGACCGGGAAGCATACCAAAAACTCTTAGAATCTGACCCCAAACGAAAATGGTTAATCAACCGCGTTCTTAGCATAGCCACGGCCGAAATTGAAGAAATACTTATCCCCATTGAATTAAGAGCCCAAATATTTGCAAAATTCAAAGAATCACACAAAAACTGGATGCCCAGACACCAACGCGACATAGGGAAGCTCTTGGCGCTAATAAAAGCAAGCGCATTACTCAATTTCAAGCACCGAGAACAAACAGAAAAAACCATTACTGCAAACTTATATGATGTCGAAAACGGTTTCCAACTCTACAGCGCAGTATCAGAAAGCAACGAGCTAGGCCTAGCACCTGAAATTTACCGAGAGTTTTTAGAGCTCAAAGATGATTTCCTAGATCCTGGCTTAACTCTTGCAGAATACCAAAAAAAATACTATCAAAAATATCATAAACTCATAGGCAGAGAAAAAGCCGACAACAGAATTAAGCAATATTTGACAGTTGGCTTACTTCAAGACAACCCAGACCCAAACGACAGACGAAAGACTAGATATATGTCGGAAGGGGTGTATGTCCCTGAAAACGAGCAACCAACTTTAGATGTTAATTTACCAACTATAAAGCCTCAAGATAATTTTTGCACCGCACATACACCCCCTCCAGCATATATCTCAAAAGAAAATAAAGAGGCTTCTTAATGGCAGCTCAAGAAACCGTTAAGTGTCCTGAGTGTGGCAGCTCTAAAGTTTACAGTAATGGCACGCGAGAGCTAAAAGACGGCTCGGTAATTCAGCGTTTCAAGTGTAAGTGTGGGTATAGGTTCAGTTTTGGACATAGCAGTTCAAAAATGAACAGACACATACCTTCAGACCGTCAAATATGCGCTCTAAAGGATGCGAAAAATTTGACGTTCGCAACAAAAACAAAGATTGTTGCGGATGACATAAAACAAACGCTAAACGAGCAGACAATCAAAGGCAAACTCTTAGAATTTGAGTTTTGGATGCAAAAAGAAGGTTATAAACCGTCAACGATAGAAAACCGCATTGTCAGAATGAAATGTTTAGTTTCGAGAGGCGCCAATCTTCTCGATCCTGAAAACGTCAAAGCCGTTATCTCATTACAGAAAACTTGGAGTGCTGGAACAAAAGCAAACGTAGTATCAGCTTACGATTTGTTCTTACATAAAGAAGGCCTAAAATGGGATATCCCCAGGTACAAACGTGATGAAACAATACCGTTCATTCCTTCAGAGGCCGAGCTTAACCAACTGATAGGCGCATCATCTAAAACGCTAAGTATCTTCTTGCAAGGCCTCAAAGAATGCGGAGCCGATCCTGGGGAACTTGGAGCCGTTGAAAGTAAAGACATTGGCGTAGAAACAAGAACCATAACGCTAAATCACCCGGTAAAAGGCCACAGATCAAGAGTTATTACAGTAAGTCAAGACCTGATAAACCGGCTAACCTCATTAATGGGTAAAGAAGGCCGGCTATTCGATGATGACAAACTAAGGCAAAACTTCAATTATTTGCGTAAGGTAGCAGCTCGGAAACTCGGAAACCCAAGGTTACTGGAAATAACCTTCATAACCTTTAGGCATTGGTTCGGAACAACAGAATACCACAGAACAAAAGACATTCTACACGTTCAAAGACTGTTAGGTCATAGGAATATTCAAAATACGCTTATCTACATTGACCTGGAAGCCAAGTTTTTTAACAGTTCAAGTGGTAACGGCTACACAACAAGAATAGCCCATGACGTAGGAGAGGCAGCGTCACTAGTTGAAGCAGAATTTGAGTATGTAACAGGGGAATACAATGACGGCGGAAAAATCTTCAGAAAACCAAACTAGCAGAAATTCAACATGTTCAGTAAACATGATGGAATGTTTAAACTTGTTTAAACAATTCATAGGGAAGTTTTATCTACAAAACCCATATTTCAACAGGGTTATAACCTGAAAAATGGAGCAAAACTGGAATGCCAAAATTGAGGGCATTTAACGTTGCCATCATAGCTTTATGTGCAGCCGTATATGCAGTTATTGGTTACCTTACAAGTTTCGGTTTAAGCTTTGGCGGAGTTGCTTTTTGGCCTGCAGCATTTGTGCCTGCTATTTTCGCTGTTTTGTTTGGACCTTGGGAAGGCGGCATTGGAGCTGCGATCGGAATATTCATCCGAGACATTATAGTTATTGGACAGCCTTTACTGAGTTTAACAGTGGGAGTTCCTGCAAATTTTGCGGCGTTTTTCCTGATAGGCTATTTTGCGCACACAAAGCTTGACCGAAAGAAAACTTTGCTCAGCTTAATCATCGGTATTGGGGTTATTCTTGCAGGTCTTTTGTTGCCAACCGTATTTCTTTCAAGTGTATCTGCGGGTTACACCGGATTGTCAACCGAAACTGTCGTTATCCTTTTCAGTGTCGTCATGGCGGTATCCTTAATTCTGTTTGCAGCTATCGCAAAATATTGGAAAGAATTCAGAAGTTTTGGAGTAGGCTCAATTACTGGACTGGCAGTCGGCGCTATGATAATAGCAATTGGAGTTTGGGCATATAGTCAACTGCTCTATGCGCCACACGGATACTTTACAGCACCGTTATCAGCATCTTTCGCGTCGCTTGTTTTTGTTTGGACGTTCGTAACTGAAATACCCTTTGTGCTTCTGGTCTCGCCTCCTGTTATAAAAGCGTGTCAAGCTGCATTCCCATTTATTAAACAACGCCAAGAAACCAAAGAAAAGGCGAAATGATTGCCTCTAAAAACAGCCAAAGCTTTTGCTCCAGCGGCAATTTCCAGCTTCTTTGAAATCCACGACACCGAAGGCAATAAGCCGATTACTAATTTGGAAAAAGTGGGCGCCAGAGGCGGAGGATTTGGCCTTCAAAAAGGGGTCCTAACCAAAGTAACCGCCAGAGAAGTAGAAAAAAGCGGTAGCATCAATGTTTTCATCAACTCCAAGCCCGCCTTAGAAGCAAAAACAACAAGGAAAGTAATCGAAATTCTTCTGCGCGAAAAAAGCGCAAAATACAAGGTCACTGTTGAACATCAAATTGAAGTTCCTATCGGAACAGGGTTTGGAACAAGCGCAGGCGGAGCATTAACAGCAGGGTTAGCGCTTAGAGAAGCACTAGATTTACCACTGACCTACAACCAAATAGGCAAAATCGCGCATGTTGCAGAGATCGAATGCCAAACAGGGTTAGGTACAGTAAGCTCCTTAACGTTAACTGGCGGTTGCGTACTTGTCGTTGAACCAGGAGCACCGGGCATTTGCCAAATCGACCGCATACCAATAACTCCAGACTACATGGTTGTAGCAGGTTTTTTCCAATCCAACATCTCCAAAAAAATAGTACTCACAAACCCTGAAAAAAAGCAGGTGATTAACCGCTACGCCAAGAAAACCTTAGAGGCAATTCTTGCTGAGCCCAGATTGGAGAATTTTCTAGAATGCTGCTGGGACTTTTCCCAAAAAGCAGGTTTAGCAACAGACAACGTTCGTCAACTAGTCAAGTTAGCCAAGAAGGCTGGTGCAGTCGGTGCAGCACAAAACATGATTGGCGAAGCGGTGCATGCAGTGGTGCTTAAAGAAAACGTCGAAGAGGTAGCAGAAGCTTTTAAGCAGGTTTTGCCCTCTGAAAAAGTAATAGTGAGCAAAATTGATTTTCAAGGCGCTAGGCTGGTAGGGCATGAAAAAATATGAGAAAGTAGCAGTTGGCGGAACATTTGACAAGCTTCATAGAGGACACAAAGCCCTACTAACTAAGGCTTTTGAAATTGGCGAAAAAGCTGTAATCGGCTTATCCTCCGACGAATTTAGCTCAAAAATGGGTAAGCCGCACAAAACTGCAACTTACCCTGAGAGACTAAAGGAATTAAAGGCTTTCTTGGAAAAAAATTGCTTAGCTAAAAGAGCGGAGATTGTTCCCCTAAATGATCCTTATGGTCTCACTATATCTGGCAAGGGCTTAGACGCTTTGGTCGTTAGTAAAGAAACAAAATCAATAGCTGATAAAATAAACAAAATCCGAGTTGAAGCAGGGCTCCCACCATTAAAAATTATTGCTATTAGCATGGTTCCGGCGGAAAACAGCAACCCAATCTCCACCACACGGATTAGAAGTGGAGAAATCGATCGAAACGGTCACTTGCTCAGGAGCGCACAAAAAAAGTAATACTTACTTGCTATGATATTTCTCCTACAACATTGATTGGTTTACTAATTAACGATGTTAGGTCATCAAGGTTCTCTTTGCTTATAGTTACCAGAACTACCGTGGCTGGACCAGCAGACTTGTTTAAATCCAGTCCTTTCACCTCAATAAGCTTCAATTGCCTACCAACACCATACGCCATCATTCTAGCCTCATCTGCAATGCCGAAAGTGCCAACAGCTGCGATATCATGGACATATTTTTTCTGAGAAAGTTGAGTTACATTTTTGAGGTCAGCAATTTCTCCCTTCGGTTCCGCAAAAATCACTTCGTCACCAACCTTAGGCTTGCCAATGGCAACTATTAAGTCGCCAGGGCTTGTTTTTCCAAGTCTCAACTCCTCTTCGTTTGCAAAGCCAACTACCGTTAAGCCCGCGCCGGTTTGCACTGTTTCAAAGTTGTCTTCCGTATTTTCCATAAGTGCTTGATTTGGGTCAAGACCAAGAGTTCTGGCTTCTCGTCGAATGCCTTCTAATATCTCGTTGCCTGTTGGTTCCTTTTCTACGCCTAACGTGACTGATAAGAGAAGAGGAAACGCGCCTGTGGCTATCACATCCATTAACGCAACTCTTGCCAGAAACTTTCCCAGCATCCGCCCATCAACTTTGACTTTATCCATTATTTTTGGACCAACCGCTCCGGATGAAGTTGACCCTGCCACAATAGCATGGCCTGTGGGAACTTTCAGGATTGAAACGTCTCCTCTTCGTGTATAAGTTATCTGAGCAGGTTTCACTTGGAAAACTATGGGACGCAACATTGTGCCAACGTTCTCTACAAGATGCAAGTAAACAGTTAATGCTTGGCGCATGACCTCTGATCGGCTGAGATTGTGCTTTTTAGCTAATTTATCTATGTCTGAAATAACTTTGTCAGGTAAACGAACGTTTACAATCTCCATCTTTAACCACTTGTATTACCAATGTTATACCGTTAATCTCTTATCTTTTACCATAGAAACGACCAATTTTCAGCTTTAACTGACAACCGCGTGACAGCCGTATAATCAATTTAGTTAAGGAAACTTGTATGAATTTAGGCTAAATTCGGTTTCCCGTTTTGTAATTTGATTTTGAACCTAGCGAGTTCAATAACGAGCACACTTTTATTTACTTTTCATGCCTTTCTTCACTTTTCTTCACTTAACATGCAAACGATTCAACTTCTTCAATGTGGTTTTGAAATTAACTCTTCGACTTAACGGCAACCTAAACCTCCATCCTTCACAGACAATTCCATACAAATCACGACAATTCAACACAAATCCAGACAAATATGGACATCAACTGCAAACAATTCAGGCCCCAAAACAAAAAAGCAATTTTAAAAAAGCTTTTCCAAAAACTGCACAAAGAACATTTTTGCATATCTCCTCACAATAATGTCATGAAAAGGTACGAAATCTAGATACAAATAGTTCTTAACTAAAAAGGCGCCGGCTAAATACACATGGAAATTATAATTTAAGCGGTTTAGCGCAAATGTTATATGCATCGTATGATATCAAAAATTGAGGAATAAAGAATTGAACAATAAAATCTTGGCCTTAAGTCTACTTTTAATATTAACATCCATATATGTTTCGACTTCAGTTTCTCCGGTTAAAGCTCAAACTGTTTCATCCATTGGAACTGGTCAATGGATAACAAGCTATACAATTGCAGACGCACAAACGGGAGTAAATATTCAAACCAAGGACTTTAAAACAGGTACAACAACCGGTTCTGGCGAAATAGTTGAAAACGAAGAGTTAGTGGTGACCGCGACCATTAACATCGGTGTAAGCAACCCATCCACAGACTTAACATTAACCACGAGCATGCAGCATTCAACTACGCAATCAAATATGTTCTGGGAACTTGCTACGTCATCCACCTACAATCTGGGAACTTTTAACCCTAACTCGAGAAGTATATCATTCCCCGAAGCTGCAGGAACTCTAGTTATTTCCTGTTACGGCCTAACCCCGACAGGTGTTGTCGAACAAACAGCAACTAACGGCGTAACGCTAAATGTTCCAACACCGCTTCAGCTGATTGTGCTTCAAGACCCCAGTGGAAACGTCTTAGATGAGATTCAACCGAATATTATAAACGGCGCTATTGAAAATTACATGACCCTTCTCAGCACGAGAGACTCTTCACTTAAGGGCTTCCAAAGTTCTGGTGTAGACCCAGGATTCATTTCCATCTATAAAAACGTTATTAATGCATCTGAAGCTTTGAATTCTCAAGGTTTCACGACTGGTGCAATCAGCATGCTAAACGGATTAAACGTCAGCGCGCCTCCATCAGCAACTTCACAAGCGCTCTTTCTCCCAGTAGCCGGCGTCTTGGCAGTCGTGGCCGCGATATTCATAGTCATGTTCATGAGAGTGCGAGGAAAAATAAGCTACTTCCAACTCGTGGTTGAAGACCAAATCAAGGACTTAGAAGGCTTAACGTTGAGAGCTTCAAAGATTGATAGAACCATGTCATCAAATTTGGAATCGGTTAAGGACAGACTGAAAAGATTAGTCGGGATGTGACAACAACGAGAATCTACCAAAACAGTGTACAACTGATAGGACTCGGTTCCGCCGGAACTAACATCGTAGAAGCTTTTTTAAAAAGCAAAAAAACTAAGGAGCTGATGGAGAATGACCTTACACGGCTTTCTCTTTTAGCAATCGACATCGCTGACCCTGAAATCAGAGATTTACAAGAAACCAACGAACAAATACAGAAGTCGATGGTAAAAGCCGGTATCCCAAGTGAGAGAATGCGCCTGATCGCCCAGTCAATAAAATTCCCAACTGCCGAGGCAATGTTTGATTTCATCAACCAAAAATACAATGAATACCTCGTAGGCGAAGGGGCCAAACTTGAAAACTTCATTCCATGGCTACAATCCACAATGGCTATTCCACCAATGGCTGGCGGCGCAGGCAGAAGAAGAGCCTTAGCAAAAGCAATCTACGCCTTAAACTATTATCAACTTGGAATAGTTAGAAGCTGCATAAACTCTTTCAAAGAGCAAGCTCTTTCATCAATAATCACGCCGACAGTGGTTTTGGTTTATGGATTAGGCGGTGGCACGGGAAGCGGCATATTCTTTGATTTCGCTAGGCACCTGCGAAAAGTTTTAGGCTCTGGTGTACCAATCATAGCTTTCGTTGTAACTCCTTGTGGCGGAGATGATCCGCCGGCAAAAGGATGCTCCGCATTTGTGTCGATGAATGAACTTACGCTGTTGTTGAATAGGGATTACAATGACTATGTCATCCAAACCTACGGTGAATACTACAGAAATCCTTTGAATGCTCTAATCTACTTGCCACTGTTACCTGCCTTCTCAAAAGTAGGCAACATTGTTAATGCCCGAAAAGAACTGGACGACATGGTTGTGGACATGCTTTACACCTTGATGGACTTTGACTTGGCAGACCTTCTAGGCGGAATCGGCACAGAAGTCGGACTCACCAACAATTCAGCGCACACGTTGGGTATGGTTAGGGTAATCTACCCTGTTGAAGAATACATCTCAGCTTATAAGTTGAATTTCGAAGGGCTTCAACTTCTACAGGAGTTGAGAAAAGAAAAACTAGACGTCCTCGATGAAGTCAGCAACATCATAGCAGTGGATTATGAAGTAACAAGAGACCTTTTCAAGAATTACCTTGTAAAAACAGGCACTTTTAACGAAGAGCAGTTCGAGGAAAAACTCCAGACGATCATTAACAGCAATCCAAGGCTTGAAGATGACTTAGAATTACATGTTAAAGGCATCGAAATACAAGTTAAAAACTGGTTAAGCGAAATCATGAAGTTCCTGTCAACCATAAAGTTAATGGAAAAAACAGGGCCAATCGAAGACGCCATAATAAACCTGACATTGCGCAAAGATGGCTCAAGAAAATTAGATAATCTAGAAGCCTTACTTACCACCCTAACAAAAACACATTTAGAATTCTCTGAAAGAAAGGCAGTTATCTTAGATCGGCTCAAGCAGTTAATTCCTAGCTCACAAGTCTTTACCTTAAGACAAAAGAAGATTTTAGAGGATTTAGTTAATCTTGCAGAGCTCGCTGAAAAATCCCTCAACATCCTGAAATTCTATGACGAAACAAGATACCTAACTGACGCCTTAATAAGGTACTATGAGGTACTTCCAGAAAGCGAACGCGAACTAGAAGACTTAAGAGACATTCAATCAGAACTGGCAACAATCTACCTCGTAGTTCAGATGATTCTTAGAACGCCACACGACGAGTCAAGAATGATCGATGAACACGTAACATACATTAACGAAATAATGGCAAACCGCATGCAAAAAAGAGGGAATTTCGACAATGAAGTCACGAGAGTGCAGGAGACAAAGAAACGAAAAGAATTTGATAAGTCAAGAGTGGAGATGCAGCTAAGAAAACTTTTCAATACAAAACGTTATGCTAGAGAACAGCTTTTGGAGCTAGACCGAGATCTAAAAAGGATAGAGGAAGAAGAATCTTATGCGCTTGAAAACCTGAGTAAAGTTGATAGTACAATTAAACTTTACGAAAAATTAGCAAAAAGATTTGAACTCACGTCCGAATACCGGAAGAGACTAAATAAGATCGTCGATTTACACAGTGAATATAAAGAAAAGATTGCTGACATTGTCGCGCCTAAGAAATACTATGTGAAATCAGCTGACCTCACTGAAAGCGAACAACTTAAGATAATCTTTAAGATACTCACTGAACAGGAAGAGAGCCTTACAACTGACGTAATATTCAAAGACATACTTGACAAGGACCACTTTAAGGATTACATGAAAAGTGTAATTAGGACTTTCAAAACGCCAAGCGTCATGGGCTATAAACCAGTTTACAAGACAGATTACCTTTGGGTTACCGTACAAGCACCTCCAAGCCTATGGACAGAAGAAATGTCTCAAGAGATTTACGTTGCATTAGCAGGCTACGTTACCAGCGAAGTGTCAAGAACAATTACCGTTCGTGTAATTGACTCTCGTGATCCATGGGAAACAAGAGTACTGGTTCTAGGCGGTAGAGGAAAACCTGAAGACATGGAAGCCTACGACGAAATGCAACTACTTTACAACAAATCTAGTGATTTCGAAAGACACTTATCCAGATCTTACCTGCTTGAGCACGGAGTTTCTGCTACCCAAATCATTAAAGAAATAAATAACGGCAGCAATCAAAACAACAGCAATAGCAAACAAAACAAAAAGTAAACTTTAGGAAGGAGTTTATTGCTCCTTCTGTTCTTCTAAGTTTTTCATGATGGCTTGCCAATCTTCCTCTTTTACGAAACCTTTTTCAACCGCACGGCTTTTCATATTTTTAACTTTCTTTTCTAAGTCAGTGAACATTTTGGCAGTGTCAAAGCCGCCGATAAATAAGATTAAGTCTATTCGGTCACTTGCGTCTTCAACGTAGATGGGTTCGGTTATGTATAAGGATTTGAGGTTAGTTTTTTCCTTAAACCAGCCTGCTATTGCTAACTCGATTTTTCCTCTAGGAAGCTTGTCTTTGAGGCTTGTAGGCATGCGGAGAAGAACATAAAGCAGTGAAGAACTTGATAAATCAAAGGTTAAAAAGGGTTTAAGTAACATTGCATTTAAAATGTTTTCTAAGGAACCGTAAATTTTGATGCTTGCACCTGTTGCTACTAGAACAGAATACATTTTGACATTGAATGTTCTAGATAACTCGGATATTTCTTGGACAAACGTTTCCTTAGCTAGGAACAGGTTTACCAGGTAATTGGCAACCGTGTTACCTTTTATGAGGGAGCCATTTCTATCGACTCCTTCATAGTTTTCAAGTAAGTCTCTTTCCACGAGCACAACAGTTGCGGCATCATTGGATGCACACATTCCTAATGATGCAAGCGTGTTGAAATAGGCGTCTGTAGGCTGTATTTTTGAAGGTAATATGGCTATGGATAATGAATTTATGTTCGAGGTCTTGAGTTTCGATATCAAGGTTGGTAATGAAGCGCTGCCGATCCCATCCCATACTGATGCGATCATTATTGCGCTATGCAGTTTTTCGATGGGTTTTTTCTTTAACCCTTCCATTAACGTTTCGTCTTGTGAAACAAATGGTAATACATTATACCAGAAGTGAGTATCAATGTTTGCGTCTTCAAAGCCCAAAACAAGGTGCGGGTTAAATCCCTTTGGAATCCATTTGAAGATCTCATCGCTAGATTTTCCAAGAAAAATCGGCAACGTCTCGTCAGTTTTGTCAACATACGGTTCTTTTAACAGTATCTTAATGGGATATTCGCCAATGCAAACCAAGGCTTGCTTGGGTAGCAATGGTTTTAAGGTTTCTATATGTTTCTTAACGCTTTCCAGAACGTCAAAAGCGCTTTTTTCATCTTTCATCAGAGGTACCTGCATAACCTTTAAGAAGAGTCAGCTAAAATAAGGCTTTAGGTAGATTGCTTGAATACGCCCTCCCCAAAAAATACTGGTCTAAAATCTTGGTTCAAAGAAAGGACGCAGAAGAGAAAGGATAAGGAAGAGCAGGAACACAACGTTGAGTCTCGACAGCTGAAAATAATTACTTTTTTGGTAACCCTAGTCGCTATGTCGTTTGGGATGTCTTTTTTGCCTCTTTTTCCTCAGCCATTGCCGATTATACTTGCTGTTTTGGTGGCGTTTATAACTTTTCAGTATCCTATGTATGGGATGCCCATTGGCGGCGCTGTTGTTGGGTTAGGCTTGATGTATCATTTGGCTGAATTGCACTTTATTTCTTATCTCGGGGGTGAACCCATCCGCACAGCGGTAGTCGTCGTCTGGATGACATTATTTATTGGGTTACCCATAGTTTTTCGCCACTACAAGAGCGCACTTGCCATTGATTTTGGCATATTAGCGGTTACATTGCTTCTCTTTGCTCCAACATATTTTTTAGCTATTCCACTGATTTTAGCTTCAGCGGTATACTTCAAAAAATATGTTGCCTTAACAATTGTCTATTACGTCTTGATTTCGGTGCCCCTTCAGATTCTTCAGTACTTTGAATATACCGTTGCACCGATTGTTCGATCTGATTGGTGGAATGCGGCCGGTTCAAGTCCGCCTCTTTTTATTTCTTTAAACTCAATTTTTGCCGATCTTAATTCGTCGATTGGCCAGTTTCGATTGTATGATACATCCCAAGTTGTTTACGCAATCACTGGTCAGCTCACGTGGCATCCCACTTCCACTGGACGCACCCTCAGCGCTGCTTTATCGCAATATCTTGATTCTGCCCCGGGTATATTCATGTTCATCGTTATCGTGGTTGGGCTTGCTTTTGCGCTTATCTACTTTACAAGAATTTTTGTTAAAGAGGGTTCAATTGGCGTTGACAATAAGATTTTTCCATGTTTCACTGCCACCATCGCGGCAGCCTTGTTTTTTATTCTTTTAAGTGCTCTTCAGGTGCCTTTGGCTTTTACGGCTGATGTTAGCGCTTCAACAATAGTGTTGGGTACTTTGGCGACGCTTTTGTTTACTCTTCCTGTAGCGTTCATTGATTATGCTCCTAAACAAACGACGACAACTTCAGAGATTACTGATAAAGCTAAAGCGCTTATGGGTAGGTTGCAGGTTTTTGAGGGTCAATTGAATGTCGTTAAAGCAAATATCCCTGTGGTTGTGAGTTCTCCAGAAGGAAAAATGTTAGTTATCAAAGATTCGCTTGAAGACACTATTCGTAAGTCTGAGGCGCACTTTTATGAAACGACGGATTTAGACAAGAAATTTGAGGAGTTAGAAAAATTGGGCAAAGACATTGACGGTTTAGAGTCAGAGCTCAACACTATACTATCGGAATACCAGATCTTCGTTAGCTGTGAGTTTTCTAACTGGGTTGGAAAACTTAAAGACAGCGGGTTAAATGTGAAATCAACGGTGAATGCTGATTTTCAAAAAGAGATGCCACTAGATGAAAGAATAGAAGTCATCAAACAAACTTTAGAAAGCGGAAGAATTCTTGCCCAAGAAGTTGTTCAAATTGCCGAGCCAATTTATGGAATTATTAGACCTTTGTATGATCCGAGTCTTCCAGAGAAAAGCAGGGCCATAGAGTTCACCTTGCAAAAGCTTGAGCAAAAAGAGTCACCATGGATTGCTATTGAAGCACTGTATAGTTCGTTGAATAATTGGAAGCGACAGTATGGCGCTGACATCTTGGATTCGGTGAAGTATCTTAAAAACTCCTTAACTCCAATTGCAGACTTGAGCAGTGCAGCTGAGGTTTTGCCGCCGATTTTTGGTGAGAACTTGCCGAAAGTGCTGGATTACGCCAAAAAAGCTGAGTTAATGAAATTAACGGCAGAGAAGAAGATTGAGAAAGACCAGCTGAACATTGTAGATGTTATCGCATTGAAGGATGACATTCAATCTTTCCTAGGCATCGCAAAGGACGTTCTTTCCATGCTTTATGCTGAAATGATCAGTGAGGAAGACTCGATTGAGCGTTTGCTGCCAACAAAAGATTATCTGTGGGAGACAGAGAGCACCTTGCGTGAACGCCTAAAGAAAGCAACCGAAACTCTCTCAAACCCGTCAAACTACAAGATTAACCAAATAATGGAAAACTTGCCCAATTACCTGTCTTACGTTGATGAGGCAGTGCAGACACTGGAGGTTTATAATGAGCGGAGAGAATTTCTGCTTAACTATCCGACGGCGGAAGCAGCCATTGAAGAACTATTAAAACAGAAGAAACTTATTTCACCGCAAGACCTTCCATTCCAAACAAAGTTTGCAGGCGAATACCTAAGACTTTACTATACACAAAGATTCGGCGAATTCGCCTTCGACAAAGAAAACCTGCAGCTAACCAAAAAATCATAGGATTAACTCTAATACTCTTTTGTGAGTGCCCGACATCGTCGACTTCTTTTTATATTTCAATCCGCTTATTATCCAATTAGTAGATTCTGAGGAATAAAAAATGGCTTATTTTGCTGATAGAATTGATTCTGGAAAGCGTTTAGCTTTAGCCTTGCCGAATTTTGCTGGCAAAAACGCTATTGTTTTGGCGATTCCACGGGGCGGCGTAGTTGTAGGCTATGAAATCGCTAAAGCGCTTAACCTTCCTTTAGACGTTATTATTCCGCGTAAAATTGGTGCGCCTGACAATCCTGAGTTGGCTATTGGAGCTATGACTGAGGACGGAACCATAATCCTTGATGAAGAACTAATCGCGTTCTTGGGGGTACCACCGGACTATATTAAAGAAGAGAGCGAGCGGCAAAAAAATGAAATCGATCGGAGGCTAAAATTTTACAGGCAAAACGAGCCTTACCCCAACTTGGGAGGTCATGATGTTATTATTGTGGATGATGGAATAGCTACAGGCTCAACTATGAAAGCAGCCTTGGCTTCGGTCAAAAGCAGGGGCGCAAAAACCGTTACTGTTGCCGTTCCGGTTGGTCCACCTTCAACCATTAAGGAGTTAAAAAAACAAGCAGACAAAGTCGTATGCCTCTACACTCCTGAATATTTTCAAGCCCTAGGACAATTCTACAAGGATTTTAGCCAAACTACCGACGATGAAGTAATCCAACTACTCAAACAAAGCAAACAGAAAAATCGTCAGAAACCAGCAGGGATGGTGACAGCATGATTCATCAAGAAACTGCTGTTAGGATTCCCGTTGGCGGCATAGTTGTAGAAGGCAACTTAACCATTCCTTTCAGCGCCAAAGGCATCGTGTTATTTGCCCATGGAAGCGGCAGCAGTAGGTTCAGCTCCAGAAACCGGTACGTCGCAAAAGTCCTCAATGCCCAAAAAATCGCAACGTTACTATTCGACCTGCTTACTAACGAAGAGGATCAACAAGACTTAGTGACAGCAGAGTACAGGTTCAACATCAACTTACTTGCTGAGCGTCTCATCGGTGCAACCGAATGGCTCAAAAAAGACCCCCAAACAAAAAATTACTCGTTCGGCTACTTCGGAGCAAGCACTGGCGCCGCAGCAGCTCTGATTGCGGCTGCAAAACTTCCAAACGATATTGTAGCTGTAGTTTCACGCGGCGGGCGTCCTGACCTAGCGGCTGATTATCTTCCTAGAGTTGCTGCACGGACACTTTTGCTGGTGGGCGGTTTGGATACTGAGGTGATTGAGTTAAATAGGCAGGCGATGGCGCTGATGTCAGCTGAAAAAAAACTAGTAATTGTTCCGGGCGCAACACATCTTTTTGAGGAACTGGGAAAACTTGAAGAAGTCGCTAAACTAGCAGCAGACTGGTTTCTACGTTACCTAAGATAAGATGAATCCTGTGGTTAGCTCCGTTTTTTATTCGCCTTTTGGCTGTTGCAGATTTTGAATAACGCATAGTTTTCCGCCATGTCTGTATCTGGTAACTGGGCGTTTGGCTCAAAACAATTCTTCTATCAAATGTAGAAACCTTGGCTGTTCATCGTGAGCATTTTAATTTCGCTGATGGTAGGTATTTAGCTGGTTCTTTTTTGTCGATAAGGTTTTGTATTCTTCTCGTGGCGCTGTCTTAGTTTTGTTGTTTTGGCTTTGTTGACGGGTTTGCTGCTGATTTTTGAACAGCTTGGTTTGGGTTGCTTTTTTGATTTAGGGTTTGAAGTGTTTGCAGGTTGAGTTAAAAAAAGTCGGAAAAAGTCGGAAAAAGTCGAATAAAGTGGATTAAAGTGCATAAAAGTGGTGTCTATTTTCTGTGAGCTGCTTCTGCTTCAGCCGATTATAAAGGGCATTGAAGGCTAAATACGAACAGCTGTTGTGATTGTGGTCGTGTAGCTACGACAACAAACTTTTTATTGCCCGTCTAGCACCATACCGAATGGTGTTTTAAATGCAGCTTTTTGATTTTAACTGTCTAAAATGCAGCTTTAATGCTTGTTTGCTTTTCGGTTTGCAAAAGTCCGTCTTCGGATGGGCAAGGGTTGACTGAAACTTATGGCAACCTCATCTACAAAGGACATTGGGTTGCGTGGAGTTCTTGTTGCTGACACAGCCATCTCGCTTATCGACGGCGTTAAGGGTGAGCTTTCTTACAGGGGCTATGATATCCACGACTTAGCCGCTTATGCGACAGCAGAAGGAGTGGCTTATCTCCTTCTGTACGGCACTTTGCCCACGGCTGTCCAGCTTGAAGAATTCTCCAAGACGCTCGCAGCAGAAAGAATGCTTCCAGCCAGCATTATTGATGTTTTAAAGAAGCTTCCTAATACAGTTTCGCCTATGGATGTTCTACAAGCAACCGTGTCGTTGCTGGCAGGCTTTGACCCTGAAAGGCAAGACGACTCGAAAGAGGCTAACCTAAGACGTGCCACGCGGCTTATAGCTGCATTACCCACTGTTGTGGCGGCTTGGGATAGAATTCGGAAAAACCTTTCCCCAATCGAGCCTGACGCGAAGCTACGCCGAGCTGCAAACTTCCTCTACATGCTCATGGGACAGGTGCCTGAGGAAGAGACCATTAAAGATTTTGACACTTGTTTGGTTTTGCATGCTGAGCACTCGTTTAACGCGTCTACTTTTGCGGCTAGAGTTGTTGCATCAACTCGGGCACACATGTATGCTGCCGTGAGCGCTGCGGTCGGATCCCTCTCTGGCGAGTTGCATGGAGGCGCCAATATGCAAACTATGCGGAATCTTGTGGAAATCGGAGACCCAGCTAACGTTGAGGCTTGGGTTAAATCAAAGTTTGACCACCATGAAAGAGTTATGGGCATGGGACACGCAGTTTACAAAGCCTTGGATCCCAGAGCAGACTTGCTGAGGCATATCTCTGAGAAACTTGCGAGGAACACAGGCGAGCCAAAATGGTACCTTATTACAAAAGAGATTGAGGATGTCACGCAACGCGAGTATCGGAAACGCAGAGGCGGCGAAATCTACGCGAACGTCGACCTGTACAGCGCCTCCGTCTACCACATGATGGGCATTCCTGACGATTTGTTCACCACTGTTTTTGCCATAGCAAGGGTTCCAGGGTGGACCGCACACATAATTGAAGAAAAGTTTCCTGAGCCCCCCATCAAACCTGAACTTTACCGTCCAACATCGGAGTACAGAGGCAACTACTGCGGACTCGTAGGTTGCAAATATGTTCCTTTGTCCAAGCGGGTTACGGTTAGTAAGTAGCGCTGGTTGCAAAATAATAGCCAATCATTTGTTGCCGAATCTAAACACGGGGGAAGCGGATAGGCTCACGGAGCAGGCGCTACTTCTTTGATTCCAGTTCATCAAGGATTTTACGTTTAACTTCCAAAATGCGCTTTGTTACTTGGATTTCTTTGGGGCAAACCTGAGTGCATTTGTAGTAGCTTTTGCAGCTCCAGGTCCCATGTGGCTTATCCATAATCTGCAGGCGCTCCAACTTGTCTTTGACGCGGCTATCAAAGATGTACCTATGCGCTCGGACAATAGCTGCTGGACCCACATATAGCGGGTCTTCTTTCTGGTTTACAGGACAGGCGCTGACACAGCAGGCACACATAATGCATTTTATGTCGTCATCAAACTGGATGCGTTGCTCAATGGTTTGCAGGTGTTCTTTGCCCTCTTCAGGGTCAGTTAGGCTTATGCCACTAAGTGGATGTACCGATTTTTCTCGTTTTCTACCTCGTGAGTTATATAGTCTTCTTTTCTTACATTTGCCTTCTCATCGTTGTCTACACTTTCCTCCTCATCTTCCTTTTTCTGCACGGCATCCATACAGTTAATTCTATCCAAACAGTATTGTCCATTTCGATCCCAGCAGGTTACGCAGACATCTCTTCCACAAATATCACATCGGAAGAAATCGGCCTTATTTTCACCACAAACAGGGCATTTCCTCATTCGACTCAGTTCAATATTTGTCGATAGCTGTTTTGGAGGAGCAACGATTTCAACAACAGCCGGAAATTCCTTAACCTTTGATTCTTTCCTGAAGACTGTAATTCCAGGGCAATTGTTTGGTTTTATCTCTTTACCATTTATTGGAACAAAGACTTTGCACTTCAACTTTTTTCTGATACGTCTTGCCAGTTTTTTTCTATCTTCGCTACTAGGGCAATGCACTAAGATTGCTCGTTCTGGTTTAGTTCTGGAAAATATTGAAATCAGTTCAGAATCATCACAATGGGCAGACAGCTTATGCTTAAGAATCTTGCATCGAACGGGAATTGGAATAGTTCTGCTAATCCGTTGTCGAAATTTTGGACGCCCGCGAAATCCTAGCAACTGTTCTTCAAAACTATCAGTCAAAAGCACAGTTGAGTTGGTTTTTTTCGCATCCATAATCTCTTCAAGCCTTCTTCCCGGGCTTTCTCCATCTTGATGTCCTACAACAAATACAGTAGTCTCGGGTTTCGGAAGAAGCCAACAGGCAAATCCTTCGCTTGGTCCTCCTTTTAGATTACCCGAGGAGGCCAAAAAGACCGCCGGTCCAGTGTAGGTTTCAGCCTCAATTCTGTCACGCTCAATATCCAGCAACCTTATTGGCTTTTTAGGATTCTCTTCTAACCCTGATTCTGAAAGTTCATTGAACTTATCACGGAACCATTTTGGGCAATAATTTTCACTTAATTCTGCATAGGCTTCAGTGATTTCTGCTGCCATGCCAGCTAAATACAATTTCAACTCAGTGGGAAAACGATCAGTACCCATTGCTCTCAGCAAAATGGCTAATATTTCTTGAGCGCGTCCTAAACTGAAAGATGGAATCAATACTACGCCTTTTTTTTCGAGTGCATCTGCCATATCATTAATGAACGCTTTGACTTCCTCTTCTCGAGGACCATGATTTTTTTTAGAGGCATAAGTAGTTTCAGTAATCAGAAGATCTAGAGGCCCTTCAACTGAAAATTTTGCTCCAGACACTGTATAAAAATCAGATAGGCTGAAGTCACCAGTGTACAACACTTTAGTTCCATTTTGTCCCTTAAGTAAGAACCCTGCAGCGCCAGGAATATGTCCTGCTGGTAGTAATGTTATTTCAGTATTATCGATCTTAATCGATTGACCAATATCTTTAGTTGTGCAAAAAGCTAATGTTTTATCGATGCTTGAGTCTGAACAACCATATTTTTTTAGTTTTGAGTCAGCATCGAGTTTAAGCGCGTCCTTAAGCATTGATTTAGCAAAGATCCAAGTTGGAGGAGTCATAACAATTGGAACTTTGCAAAAACTGTTAGTAAAATGTAGAACTGGAAGTAGTAATCCCAAATGGTCCTTGTGTGCATGAGAAATCAAAATTCCACTTGGTCGAGGATTGAGTAGTCTTAATTCGTTTAGCACTTCCTTTATGGGTTTGCTAGTTCCCCGTTCATAACCAACATCAAGAAGAAAAGTGTCCCCATCAATGTTCAGTGCATATAGAGAGGGTTCTATTTTTCCTCCGCCGCCACAACCAGTAACAGGAAAAAAAGAAGTCCCTTTCATTGCCAATTAGTTAACTTCCTCAACTTATTACATTTTGGTTCACTCTCATAATCTTTAACCAGTCTTTTCTTGGACAAGGGGTGAATACTTGAAGGGATTTCTGAGAAACCTATTCAGAGCATGCTTTCTCCCCTTAGTCTTGACTGGGGCTCACGGGGGGGCTCTGAAAGGCAAAAATACTGGATTCTTAGCATAAAATTAGTTGATCCTAAATATCTCTGTATATCATGAAGGTTTAAATTGTTTTGTTTGTTTCCCGTTATTTTGAGGCGCGATTTTGGAGCAAACAACTTTGAGCCTAGAAAAAGAGAAAATTCTCGCTTACATAGCTAAATTTGGGGATACTAGGGTTAGTGACCTAGTCAATTATGGTAAATTCAAACTGAAGTTGCCTGAGGAACAAATCAAGAGTCTACTTAACGATATGGTTCTGTATGGAGAACTAGCACGTGTGGTTCATGAAGAGCTTGAACCGCCAATGGATTACCTCCGATGGGGCGCTGTTCCTAACGCGGAAGGTTTGCAGGCTTACTCACTCTTTTTGAATGGGAGAAGACTTGATGATAACGAGATTAATCGTACTGAGGCAATTCTCGAAGACGCTGAAAAAATTGCTGAAAAAGAATTAAAAAAATAGGAAAATTAGTAAAATCACCTTAAAAATGGATTAAAATAGGAGATAGGGATATCCTGTGAATGAGATCGGAATCAAATTAAAAATCTTGGTTTTACAAAGAATACTGCTAGCTGTTGGAGCCGCAAACATGAAAGAGTCCAGATAATTCGTTCATCGGAATATCCTAAAATCAGGGTCAGCTGGCAAGAGTATTGGAGAGATTATTTTGCATTGATTTTTAATTATTCCGCAATGGGTGGACCAATCTGTGTTGTTCCAGCGCGCGCTCATATGCACTCAAAATCCGCTCCTCTTAAGGAAATAAAACTTATTTTTCTCTACTGAGTCAACAAATGAATTTATTCTTATGTTGTTAGTAAGCAAAAACAAAAGAAGCTTTAATCTGCCTCTCTTATGCAAGAGGAGGATGGTTTCAGCCACTTCCCGCCAGATTTTTATCTCTATTAACACTACAAATAGACTAATCTATTTCTACTCCTCAAAGACCCCTATTCCCGATTGCTTTCAGTACTTTCTGGAAAGTTTCAAGGTCTTGAGCGTTGAATCCTAAGCCAGCAACCAACTCTTTTAATGGATCCTTCTTGAGGCTTGGCGGCCTGATGTCAAGTGCTTCAAGAGCTTTAGCTTTTCGGAAGGTTTTCTGCCATTTAGTAATTAGCTGCATCAGGTAGCCCATTTGATAATTGGTTTCATGGCCCAGGTACAGGTCTCTAAGCACCTGCTCTATTCCCTGGCAAGCTAGAACCGAGTAAACCCAGTCTCTTGCCCGATGGACAGTTATGTGTTCCCCTGTCTTTTGCTCAGCATGCTTAAAGGTTCCAATCACGTTCATCGTGCCGATAGGCGTAATATGAAGGACGCCTTGCCCATTGTTACCGGTGTGGGTGAAGATGTACTCATCAGGCCTTAGCCTGCGCCCCAGCGCGGCTTCTTTGATGCTTCGCAAAGTGTTCAAGCCATCTACAGCGGACGGAGTCAAATAACACACCTGCATCTGGGATATTCTGCGTCTTGTCTTCTTCTCATGGCCCTTCTGAGTCTTGATAACGAACGGGCTGTAGGGTTCAATCTTCGGGTAAGTTGTAATGTTGCGCCAGCGCGGATAGAAATCTTGGCCACAGTGCCTACAAATTTGAAATTGACCGTCGCGGAGCGGGACGGAAAGTATGAAGTCAAACAAAACTTTACCGTAGAAGTCAAAGCCTTCCCTGAACTTTTTGAGGTTATTCTCGTCGAAGACATCTTTTTCTTTAGGCACGTATACGTAATCTACTGGCTGCAACGGCACCCGACTATGCATGTAAAAACTCCTGACAGCATTTACTTCATTCCATATTCTTGAAGAGGTCACACATTTGGTTTCTTCTGCCAAATCTATCCAGCTTTGTAATAGTTCTTCAGCTGGGTAATATCCTCGCTTAGGGTCTTCGCTAAGTTTCAGGTCTAGTAGCGCTGCAGGATTCAGGTTAGAGCATTTCGTGTAATAGATCAGGCTTTTCAAGTACTCCTCTCTTGAAGAGAAACCGACCTGTTTAAGCCATAAAGCCACTTCCCGCATTTTGCCAACATACTCAATGTCTTCTTTGGTAGCGGAACCCTTGAAGGCAAGGGCACGAATTTTGTTCAATATATCCTCAAATGCATCTGGATCGACTTGGAAGCTTACACGTCTGAAAGCAGCTCGTTCGCTAAAGTTGTGGCTCTCTCTAATAATGTTCCTCTCCCATTTGGTTAGTATGAAAACACCGTCTACGACAAGTCCCCCCGGCTCCATGGCAACAGCTGAAGCTATCCAGGTCATAGTCTGGACAGGTAAGATCGCCTCTGCGGAAATATGGGTCCTTGCTGCAGCTTGCTTTGTTTGGACTCTTGTAAGCCACACAATCATAAGCTCCTTTCGAGCAAGGCAGGTGATACTTGTTGAAGTCTTCTAAGGTAGCGTTACCTGCCAAGAAATAACACCCCTAAAATCAAATGAGCGTTTACACTGACAAAAAAAGAAAGGGTAAGGCGAGAAAACAGTACAAATGCGCAAGGACTATGGCGGGTCCGACGGGACTCAATGACCTGTGTACACTTTTATACCGAAGCCTCAGCCAAAATTAGCTCTCTGAGTTGTTTTCGCAGAACTGTCAGCTGGTGATCTTCGCCCTCTTGGACTGTAACTGCTCCGTAAGCTAACGCGTCTTTAGCAAGTACC
>JBEKNP010000044.1:0-37753 GCA_049522695.1 Bathyarchaeia archaeon | reverse complement strand
TGGTGAGTTTTGTTTGGGTTTCTTTTTGGTAGTTATTGTTCATTTTCTGTTTTTCTCCTGTTGTTGTGTTGTACAGATATACAATATGTCTATTTAAGACACATTTCTTATGTCATCATAGTGCACAAACCGCCACATAAACCCTCGCACATAACTCAAGCATATCAAAACGTGCTGAGAGACCCAATTGTCGAACACAAAAACATGTCAATACGTAAAGAT
The DNA here is from genome assembly GCA_049522695.1 of Bathyarchaeia archaeon. Lineage (GTDB taxonomy): Archaea > Thermoproteota > Bathyarchaeia > Bathyarchaeales > Bathycorpusculaceae > Bathycorpusculum. The sequence continues at coordinate 37,531 of JBEKNP010000044.1, read as the reverse complement.
TCTCTTAAAAATCAATATTTCAAACATAAACTTAGCTAAAAGGGAGCTGTACAACAAATCAACAGAAAAACTGCGCAAGCTCCACAAACCTCGAAAAAAATGGGTATTAAACACTGGAAATACCTCAAAACAGTTGTCATCAACCGAAAGTTTACATAAAAAAAAGTAGTATTGACTTGAGCTCGCTGGGGCTTGAACCCCAAGGGGGCGAATACATACTTGTACGGCTATAATTTTGGTGGCGTAGCAAATTGGGACCCAGACCGTGCAGGGGATGGGTCTACTATGGGCCGAGCCGGACTTGAACCGGCGACCTTTGGCTCGTAAAGCCAACGTCCTAACCAAGCTAGACGACCGGCCCGCATATTTTGGTATTCTGAAGCTTGCTTTAAGCTGTTTGGATTAAGCAATTGCAATTGGTTAATATTAGAATTTTGTTTCTAAGTTTCTCTGTTCTCAGTCAGCGGGGGATTTAAGGCGGCATGTTTAAGGTGGAGGGTTTGGTTAGTCCGTTTGTATTTACTTCTGATCTGAAGCGTTGTGACTGGTTTAATTAGGTAGTTTTATCGACAATATTCGACTTTTCAGACTTTTTTCCCACTTAATTCGACTTTTTTCAACTAATTTTGACTTTTATTGACTTTTTTTGACTCAACCTGCAAACGAATCAAACCTTGAAACAAAAAAGCAACCCAAACCAGCCAGAACTAAAATCCGCAGAAAACTCGTCAACAAAGCCAAAACCCGAAACTAAGATTAAGCAAAATAAGTCAAAAGGCCACAATAGGGTTTGTTTATATATTCAGTTAGCCTCCTTTTTGTAGGGATAATTTTGGTTTCTCAAAAACTATTAGAATTTTTAAACAAAGCCATAGCCCGTGAACTCCAAGTCAGCATCCAATATATGTGGCAACACGTCCAAGTCACAGGCATAAACGGCGCCACCGTGGAAGACGTTTTCCGCAAGACAGCCATCGCCGAAATGAAACATGCTGAACGCCTCGCAGAACGCCTAGACTACCTCAACGGCGTATCCACAACTAAACCTGACCCGATTTTCGTTGGAGGCAGCCTCATCGAAATGCTCAAACAAGACGAGCAGGACGAAGAAGAAGCCATCAACATCTACAAACAAGCAATTCAGGCTGCGGCGGAAGAAGGCGACTACACCACAAGGCGAATGTTGGAAGAAATTTTGGCTGAAGAAGAAAACCACATCAACACTTTCGGCAAACTCCTCGTCGATATGACTGAGCCATTCACCCAGCCAGGAATATCTACAATAGAATAAACAAAAAGAAAAGGCTACTGCTTACAGTAGCTTCGTAAGAATCATCTATGATTACACATTGCCGACGCAACCATTACTTTGCATTCTTTCTTAAGTAAGCTGGGTAAAATTCCAGGCTTCATCGTTTCGCCAATTCTAATATCTAAAGTGGGCTCTGAGCGCTCACATCCTTATTAGCAATGCATATATATCAATGTGGGACGATGGGTTTTCTTCTATGGTGCCAAGTTTGGACAATCCTGTGTCTGTGAGATGCCCCGTTTGCGGAATCCAAATAGATGCAGATCTGTCAACAAAAATCGAAGTAGCAAGCGACAGCTTCGGAGGCAAAAAATACTGCTTCTGCAGCGAAAACTGTCGACGTCACTTCCAAGAAGACCCCAGAATTGCCTACTTCTCCATGGAAATAGGAATATCCGATAAAATGCCCACCTACAGCGGCGGCTTAGGCGTCTTAGCAGGCGACATAGTGAAATCCAGTGCAGACTTACGCCTCCAGATGGTTGCCATCACACTCGCAAGCAGGAAAGGCTACTTCAGACAAAAACTAACCGAGCAAGGGGACCAACTTGAGTTTCCTGACGAATGGGACCCAGCCAAAACCTTAACCCGCATGCCCAACATTGTCACCGTAACCATCGAAGGGCGCCCAGTCAAAGTGCAAGCTTGGCTCTATGAGTACCAAAGCATTACGGGCGGCATGGTGCCAATTCTGTATCTAGACACCGACATGGAAGAAAACACCGCCGAAGACAGAAGAATCACAGATTCATTATACGGTGGCGACAAAAACTACAGACTAAAACAAGAGATAGTTCTCGGCATCGGAGGCACCAAACTCCTAAAAACGCTGCCATTCAAAATCCGAAAGTACCACATGAACGAAGGCCACTCCAGTCTCCTAACACTTGAACTGCTGAAAGAGAACGGAATGGACGCAGAAAAAGTCCAAAACATCTGCGTTTTCACTACACACAGTCCAGTGGAAGCCGCATTCGACCAATTCACATATGACCTTATCCAACAAGTGCTAGGCAAAGAATATTTGCTGGCTGACATGAAGCAATATGGGGGAACAGAAAACCTGAACATGGCTTTTCTAGCACTAAACTTAAGTAAATACATCAACGGCGTCTCCCTAGCGCATGTGGATTACTCCAGAAGACTTTTTCCAGGTCGCTATATCCGAGCCGTCACCAACGGAGTCCACTCCTACACTTGGACAAGTCTATATTTCAGACAGCTCTTCGACAAATATATCCCAGGCTGGGCCAACGAACCTATACTGCTTGCAAAAGCCAGCGAAATCCCCAACCGAGAAGTTTGGGATGCCCACACCAAAGCAAAAACAGACCTACTAACTTTCGTTGAAAAAACCAACAGAGTAAAACTGGACTCACAAGCTCTGACAATAGGCTTCGCTAGAAGAGCCACAGGTTACAAACGAGCAACCCTAATCTTCTCCGACCTGCACAGGCTAACAGACATCAATCGAAAAGAAAAAATCCAAATGATATTCGCCGGAAAAGCACACCCAAACGACACCGACGGCAAGAGGCTCATAAGACAAATCCACGACTACGCAAATACACTGAAAGATCAACTTAGCATAGTTTACCTAGAAAACTACAATATGGACACCGCAGCCAAACTCACCTCAGGCGTTGACGTCTGGCTCAACACTCCCCTGCCGCCCTTTGAAGCCTCCGGAACCAGCGGCATGAAAGCCGCCCACAACGGCGTCATCAACTTCAGTGTCCTAGACGGGTGGTGGATGGAAGGCTGTATCGAAGGCGTGACCGGCTGGGCAATAGGCCCTCACCCCAGAGAGCTACTGATCGAAAGAGAAAGAAGAGAACTAGAACTCCAAGACCTCTACAGCAAACTCGAATACCTAATCCTTCCAACATTCAACAGACAAAAAGACGCCTGGATAACCCTCATGAAAAACTCCATCGCAAAAATAGCCTACTACTTCCAAACGCAATGGGTTGTGCGAAGATACATCACAGAAGCCTACCTCATCTAAAACCCAACACCAATCAGCCTATTTTCTAATCCATATTTTGGTTTCATAAGCCTTATTTTCGTTGAACAGCAAAAGATTATTGAGCAGTGGAAAACCTGTCAAAGCTGTGTCAAGGCTACGAAAAATGAACGATGACAAAATTATTGAAAAATGCAGAATTTGCTCGAAACGCAATACATGTAATTTAAAAGATTGCGATTTGGATGAATTCCCTTCTGCATTCTATCGGGATTCTGATTAAAATGGATAGAGCCACTAAGCGCGGTTGTGGAACATGCACAGAGTATAACGCAAGCTACAGTATTTGCAATGATAAAGACGTAGGCGGTCAAAAAAACCCATTTTTAACTTATGAGAATTGCCCTAAATGGCATAGCAATTAAGCCATCATGAACCCATGTTGACCTGTGTGTCCCCTTATTTATAGGCGAATGTTTTAGATTGGTGAAGGACAAAGAGTCAGCTTTGAGGGAGCGAGAACGGCTGGAAAGCAAACATATGACGTTGAACACTTCAACCGTAGATCCTTGACTTATGAGAATTCGTTAGGCCAGCGGCTTTGGTTCGACCGATTTCAGAGGCGTGTGCTTAACCTGGTTGAAAAAGGATATACCCATAGCACCGTTTTAGACGTCGGTTGCGGGACTGGACGGTTACTCCGCAAAGCAAAGGCGCGTTGGCCCAAAGCACAGTTTATTGGTGTTGATCCAGCAGCGGGTATGATAGAGCAAGCCCGCCGATTAATGCCTGAAGCCACATTTTACGTTAGCAAGGCTGAATCGGTTCCTTTACCTGACGAATCAGTTTCTCTTGTTTTTAGTACGGCTTCTTTTAATTTCTGGCAAGATCAAGAGAAAGGTTTGAGAGAAATAAAACGTGTTTTGCAAGTAGGCGGTCTGTTGTTTCTCGCTGATGTTTGGCCGCCGTTGGGGTTGTCCAGGCTTATCCGTTTTCAAGCCAACAATCCTATTGTATTACGGGAGACTTTTAGGCGTGTGGGATTTCAGGTTCGGGACCAAAGAAAGTGGTGGACGATGTGGCTAGTCGTTACAGTCGGGGAACGTTATTGAAGAACCGCACTTTGCGGACTGTAATTTAGTGAAAGTGGTTCACTTATGAAAAAACAAAGAGAAGCCTTCGAGAGAAAATGGCTTTACTTGTTTACTTTAACTATTTGCTGTCGACGAGATGGGCTGTGCCGTCTGGACAAAAAACTTTCTCACCTAAAGAAACCTGGGCGAAACGACGTTTACACTCGGAAAGCTGTTTTTCGCATCCGTCACAATCACGAGATAACATCTAAGCACCTCACTATGACACGTGTCATAAGTTGCTTATACGACTTTCCACACCCACAAATCAAACCGCATGACCTATGTTGCGACTTGCAATAAGGTTAAAGGTATGTTTTCAGGTGGCGTTAATGACTAAAAGTTTTCAGGCTAAAGAAACCCAGAAATCCAAAAACTAAAAGCAAGAAAAGAAAACTAAAAACTGGGTTATCGCAGCTTCATTAGCACCATTTCTGCTGCTAAAACCATTGGTTCCCAGGTTTCGCATAGCGGCGGCGCATACGCGGTGTCTGCTTTGGCTAATTCGCGTACGGTCATGCCTTTCTGGATGGCGAAGCTGAGGCAGTTAATGCGTTGAGTAACTTCTTCTCCACCTATGACTTGACCACCTACGATGCGTTGGGATTCTTTCTCGACAACTAGTTTGATTTTGATGGGTTTGGCGCCTGGGAAATAATCTGCTTTGGTTTTGCTGGTTATGGCTCCAGTTATGACTTCGATGCGGTTGCGCACGGCGGCTGTTTCAGTTAATCCAGTGTTGCCTGCTTCAATCTCAAACAACCGCGTAACAGCCGACGCCAAAATGCCTGTGAACTGGGAGTAATCGCCTCCAGCGTTTGCGCCTGCAACTTTGCCCTGCCTAACCGCGATGGTCCCAAGTTGAGCGCACATAGGTCGATGCGTTATAATGTTTGGGGCTTCAGCGCAATCGCCAACGGCGTAAACGTCTCTCACATCGGTTTCCATACGCGAATTCGTTTTTATAGCACGTGTCTCACCTAAAGGAATTCCTGAGTCAACTGCGAGTTTAGTGTTAGCCCGTACGCCAAAAGCGCTAATGAATATATCTGCTTCGATTTTTTCTCCACCTGCTATGACCCCGGTTACTTTGTCTTCTCCGAGGAATTCTTCGACGCCTTTGCTGATGAGGATACGCATGCCCTTCTCTTCCAAATGGTCCTGAACCAGCTTTGCCATGTCCGCGTCAAGCAACTGGGGCAGAATCTGCGGCAACATCTCTACGATGGTAACTTTCACACCTTTCTCCATCAAGCCGACGCCCACTTCTAAACCGATTAAGCCGGCACCCATAATAACGGCTGATTTCGCGCCAGCTTTGACTGCCGCTTCAATCTTCTCGCCATCTTCTATGCCGCGGAGGCTTAGGATTCCAGGTTTTTCTCTGCCTTTAATTGGCGGCATAAACGCGTCAGCGCCAGTAGCGATTACCAAGCTGTCGTATGGTAGAACCTCGGTGGCTCCTGCCTTGTCAACCACTGTGACAGTTTTTTCTTTAGTGTTAATCGCGGTGGCTTTTGTTTCGTTACGCAAATTCAACTTTAACATTTGAAAGTATGCTGGTGGGTAAACAATTAAATCGTGAAAACTTTGAATTTGACCGCCGATAACGAAGGGTAGACCGCAGCGTGAGTAACCAGCATTCTTCTCCTGAGTAACCAACGTGATTTCGGCTGTGCGGTCTTTTTTGCGTGCAGCAGAGGCAGCTTCAACACCTGCCGCGTTAGCCCCAATAACAATAATGCGCCTAGCCATCCAAACTCTGCCTTCTGCCTATTTAGATTGGGCTTGAGCCTTATGCCACTCAACAGCCTTGTTGAAGTCCATAAGGTTAGCAAGCTCAGCCTCTAAGTTTGAAGCTTTAACAACAATTAACCAGCCTTTCACGTACGGATCCTCGTTTAATGTTTCAGGTTTCGATTGGACCTCGTCGTTTACTTCCTCGATTGTTCCGCTTAAGGCTGCAACCAGGTCTGAAACCGCCTTAACAGACTCCAACGTTCCATACGGCTCACCTTGCTTCACAACCGTTCCGGCGCTAGGCAACTCAGCATAAACAATTTCTCTTAGCGACTTCTGAGCATAGTCAGTGATGCCCATTCGAATTTTGTCTCCTTCAATTTTTATCCATTCAAAATCTTTAGAAAAATAGAGGCCTTCAGGCACTTCACATGATTCAACTTTTACCATGCACTTGAACCTTCTGAATACTGATAGTATCCAGTTTAACTTTCAAGCTTAAAAAAGCTTTCACAAAAGAGAAAGGGAAGTTTAGCGCTCCCGTTTACCCGCTATCCATTCTTCCGTCCATTGTCTCGCTTGCGAGTCAGGTATCTGAATGGGTGGATGCTTAAATGCGTAAGACGGCATGCTAAGCAAGGCACCGACAATTTTGCGGTCCAACGCTATTTTTGCTGCACGAATCAAGTCAATAACTACACCCGCGCTGTTTGGGGAATCTTCCACTTCAAGTTTGACACTGATGTTTATAGGGCGGTCGCCGAACTTGCGTCCTTTAAGTGAGATGTAACAGATTTTCTTGTTCTTCAAGAAAGGCACATAATCTGAGGGACCAATCCTTGTTGGCAACTTGTATGGGACAAGGCTTGTGACGGCTTCGGTTTTGCTGATGCGTTTTGATATGAGGCGATTTTCGACTGTCATGTTCTGGAAGTCTGTGTCGCCGCCGAGATTGAGCTGGTAGGTTTCGTCAACTATGACGCCGCGGTCTAAGCACAGGCGCACGAGGTTGCGGTGAAGTATGGTGGCGCCAACTTGGCTTTTGATGTCGTCACCTAAGACAGGTAAGCCTGCCGCTTCGAATTTTTTTGGCCACTCTTTTGTTTGGTCGGAACCGATGAATTCAGGCATGCAATTCACAAAAGCGCATCCCGCATCTATAGCGCATTGAGCATAAAACCTGACTGCATCATGGCTGCCCACTGGCAAGTAGTTAACTAAGACTTGGGTTCTGGCATCTTTAAGGATTTTGACGATACTGTCTTTTGGGGTTTTGCTGTCGTCATAAACGTTGAAAGTTTCCCGCATGTGAGGCGCTGCGCCGTCAAGAATTATACCTGGGGACACTTTTACTCCCAAATTTGGAACATCGGCGAATTTTTCGCAGCAATTAGGTTTAACCCAGATGGCTTCTGAGAGGTCTTTGCCGATCTTGTCTTTGTTAACTTCGAAAGCTGCAACAAAATGGATGTCACGGATGTGGTAGCCGCCATAGTTCACGTGCATAAGCCCGGGAACAGTGGTGTTTTCTTTAGCATCCTTGTAGTATTGGGTTCCCTGAATAAGGGCTGATGCGCTGTTGCCAACGCCTACAAGTGCTACACGTATTTCAGGCATGAAACTGTAACCATCCAAGATTATATTGTTAGAGAAGGCTTAATGTTCGTCTACTCTATAACTTTTTCTCAACTTATCCTCTGTCTCCAAACATTTTTGATAATAATTAATCTATAGATCACCTGACTCTGAACTCTCCATCCTTCAGTTTGGGAAACGTTGACCTCTAACTGAAACTCCACTTAAAGCAACATTCAAGTTAACAGCAACCTAAACCTCACCACTTTCCAAACCATTTAGGCACCAAGAAATATTTTGTCATGCTTCTGCGTGCTTCCTTGTCCTTCCTTCTCCTTCCTTGTCCTTTTGTGTCCTTCTGTGTACGCAACCTGCAAACAATTCAAAGCCTAAATTAAAAAAGCAACCCAAAACAGCCAGAACAAAATGGCAACACAACAGTTGTTGTTTTAAGCAACGATACCGCACCAAAATTAGAGAGACAGAGCATCAACTTAAGGCAAGATTAAAAGGGAACCGCCAACACAATAGCTAACCAGTCGAAGTGAAAGGCCATGAGCAAAACCGAAGTCGCCGTCACATATTCTCCCTTCAAACAAATTATTATAATGGAAAAAACCTTTTTCAGCACACCTGAAGAAATGGCAAGATTTACCTCTGTGATTGCAGGCGGTAAACTAGCCGGGTTATACTGGGTTGAGGGGGTTGTCTTCTTGTATTTTCCGCTGCCTGCTTCAACAGCCGTAGTAGCTACAGCCCTGTTGGAGGACGGCAAAGTTTACTGGACCTTCGTTGGTTACGCGTTGATGCCAAAATATGCGCCGGTTATTGAAACTAAAGAAAAAATGATTGTGCCAGTAGTTGACATATCATCTGATCCTATTCTTAGAAAAGTTGCCCAATGGCTAAAAGAACAAAAACAATAAGCCTCCTCGAAGGCTGCTTTTTGCGTGAAATAGTACTCAAAGGCACAGTTTTTTCCGGTAACGGCGAAGGACAAAAGTTTATTGATTTACCATGGGTTAAACGGCAAATACAAGAAAAACTTGGTTTTACTCCTTACCCCGGAACATTAAACATCCGCCTTACAAAAGAGAGCGAGAAGAAAAAGAAACTGCTTGAAAACGCTAAACAGCTAGAGGTTTACCCCGCAAAAGGTTACTGCACCGGAAAACTAATCAAAGCGCACATTGACAGTTTAGAGTGTGCAATTATTATTCCACAGATTCCCAATTATCCAAGTGACACGGTAGAGGTCATTGCTTTTTGGTATTTACGTGAGCGCCTCAAGATAACAGACGGCAGCGAAGTAACTGTCACATTCGACGGTTAGCGTTGCATGTTGTTTTCTTAATTTGTGCAATGTATTCCTCTGCGCAATTGTTTTTTATCAGGTATGAACCGTAGGTTACCAGGGCTTTCATGGCTCGCGCAGCATCCTCAGGCGAGGTAAAAGAGGGCACACAGAGTCTGTCAAACCTTGAACGCGTGTAGAGCGCCATTTCTGTTTCGCCAATGTCGCACATTACTATGGGCTTGGTATATTTGGCTGCAATTTTCACAATGCCATCAATGTATTTCTCTTTTAATCCTGGCATGTGATGCAGCCCAAGCAGAATTATGCCATAGATCTGCGAGTCTTGAAACATTAAGTCAGCGGAAATCTCGAACATGTCATCAGTCACTGAACCAGTGAGGTCAACTGGGTTTGACGTAGCAGCTATCTTCAAAATGACATTTTTGTCTTTGAGCTCCTGGAATTTCTGAAGGGTCTCGTCATCAAAGCGGTCTACTGTAAGACCTAAAAGTTCACATTCATCAACGGTCATAACGCCGGGTCCACCTGCATCAGTAAGTATACCAATATTTTTATCCAAAGCCGGCGGCTGCATAGCTAATGCTTTTCCTATATCAAAAAATTCCTCCATGTCCCTTGCCCTTATGACTCCGCCTTGCTCAAAGGCAGCATCATAAATTTTATCTGATCCTGCAATGGCGCCTGTGTGTGAGGCTGCTGCTCTTGCACCGGCAACGCTTTTGCCAGATTTTATGACTACAACAGGTTTTTTGAGCGTAACTTTCTTGACTACTTTTAGGAATTCTCTTCCATCTTTGATATCTTCCAAATAGACGAGTGTGACTTTGGTTTCTTTATCATGAAGCAAGTAATGGAGTATGTCTGTTTCGTTTACGTCACATTTATTGCCGAAACTTACGAATTTGCTAACGCCCATCTGCCGACCAGTCAAGTAGTCTAAGGCGGCAGAGCCGAAGGCTCCACTTTGAGTAATCATCGCTATGTTGCCTGGCATTGGCCTTGGCGTCGCTACAACTTCCTCTCCGGTTGTGAGAGTTTTTGTTTCTGGAAGAAACAGGCTGTCGATACCTGTTTTTGAATAGTAAACTCCTAGACAGTTGGGTCCTAAAACGCGTATTCCGCCTTTTTTAGCTATGGCGACCACTTGTTCTTCTAGTTCTACATTTCCAACTTCTCTAAAGCCTGAGCTAATTATGATGGCGGCTTTGACTTTTTTGGTAACCGCTTCCTCCATAATGCTGGGCACAACATTCGCGGGAACAATAATTACAATTAAATCCACTTCATAAGGAATGTGAGTTAATGAGTGATAACATTTGAAGCCTAAAATTGAATTTTCATTTGGATTAACAGGATAAAGTTCACCCTTGAAAACTCCACGCATCTTGTTTGTTGAAAAATTTTTGAAAATTACATGACCTGCTTTATCAACTTTCTTCGTGGCTCCAATTATTGCAACTGAACGAGGATTAAAGAACGCGTCCATTTTCTGTAATGCTTCTTCCATACCTAATTCACCTGTTCAACTATGTGCCTTCGAAGTCTTGTTTTTATGTGTTACCCTTCAAAAAGTCTTTTTCAATTAAATGATTATTTGTTTCTTCCGTATTAACCTTAACGTAATTTTTTTCTAACGATTACTAATGGTTTATGCCTAATTTTAGACAGCATTTCCCAGCTTACACCGTTAACTTCCACTTGAAACCTCGCCGCCATATCCCAAACCGTAGCGCCTGAACCTGGACCTCTCGCTTTGTCAGCTATGTTAGTAATTGTTAACGCTTCACTAGCCTGAAGATTGCATCCTGCAACCACTAGAGGGGTGGAACTTTTTTTAAGTTTCAGCATTCTGCCCATGATATAGGTGGTGGCTCCTCCGAAGGAATGTATGCCCTTCATTGGTTTTGGCCTTGGAGTAAAAAAGAAATTCCTGAACCTGTAGGTTTTATCAGTGTCAGCAATTATTACACAAACATCTCTTTTCAATTTGACAAATATCTGCCCTTGAATTTCCTGCGCCGCTTCACGTGCATTGTCCAACGGCAAACTTACATACGAGAAGGGTAAGTTGGAGCCGTCGATTCCGCCTTCAGAACCAAACATCAGCGCCTGCAAAAAACCCGCATATTGCAGTGCTACTTGTTTGTGGCGACTGCCAGACTCCAACGGGTACTGCCTTAACCTCCGCAATAACCGTTGTCCAAAATGGCATAATACGCCAAGGCAATATCCCCAAACAATTCGCATCCAAAAACGCGCCATAACCCTTGCGTTCAAGCTTGGTTTAACAGTGCTTTCGTCTATCATGTTACCTTTTGCTGTTGAAATTGCCTTTTCCGAAACCACAACGAAATCTCCATTTTTAATTTTGCTTTCTAAGGTGCTGATTATCTTGTTGGCATAGTTGTCGCCTGGTTTCCAGTAACTGGTCGTTAATGCCAACGCATAATACTTAGTCATTGATTAGGCACTTTTACAACTGCACAGTTTCTGTTTTGCTTAATAAAGGCTTAATTTTGTGTTGCCTTGCCCTAAGCAAGAATCGCCTTACGGTAATATAGTCGCTAAAACAGTGAGTATGGAAAACGCAAGTTGGACTGGTATACTTTGCCTTTTATCGGAATTTGTTGTCCGCATACGGGACATCGCATGTCAGGGGTCAGTTTCCATTGGGTTATTTCGAAACTGTATCTTTTGATTATTGCTTCGTTGCAGTTTGGGCAGTAAGTGTTTTCTGACGGGTGACCAGGGACATTGCCGAGGTAAACGTAATTTAATCCTTCGTGTTTAGCCGTCATGTACGCTCTCTCCATATCCTCGACGCTTGTGGCTGGGATTGTGGTCATCTTGTAGTCAGGGTGAAAACGTAGCAGGTGAAACGGTGTATCTTTCCCCAAATAATCTCTAATCCATGCAGCCATCTGTTTTATTTTATCCATTGAATCACCAATTTTGGGAACAACAAGGTTGGTGATTTCTATGTGGACGCCGTTTAGTTTGAGTTCTTTTAGTGCTTCATAAATTGGGGTGACGTTTGGCACTGCGGAAACGGATTTGTAGAAGTCTGGGTCGCCGCCGCCTTTAAAATCAACCGTTGCCGCATCCAAGAAAGGCGCAATAGTCTTGACTGCTTCAGGAGTCATGTACCCGTTCGTGACAAAAGTGTTAAACAATCCTGCTTCGTGCGCAAGCTTTGCTGTGTCATAAGCGTACTCCATGAAAATGGTGGGCTCAGTGTAAGTGTAGCTTATTCCTTGGCAATTACCATTTAGAGCTGACTTCACTATTTCTTCTGGCGGAAACGGTCTGCCAGCAACTTCACGATCTTGACTTATCATCCAGTTGTCGCAGAATTGGCAGCGGAAGTTGCAGCCAGCAGCAGCGACAGACATCACTAAAGCGCCCGGGTTAAAATGCGACAGCGGCTTTTTACTTATAGGATCAACGCCAGCCGAAACAGCTTTCCCGTAATTAAGCGTGTAGAGTACGCCTCCTTGATTTTTCCTTACTAAACAAAAGCCTGATGCTCCATCGCTTATTAGACAACGGCGGGCACATAAGCAACAGTTTACTTTGTTTTCATCCAGTTTTTCATAAAGCATAGCTTCATGTAAAGACATAATCTCTCACCTAATCCCTAAAGAATAGATACGCCTTTTTTCTTAAAAGCATTAACTACAAGAAAGCTTTAGGCGGATCGTGAATTTAAAAAATGCTTTTTGATGCGTATTTAGTTTAAACATTTTGCTCGACATTTATCAGCATCTTTTCCCAGAAGTGCTCGACATTTATCGGTATTAACACGTGTTGTGCGGGGTTCAAGCGTTACCTCAAAATAATGCCTGCAAGACGTGGCTTTTCATTTGTGCAAAGCAACTGGCGTCAACTTTGGAATAAAAATACGCCCATCCTTACGCATCTTACGCAAAAAAACTTTCCCTAACGCCTAACACACCAACGATAGTTATGGTGACCTCTTAAGACCTCGGATGACTCCAATTCAAACTGCCACTGCACCAACATAGGAACCTATACGCGATTCATCTTCTGCAACGTCGTTTTGAAGGCAACTCCGTGTTAACGGCAACTAAAATCATCCTAGGACATTATAATACACAATCTGCAACGATTTTTAACTCTGCCCCTTTTCTAGTCCTTTCTATAACCAATAATGTCTAAGAATGTCTAAGAATGTCTAATAATGTCTAATAATGTCGAATAATGAAGCAACCTGCAAACACTTCAAGCTCTGAATTAAAAAAGCAACCCAAAACAAACCCATCAAAAATGGCAACACAACTGTTGTTGTTCTATCAGACAAACTTCAGCACAGCCATAAAAGACCTGCCCGCCCACTATTTCATGCTCAAAGGCGCAAGCTAAATACACACCTAATTTCCTTCTTTTATTGCAGCTTAAACCTAGATGTAATAGCTACTGTCACGGCAAGCGCAACAGGTATTGTGTAGATTGCTACTGTCGCATTGAAGAATGCGCTTAAAGGCAGAAAAGCCAACGCTGCCTCTGGTTTATATGAGAAGCCAATTGGAGAGGGCTGTTGCAGGAAAAAATAGTTTGTAACTGTTGTCACAAGGACGCGTACCGTAATTCCTAAGGCGGTTGCTGAAATACTTATCATTTTGATATGTTGCCGTAGAAAGTTGTTTAGGTTTTCTATTTTGCAACCATGGGTTGCAATTTTATATGGTACGTAAACGCCTAAAAGCATTGATAATACGGCGATGAGATTGTATACTGGTCCTAGTAGCAAAGCGCCTGGGAAAATTGCTATTAGAATGAGTGTATTTATCACTGCTATTGTTATTCCTGCTTTTGGTCCTAAGGCTAAAAAGGCTATGACTATTGGTATTTCCCACACCTGGTAGAAGAGGAATGGGGCGTAGGGCGCTGGAATTTTTGGGCCTGCAATACTCAGAGCTGTTGTTAATGCGATGAATATTATGATTAGTGAGAGTCTTTTTGTGTTCATTTTATTTTCTCTCTTTTGTTTGTTCAATGCAACCGTTAGCTATTTAAGAGTAGCTACTCAAAAAATGGTAGTGATAAACGTAAAATTTGGAAATAATGATAAATAAGCCAATACAAGATATGATACAGGGAAGCGCATTTGACGGAATCTGTTCAGTTCACATCATCTGGCGAAGTTAAACGGTGGCTTGAAAACGAGACAAGCTCAATCCTTTCGCCTGTGCATGCTCAAGCCAAAAAACTAAGGGACGATATGAACAACGCAATTGAGAGCGTCGGGGACGTAAGCCAGATGCTTTTGGATAATAGTACAAGAGAAATTGATAGAAGAAATATGAAAGTTTACAATCGAGCTAGAGCGCTAAACAAGCTTGCTCATTTATTTCTTGACCGCCTCAAAAAACTCAATCTTCCGGAAGAAATCTCCTACGATACCTTAAGTAAATATACTCAGGAAATTCAAAAAATCTTTATAGTAATCGATATCGACATTAAAAATTGGTTTCCAAAAATTTCACCCTTCTTCATTATGGATAGAAGAAAATTCTTGGCCGTGTACGAAAGATCTAAACAAGCATATGCGACCCTCAATGACTTTGTTACAGAGGAATACGTTAAAACTAAAACTTTGGAAGAGGCCTTCCAGCTTCTAGATGAACTTCAAAAGGTCCAACAACAATTAGCTACAATCGGGGAAGAAAAAGGAAAAATAACGGATGAGCGCATACCGATCGAAAAAGAAATCTCTGAACTGGAACAAAAAATTGCTGAACTGAAAAATAGCGGACCGATTGATAAGCTGAAGTCGGTAAATGCTGAGATAGACGTGCTAAGCTGTGAATTGAAACATGCGATTAGGCATCTGCAAAAACCCTTCATAAAAATGCAAGCATTAGCCACCTCGGGCGGTGGAGGTGGAATAACTCCAGATGAGCTTGCCAAGGTGAACCAGTATTTAGAGAAGCCTTTTGATGCGTTTATAGCTGAGGAGAGAGGTTATCCGATGCTTAAGGAGATTTTGCAGAAGCTTGAGGGTCTAATGGCTGAGGACAAACTTAAATTAAAATCTGATAAAGCACGGAAAGCCGAGCAGGCTTTAAATGAGATACTCAAAGCAGATTCACTCGCCAAACTTCAAATCAGATGCGTGGAAATGGCAACCACAAGAGAACAGCTGTCAGGTTCTCAAATGATGGATGAGGTAAAACACAATCTAGCCGTGCTTCAGGCACAGGTTGACCAGCTAAAAGCGAAAAAAACTATCATCCAAACACACGAAGCAGTCAAAGAAAACGCATACCATGACGCTGTTGATAAAATCAGCAATCTCAAGCGGTCTATTGAAAGAGATATTTACAGCTCAATTGAAATAAAAGTTCAAATTCCCTAGTTGCCGTGTTAGGCTTTGGATTTATCTTTACTTATCGAAGAAGCTTTAAGAATTCAAAGCAGCGGCTTCAATAAGGTAGTAAACAAAGCCTTGTTTTTGTTGCGAAATGAAAAGGGGCGAGTAGGCAACTTGACAATAGTTAACCGTTTAGTTAAACTTGAACCGTTAGGCGAAGCATTAGTAATTGGCGACTTGCATGGGAACTTTGAAAGCCTAACAGTCATCCTACAAACAAGCCGCTTCATCGAGAAAATGCAGAAAACCAAAGAGGCAACATTGGTTTTTTTAGGCGATTACGGTGACAGGGGCGAGAAGTCAGCAGAAATCTATTACGCAATTCTGAAGCTTAAGCTTGCTTTTCCCAAGCAAGTTGTACTTTTGCGGGGAAACCATGAAGCGCCAAAAGATTTGTTGGGTTACCCGCATGATTTGCCCGTCCAATTCCAAAACAGGTTCGGTAAAGATTGGAAGACGGCTTACGAGAAGACGCAGACTTTATTTGGTTATCTCTATAATGCCGTGTTTGTTAAGGACCGCTATTTGATGGTTCACGGAGGCGTGTCTCCGGAAATCAGAAGTCTCGAAGACATTGCTCAAGCTCAAGAAAACCACAACGAGGCTTTGCTGGAAGATTTGCTTTGGAGCGACCCCGATGAAAACGTACAAGGCGTCTCCTCTTCGCCGAGGGGAGCAGGGAAACTCTTTGGCAAAGAAGTAACGGAAGCGGTTCTTGAAAAGTTGAACGCTAAAATTTTGATAAGAGGACATGAATCAAGTTACTCCGGCTTCAAAATTAACCATGACAGCAAAGTCTTAACTTTGTTCTCAAGAAAAGGCTCACCATACTTTAACAGGTATGGCGCGTATTTGCAGTTGCCACTTTCAGAAAAATTCGAAAATGCCCAGCAGTTAATTCCATGGATCCATAAATTCTAATTATATCCCAAATTCTGGAAAACACAATAAACCCTCTGTTGTCTCAAAGTCAAACAACTTTATCTGTTAGTTCGATAACTGAAACAGTTGAGGTGGAAAGCATGTCCAGTGAAATTGAAAAAATTAAGAAAAAATTAGATGCACTTGACGCAGACATTAAGAAACACACCGCCCAAGCGGTGCATGCCGACAAAAAAAGACTTGACGATTTAGATGCCCGATTGAAAGCCTTGGAAGAAAAAGCGAAAAAGAAAATTTAATTAGGAATATAAAGATCCGCCAACTCACAAAAAATGGCAGTCTACAACCTGCTTTTTTTATGAAATTATGAATGCCTTTTTGGTGCGCAATTTTTTTGGAAGTAGTGATTTTAAAATCAAATAGGCTAAAGGTGGCTATGTCGAAATGCTTAATTGTTCGCCAACGCAACTGAAATTATAAATGATTGCTTCTTGCTGTAACATTGATTAAGTTGGGGACACATCAAGATAAGAAACCATCAAATTAACTAGGCAAAGATGTTTAATGTTGCCAAACGAAAACGCTATTGAAACCATTAACCTAACAAAAACATTCAAATCAAAAACTCAAGGTTCCAACCGATTCTTTAGGCGTAAAACAGTTTCCGTAAACGCGGTTGACAATATAAATCTGGAAATCAAGAAAGGCGAACTCTTCGGGTTGCTTGGTCCGAACGGTGCTGGAAAAACAACGTTGGTAAAAATGTTATGTACTCTTCTTCCGCCCGATAGTGGAACGGCGTTTATCAACGGTTACGATATAGTTAAGGAGCAAATGAAGGTTAAGCGGTCACTTGGAACTCTTTTTAGCGTTGGAGAAAGAGGCTTCTTTTGGAGGCTGAATGGTTACAGAAACCTCGAGTTCTTTGCTTCAATTTATAATGTGCCCAGACAAAAACGGCATGAGCGAATTTTGGAAGTCTTAAAACTTGTCGGTTTAGAAAACAACTCTTTTCAGTTATACCAAAAATATTCTGGCGGAATGAAAAGAAAACTCGCTCTTGCAAGAACCCTGCTTCCAGACCCGCCCATAATCATACTTGATGAGCCCACGACTGGCTTAGACGCAATTTCCTCACGCAACGTTCGTGACTTCGTGAAAAGCACAGTTAAGGAAACAGGCAAAACAGTGTTTTATACGACACATTATATTGAGGAGGCAGCTCAAATCTGCACTAAAATCGCCATCCTCAAGCAGGGCAAAATAGTTGCCTTGGACACCCCTGATGCCTTGCGGGCAAGAATCAAGAAGGACGAGCTAATTTACCTAACATTTGAGCAAGTAACGCACGCTCAAATTGAAAAAATGCGCTCCCTAGAAGGCGTTATCGACGTAACAGAAGAAGCGGAGCCAAACCTGATGCCAGGCCAGCAAGCATTGTGCGTTGAGCTGAAAAGCGTTGACCAGCTACCGTTAATCTTCGATTTTATTTTTGATCAAAAAATTAAGCTTGTCAATTTTAAGCGGGAAGAACCGACCTTGGAAGACGCGTTCATAGAGTTAACTAAGAGGACATGAGACCATGGGCTTAGGGGCTGAGCTTGAGAAAATCTGGTATTTCATGAAGCGAGACATGGTAAGCTTCTCTACGTACAAAACAAACATTCTCATTCTGGTTTTTACTGCAGTTTTTGGGGCATTATCCTTCGCTTATCTTGGACAGAGTTCAGTCAATCAAACTGTAACTCAATTATACCATACGAGCTACACAACTTACCTGCTTATCGGATTAGCCTTCAACACTTACCTTGGACAAGCCTTGACACTGGTGCAAAAAACCATTAACCCTTGGGCGCTTGAAGAAGTTTTGGTTTCGCCGACTAGCTTAACAACATTCATCATCGGTAGTTCAATTTGGGGCTTTGTCTGGAGCACAGGCGTAGTGGCAATTTACCTTCTTATCGGTGTGTACTTTTTCGGAGTAACTCTCAGCGTCAACATTGCCGGGACACTGATTGTTCTAGCCCTAGGCATCGGCACATTCATCGGTATTAGTATGATTGGTTCAGGAATACTGATTCTGACCAAACAAGGCGACCCAGTGACAGCGCTAATGACCATAGCAATAACCCTGTTTGGGAACGTGCTTTTTCCACCGCAAGTCCTGCCGACAGCTCTACGGATAATCGCCTTCATAACTCCACCATACTACTTTATGACATGCATCAAGCAAACGCTAACAGGCTCCACTATCGCCATGATTTTGCCTAACTTGGAGATTTTGGCGCTTATGTGCGCCATCATTGTACCCGCAGGATACGCTATTTACGCGTGGTGCCTGAAAACGGCGAGGAAAAACGGAACCCTCTCATGGTTCTGACTTTTTTGTCAATTGATTGTGCTTTGCGGTGCGTGTGTGGTTTTAGATTATTTGATGAGGTTCTTTTCTGGAATTTTGAGGTTGTTGAAAGCCATTTAAGGATGACTTCCTCAGCGGCTTTGCTCAGAGCTCCTTTTCCGTAGCCGAAGCGTTTCATGGCTGCTTCTCTGAACTTCTCTCCCACTTTAGGATTTATTTGTACCTGAGAGTCACGCTATATTACCAAATTGCCATATGGCTGAATTAAGACTTATACTTTGTTTTGCTCTGAAGAATTCTTTGTAAATTAATTTCGAAAGCTGCCACTGGATTCTCAAGCTTCCACGCCTCAAGCACCAAAGGATTAACTTCGCCGATAATGCCAATTTCGACGTCGCCGACTATTATTTTACCGATTCTGCCTTCGATAAAGCTCGGATGAGCGGTTTCTTTTATTTGCCAGTCAACCCCAAAATTAGCAAAGAATGCGTCGAGGTCAGATTTGATTTCGGTGAAGTTAGCGTTTGCGTGTGCTGTTGCGGCACAGAGCCATTCTTCGTCTCTCGTTCTGGTCTCTTTTGCTTCGTCTGGTAGGGTGACTTTACCGGGTTCGAATATTTTTTGGGGGAATTCTACGGATTGGTTGTTGCTGAGGAACTCTATGATGCTTGGCAGCAGCCAGTTGCGTAGGCATGTCATGGTGGCGACTTTGGGGTTGGCAACTTCCACGTTCTTGGTTTTTTGAGTGTTCATTTTGTCAAAAAGGTTTTCCTGATTGGTCAACGTGTAGGTTAAGATTTCTTGGTAGCCTAAACCAACCATGAGTTCCCGTGCGATATCGATTAATCGCTGATCTGGTTTTGCTCGCCCGGTTGTGGCTAGTTCGCGCCAAAGCGGCTTGATATTGTTGTAGCCGTAGGCGATGGCGACGTCTTCGATTAGGTCGACTTGGTGCATTACGTCCACGCGGTAGCATGGAACAAGCACTTCTATGCTGTCAGCCTGCGTTTTTTTGATGCCTAAGCCTGCCGTTGACAGAAGATCAGAAATGTGATGCGCCGAAATCTGCAGCCCTAAAAGCTTATTCGTGTACTCAACACTCAAAGACACGCACCTGCCGCTAAAATCGGGGGTAACCACCTCTTTGTCAGGGTACTCTGAGTCTTGTGGGTAATGGATTTTTGCCGCGTAAGCTTTTCCGCCGCGGTCAATCAATGCAGAAGTGACTAAGTTAAGCGTGTTTAGCACCGTTTTGTGCATGGTGCCTGTAACTTCAACGAGCAGGTTGCTTGTTTCTTCGGTGACTTTGCCAAGGTCATTGGAGTTTATGATTGGGGGAAAAGACAACGTATTGCCCTTAGAATCAAACAGCATTGGGTAGACAGGGTGCTTTTTGAGTATGTCGCCGTACTCCAAGCCCTTTGGGTGGCGCTCAAGAATCTCAGATAGGGTCATTTTTTCTGTAAAGCCCAGCGGAACGAAGCTTCCCTGGTCTGGTTTGGCAACAGTGTACTCTAATGGCGGGGTTATGAGGTCTAGGTTGTAGATGCCGATGGATGTTTTTTGTCGGCTTCTGCCGTAAGTCTTGTCCAGTTTGTCCTGTAAGTGCATGAGTCCACGGATTATCGGGTCTGTTAAGTGGATGCCTTTTACTACGGAGCAGGCGATAAACGGACGGATGTTGTAGAGTTTTGCGTTAACGTTTACTTCTATGGCTGGTTTCCCTGCCGTGTACTGCTTAAGCCCCTTTTCCTGCTTTAGGTAGCCGCGTAGCGCCCTGCTTAAGCCTTCCACGCTCCATAGGTCTGGGCGGTTAGTGTCTTTCATTTCAATGCTGACGATACCTTCACGGTCACTGTAAAGCTTGACTTCGCCCTTAATGTAGGCTAAAATCTCGTCCAATCGTGCCATGTCACCCTCAAGCTTTAGGCTAAGCAGGCGTTCAAGCTCTCGGTATTCTATGTCGATTGTGGGCATTTATGTCACCTGTTTTTTCCTTAGCCAATCAAGGTCTTGGCTGAAAATCATCCGTATATCCTCTATGCCCGCGTGCATCATGAATAAGCGGTCCACGCCAAGACCCCATGCGATAACGGGCTCTTTTACGCCGAGGGGCAAGGTGACTTCTGGGCGGAAGATTCCTGAGCCGCCGAATTCTACCCAACCGTAGCCTTCCTTGAAAGCGCTGAGTTCGACGCTAGGTTCTGTGAATGGGAAATAGTCGGGTTTGAAGCATACTTTGTCTGCTCCAGCAATCTCCATAGCAAACTTGCCCAGAACGCCTAAGAGGTCTTTTAGTGTTAAGTTTTCATCTATGATTATGCCTTCAACCTGGTTGAATTCTGAGAGATGGGTTTTGTCGGTTATTTCTGGGCGGTAAACACGGGCGATTGAGAAGTGTTTGCTTGGAACTTGATAATTTTTGCTCTCAAGCGTTCGGGCGCTGAGACATGTGCCGTGACCCCGCAGAATCAACCGTTGGGCTGCTAGCAGTGAGTATTTGTATCCCCATCCCGTTGACCCCGTTATCCAGCCGTTCTCATGCGTCTCCGCAACGTGCTCTACAGCTTCGCCATGTTGGCCTATTTCGCCGTACTGCGGGTCTTTGATGTAGTAGATGTCGCTTGGTTCACGCGCTGGATGATCCTGCGGCACATAAAGAGCATCAAAGTTAAAGAAGCTGGTTTCAACAGCGGTACCTGTCATTTCTTGGAATCCTAACTGGACGAGTTTGGCGCGAACTTCGTCAAGGAATTGTAGGTAGGGGTGTTTTTTGCCTGGCCATGCTTTGGCTACGGGCGCTTCAATATTGTATTTTTGCAGTTTTGAGGTGTGCCATTTGCCCGTGATTATGTCTTGAGGCGTTAGTTGGGTAATAATGACTTCCGGAGTTTCAACTTGTACACTGAAAACACTATCCGCAGATCCATTTTTTACTAATGCCTTTGCGCCTTGCGGGGTGATTTGGAGTGTGCGTGTGGTTTTAGGCTCGATGGTTACTAGCGTCCGTTTCTTTAGTTGCTCAGCTGCTTCTTTTAGTTCTGGGCTAAGGTCCTCCATTGCTGCTTGGTGTTTGTCGTTCAGATATTTAAGTAGGGTTTCGTCGCAGCCTTCCGCAATAAATGCTTGATGCAAAAGCGTCTCGGATATGCGTATCGTGTTGTCGCTTGAGGTGTAGAGTGCCCATTTTTTTCTTATTACCCAGCCAAGCGCAATCTGGATAAACTGCGGTTCAATTCCCGCTTGATGCGTTGCTTTTTTCAGGTCTGCCATTCCGCCAAGTGCTGCCACAGAATGGATAAGTTTGCGTTCGGGCAAACCGTTTTTCGCGTATTGCTCTCCTTCAGCTGTCAGTTTGATGACGCTTCGGTATTCTGCGTGTATGCTGATAAGGTTTTTTTCTTGAAGAGTTAGTGCAGTGCGCATGACTGCTGTATCGGGAAAACCGCAAGCATCAATCAGCTGTTCTGCTGAAGCTTTTCCGCCAAGCGATTCTAAAGCGGAGAGTAACCGTTGTTCTTGCGTTCTGAGCTCAACCATACAGCCTGCCTTCATACGCGTAAGTTGGTTTTGTTAAGGATAATTCTTGCGTCACAAATAAAAGCATGCTGATAAACATTAAGGTCTAGCGCTCGGTGCTGTTTGGTGTCTAATGATGAGAGTATATGGCACAAGCTTCATAGTTAACTCGCAATCTCGATTTTAGGGATTAACTGGGGTTATGCTGCTGCTACTTTGCGAAGTTCGATTCTTTCTATATCCAAGCACTCGTCGCAAAGGTCAGAACTCGGTCTTCTAGTGCGTGTTTGCATGACGACACGGGGATACTGCTTGCAGTTTTTATACCAATGCCACCTGTCAGGCTCAGGTCCCTTAACATATTCCTCCATTCTAAACCACACAATAATATATGAAACAACAATTATTTTTAATTTGCCCTATGTTGCTGTATTATTAGGCTAATTCAAAATTTACCAATATGCCAAATACAGGTTAGAAGCAAACCACTGTGGCCTCCTGTGTTTGCATCCGGCATCTTCAGAATTGCCTGTTGCTTCGGATGTATTTCTTTCCAAAGCCGCTTTCCGTCTCTTCTGCACAAATGTCCTCAAAAGTATTTTGTAAGGTAAGTCTCCGTAGGCTTCGCAGCAATAGTTTCCTAAGCCTTACCTGGGGGGCTCGAGAATTTTGGGCTTCTTGGTTTTGGGTTTCACTAAGGTGATGTAAATTACGGCGGCCACAACTATGCCTGCAACGGAAACAACTATGGCTTCAAAAACTGGCACATTATTACTATGTAGTGTCGCATTGTTGGGATCAATAACTGTCGCGTTGTTAGGGTAGCCTGCGCTTTCCCAGGTTCCGAGGTAGCTTGAGTCATTGGATACATTGATTGAGGTTATCCATTTTATCCATTTGTATCCATATTGGTTTTGAGCTACGAGCATGAAGGGAAAACCTGTAGCGGCGGGAAGGGTGACGCTGTTTATTTTGTAGGCTAAGATTAAGTTGTTTTGCACGATGTAGTCTAATGGAAGCTCGGTGGTGTAGCCGTCGGAGGCGTTGAAGATGATGGTTGTCGCATGTGGGCTGACACCTGCTTCTTTGAGGAGGTCGCTCACAAGGACGCCTTGCCATAACATAGTGACACTCCAGCCTTCTACACAGATAAGCGTGCCCACTTGCTGGTATGATTGGAAGTTATTGACCACGTCGTCGTACGTATACTCCAAGGTGTTGTTTACGAGACCAGTGACGGTTAGGCTGTAAGTTGACTGGTTTATGTGCTGCGTTCCAGCGATGGCAACATCAGGATGTAGAACGATGTCTTCGATGAAAACGCTAATTGGTGTCAGGCTTTGACCCTGATATTGGGTAACTTCTCCTGGGTAAAGGGAGGGCGTAGGGGTGGGTGCCGGATTATACGTGGGCGTTTGAGAAGGCGTAGGTGTAGACAGAAGAGTAGGCAGAGGAGATGTTATACTTGTTGATGTTGGCGTTGGGGAAATTTCGGTTGGGGCGGGGGAAGGTGTGGCTGTTGGGACAGGTTTAGAACTGTTCTGAACAATGAACAGGGACACAGTCAGTATGATGACTAATAGAACCACAATCAGAACTGTTTTTTTGTGTCGTTTAAGAACTTGCATTTACATTAATATGATGATATTTAGTGTATTTATCTATGTTGCGCTAAGTGAAGTCTGACATTTAATCTTTCCTTTTTCACTCTTTTTGATAGTCATCCAAGGAATATTTTGATGCAAATGCGAATCCACTTAGGTGATGTGTTGTTTCTCTTAGAAATCCGACTGAACCCGTAAGCCTTATTAGTAAATTTGGGCAAAGTTATGATTGGTACCTTTGTGAGTAAGCCTATTTTTGTATTGATTGTTTTCTTTTTGCTTCTGGGGTCCTTGGCGGTTTTTGTTCATGCTTCACAGACATTTACGGTTCCGCCTCTCAGTGAGCAAACTGTAAAGGTGAATTTGAATCAGGGCGATTTTGTTAAAGGTACGGTTTCTGTTTCAGGGGGTACTGGAACAGGCGTCGATTTTATGGTAAGTGACCCCAACGGAAAAGAGTTACTGAGTTATAACTACACCTCCTACAAAAGTTTCTCGTTTTCAGCTTCGATTACTGGAACATATACATTGAGTTTTGATAATTCATTTTGTTCCTGCATTGGCGGCAAAAATGTGACGTTAGAATATTCCGTTAATGACAAACCAGTTCAAGGAAGCTTAGAAGTAGGTTCTAACGGAGGGTTCCCTATCGTAATAATACTCATTTTGGTCATTGTAATTGTAGCGATTGCCGCAGTTGTCACCTTAATGAGGCGCCTAAGAACAAATACCAATAATGCAACACTCAGCCCCTAGGTTACGCGCACTCTCATGACGCATATCTTTTTATGCGCTTATAGCTGAGTACAGAATGAAGGATGAACAAACGAATGATGGCGGATTCGGGAGCAAAAAACCAATTCAACAAGAAACTGTTAGCGATTGCTGTTATCATTCTCGTGGCCGTAGCCGTAGTGGTTTCCTGGCAGATCTATGGGCAATCTTCAAACGCCACAAAAGCGAAGGTTATTCTTCCAGCTTTGAACTTGACCCTCATGGGAGCTGACGGTCAACAAAAGATTCTGAACTCAAACGAACTCGCCGCACTAAAATCTTATACGGCGACTGGAGGATACATTAACGATAAGGGAGCGACTTATGTTGGGAACTTCACGGGAGTGCCTATTTTAACTCTCTTGAACTTGGTTGGAGGTATTACAAGCGGCGAGAACGTCACTGTCACGGGCTCAGATGGCTATCAGGTGACATTTACCTATCAACAAGTGCATGGTCAAGGAATAAACACCTTCGATCCGAAGACAGGAGCCACGGTACAAGCTTCGCAACCGTTGACGCTAATCGCTGCCTACTACTGCAATGGGACAAGCATCGCTTCAGGTCAAGGGCCTCTAACTGTAGCGGTTGTAGGGCCTCAAGGCTTGTTCACGAACGGCTTTTGGTGGGCATATCTTCTGGTGAAAATTGAGATTATCCCGGCATAGTGCGTTGCGACTGTTCTCGTACTTTGAAACTTTTGGATAGAGCCCGTAGGATGCATTTGAATTAATTTTTTGCATCCTTAAATTTTGTTCAGGTTGTTTGGGTTGCTTTTTTGGTTCAGGGTTTGCATAGTTTGCAGGTTGAGGCAACATGAGGTAATTAAATGTAAATAAAGGCAATAAGAGGCACTTAAAGGCTATTAAAGTTAGTGCGCTATGCGTTATGATGGTTGTGCCATAGCAGAAGAATTCCCTTAATGCACTGCTTTAGAAACGTAACCGAGTGTAACTCCAAAACCTATGAGATCGCAATTCAGAAAATGCTGAACCCTATTTAGGCTGATTTAGCGATATTTAGTTTGTTTTGAGAAAAGAAAAAAGGCTCTCAATCAACACCAAGACAATATCTGATGTTACTTAGACCCGCTCAAAATAAAGACTATCTTTTCTAATATGTTTGTTTAGCGTTTAAGAAAAACTTTGAATATTATCTATAGACATAGATTGCAATACATTGGCTAATTCGAAAATTTACCAATATACAAAATAAAACATAACTCTTTAATAAAAAAGGAAAAAGAATGTAAGAAAAATTAGGCTTTGCCAAACCACTTCTCAAACCATTCTTCAAATGACGAAAGGCATTCTTTGCGCCAGGCCGCTTCCCCAGAGTCGTCCTTCAAACAACTAGTAAGCTCCAAACGGTAGGTAATTTCTGTCTTTGCCTCTTCAAGCAGCGCTTCAACGTCATCAAGCATATCATTTCCGCCAGCAGAATAATCTTTCACAGATGCTTTCAAAAAAGCCCTTTTTTGCTTAATCAATTGCTCAAGTTTACCTTCAGTCGCCATACTTTATCACTCTAAATTGGTTAACCGACCTCTAAAATAGTCTGTTTAAAGAGTTTAAAGTTTGTTCTACCAAAATAACTAAAGAGAGGACACAAAAGAATTTGAACCGAACGCTTGATTGCCAATGACCATTAAGTGGCTATTTGTTTGAAAGAATGATTTTACCATGAGAATATCCTTTAAACGCATCCAGTTGTAAAATCCTATGTTAACTAACAAGTTCAGGCTTGCATTTTTTCTTTTCTAACCATAAGAGCCCAATTTATAACTCTTTTTTGCGTTAGCAATTGCTTAGTTTTAATTAATTCCCTAAAATTCAGAAGCTCAGAAGAAGGAAAATAAAGAATTAGCGGAAAACCACTTTGGACTTGGTTGCTTCTTAAGGATAGGTCGCTCTATTTTGCTTTGCCAGCCTTCTTAGCGCAAGCATCACTGCAATACTTCGATTTAGCATTAAACGTAGTATACGACTTTTTACAAACTGGGCACTTCTTTTCCATTCAAATCGCCTCAAATTTACTTAATAAATGCTATTATTAGCTAAAAGCTTTCTCTCTAGAAAATGATTTTTGATGATCTGTTGCAGAACGCATTTCTGTTGATTGGATTAAATTTTAATCTTGTGTTTCTTATTCTCATAAAGATTTTTCCAAACCATCAACGAGCTTTTTTGCCCATTCGCCAGCAGCTTTGATTTCTTCAGTTTTCGGGTGACCCCTCTTCATCAGCACACCCTTCCACCCACCATAACACGCAAAATGGTCCTCAAGCACTTTCTGCCCCTTGCTTTCCAAAAGCGTCTTTAGTCTTGTCAAAGCCAATTTATCAGTTCTTGGTGCTCCCCCCCAAGTTATAAAAAGAGCAAACATTTTAGTGGTTTTCAAATTTAGGTTCCGAAGATACCGCACGATGTCTTCGTTGGGGGTTCCAGCAAAGAGACCTGTTCCAACAAAAACCAAATCGTACCCCTCCAAATCCAAAGTTTGTGGAGTGCTATCTGAGGTTATTCTTATTGCATCACAGCCTATTTGGGAAGCCATCGAGTCGGCGATTTTTTTTGTGTTGCCACTTTTGGAAGAGTACAGGATAATTGTCCTCATATGTATCCGCAATTTGTACGCTGTAGGCTGTGTATTTAAGGTTTTGAAGACTGCGATTAGTGTTTACTTTGGGTTTTGGGTTTGGGATTAAATTTTAATCTTTCTCTCTCTCTGCATAAATTTCTACTACTACGACTACATAACTACTAACTACTACTACATAACCTCTAATCTAACCTTTAACCTATACCTATTTGTATCTCTACTCTACTCTCCTCTCTTATCATCCCCGTACAACATTTTAGACATAGATAGATAGAAAGAGACATCTCACAGAGATACACAGATACATATCACACAGACAGACAAGACAAACAGAAAAACAGACAAAGACAAATAAACAAAACAGATACAACTACGACGACTACGACGACGAAAGACAAACACACGGAACCCATATAATGGAAGGGAGCAATAATAAACAAGGTTAAGCTGTGACTATAATGAGTGATCAGATTCCTTGGGAAACAATTATAGCGGTAATAGGTGTTGTGATCGGATGGTCGTTATCTCAGCTAACTGATTTAGTGAAGAACAAGCGAAGAAAGACATTGGTCAAGAGAGCCTTGATAAATGAGCTTTCCGTAATCCGAAAAACGTTTTCTGATGCACTAAAAACGGGAGAAAATAGGATTCCCGACGAGCAAGTTCCTTTCATCACGGAAACATACGATTCAGTTAGGATTGAGCTTGCATCATTTCTGAAACCTGATTCCCTTGCTATAGTTCAAAGAACATATGAAGAAATAAGAAAGCTAAACCCAGAAGACCATCATGGTCATCTTGTAATGGGTGGAAGTTTAGACCACATCTTTCAGTTCACTGATTTCAAAAAACTGATTGCATTAATCGATGACTCTGTTACTCGGCTTAAGTAATCAAGCCAACTCTTGTGCGTATCAAAGACCTATTAACTTAATAGGTTTGATTTGATGATTCTCGGAATCCATTCTTTCCGTTCATTTCTCAAATATTTAGCGAACAAGAGAGACACTTCGCTTATCAAAGTATCAATGGTTTGCTTATTACTCTACTTTATTTTTGGAATGTTAACATGCAATTAAGATAAGCAAACTTGTTACCTAACTTGACGATTTTGGTTCGTTTTGTTTATATATTGGTGTATTGACTATGGATGTGCAAAAAGAAGGAATATCTTAAGTATGGGTTCCAAGTCTCCAAGAGGCGAATTCGCCGCAAGGCAACTAAAGAAGAAACGGAAGAATTTCCGTTGGTCTAACCGTTACTTTAACAGGCGCATGCTTAGGCTAGACGAAAAAGTAGACCCGATGCAGGGTGCACCTCAATCACGGGGCATCGTTCTAGAAAAAGTGGGTGTTGAATCAAAACAGCCAAACAGCGCCATCCGCAAATGCGTCCGCACACAACTTATCAAAAACGGCAGAGTCATCACCGCATTTTTGCCCGGAGACGGCGCACTCAACGTCGTTGACGAACATGACGAAGTCGTTGTTGAAGGCATCGGCGGAACAAGAGGGGGCGCAATGGGAGACATCCCTGGTGTACGCTGGAAAGTAGTCATGATAAACGGCGTATCACTAAAAGAGCTCGTCTATGGACGCAAACAAAAACCAGCAAGGTAATGCTCATGAGCACACAAACAGCAGCACAACCACAAGACATCAAACTTTTCCAAAAATGGACATTCAAAGACATCTCAGTCCAAGACATCGGGTTGCAGCGCTACCTCAACCTCACCCCAATGGTCGCACCCCACAGCATGGGACGACATGAACACCAAAGATTCCGCAAAGCAAAAGTCAACATTGTAGAACGCTTAATCAACAGCCTA
This sequence comes from Bathyarchaeia archaeon, assembly GCA_049522695.1. Lineage (GTDB taxonomy): Archaea > Thermoproteota > Bathyarchaeia > Bathyarchaeales > Bathycorpusculaceae > Bathycorpusculum. The sequence goes on along the minus strand of JBEKNP010000044.1, from coordinate 8,526 downwards.
ATGCGTTCAGGCAAAAACAGCGGCAAAAAAGCCAAAGCAACCAACATCGTCAAAGAAACATTCGAAATAATCAACTTACGCACAGGCAAAAACCCCATAGAAATCCTCGTTAAAGCCGTCGAAAACGCATCTCCATGCGAAGACACCACACGCGTCAGCTACGGAGGAGTTGTCTACCACCTATCCGTCGACGTCGCACCTCAACGCAGAATCGACCTTGCCATACGCCACATAAGTGAAGGCGCACGAGCCGCAAGCATAAACAACCCACGCAGCATCCAAGAAACACTCGCAGATGAGCTTGTCCTCGCCGCAAACAAAGACATCAAAAGCGCAGGCATTGCCAAACGCAACGAAATCGAACGCGTCGCACAATCAAGCAGATAAAAACCCTTTTCGCATCAGTTTTTTCTTCATTCACAATACTTTTAGAACCAGCCAAGTTAACCATTTTATGCCCGGTATCTAACCGTCAACTATGGATTTGTTATCGGTTTAAACTGATAGCTGTCCAAGACTTTTCGCGACGCAACTAGACAAATCCAGACAGAAAGAGACAAATAGATACAAATGGAGACAAATCTAGCCGCAACCTGCAAACGAAACAAACCCTAAGCCAGAAAAGCAACTTGAAAAAAGCTCCAGCTTATCAAAGAGAATAGCGTCAAATGGCAAGTGTGATAGTGTAATTTTTTTCATCCGCCTCAAATTCCCAGTTATCCTCGTTCTTCTAACCAACGGGGTTGCTCGTTCAAATCGTAAAAAAATCTGAACGGTTGTTTCTTAATTCATTTTGGATTACTTGTTTTTTTCCTTTTTCTGATTGTGCCCTTAAAGTTTTGTACTGTTTCTTCACAAACGCCCGGTTTCCATGTGCATATACCTTCAATTATCTCTTTAAGATAGTATTCGAGCTCTCCATTTGTTAAGTTACTAGATCGGTCAACGCTGTAAACAATTTCATCTTTTTTTCGGCTTACAGTTACTGACAATAAAACATTGCTATCCATTAGATTTTCAACCTCTGCTTCCATTAGGTTTAATTTAGATTTAAGCTTTCTACCCATTTGCCATAAATGAAGCGGAGATTGAGGTTGAGTTTCTATTAAGAGTTCAAGTCAGCTTTACATCCAGTTTTTCACAGAATAGCTGGCATTAGCCTGAAGAAATCATTCTCGTTTTAGAGATTCATTGTTTATTCAAAGGTCACTTATCTGCAGTCAGCTTTCTTCTATGATAAAAAGATTAGAGTTCATTCAGTTTAAGGAGACATAAACTTCTTTGGTAACTGCCAAAAATAGCAGTCTGGGTTTTAGATTTTTGACATATATCTGTTTTGGTAATAGTGCTTATATCATGTTTAGCAATACATAACACTTGGTGTTGCAGATTGCGAAATCAACCTTCAGAATCAAGGGCTCAGGGAAGGCCAGTTTTTGAGCCACAAAACTTTAAGAAAAAGACCAATGACGCCGAAGAAAAGTTCAAGCAGGATTCAATAGTATACTTGCAACGATTAAAGAACAAGCAAGAAAAAACAAAGTCGAAATTTGCAAACCCTTGATATTCTTTTCAAGTTGTTCATAAGTTCCATTATGCTGAAGGCTGTATGTTGCGAAGCGGAATTGATACTGTTGCTTGTCGCAGAGCAAACCTCTGGTTTGGGCTCAAATAACTTCATGAACTAATTCCAAAAAGCCTTAAAGATCATGCCTTTTCTTAAGAGCTGCATTATACTTTTAAGGAGGTCATCTCTTTTAGAAATTGAGAATCTATGTCAAAGGCTCAGGGAATGACCTTAGCTGGCAAAATTCTTTGGAGGAGTCTTTTTTGGTCAGGTCTTTTTACTATGGGGATTGGTACGGGGATCGCCAATTCGTTTCTCAATAATGTCGTCCAAGGTCAAGCTTACCTGATTATTGGCTTCGCTTTTATTGTTCTTGGAATAGCCCTAATGGCAACTGCATCTTTGGTATATCAGGGAAGAATAAGAATTCAGAAAAGACAGGGAATCTAACGTGTTAGAAGGTAAAAATGACATTAATAAAGTTAGTATTTACCTTCGAAGAGTCTACCAAACTAGCAAAGATAGTTGGGTGATTATAATTTGAGAGTATGACGACATATGCCGAGAAAGTGGTTAACAAACGAAAGTGTATGGGTACGAATTATATCCTTATGGCTCTTATCTTTTTTATTACTGTTCATCTGGTGGTTAGCTAGTTACTATTTCCTGCCATATGGCGTTCTCAGAGGCGTTTTGCCTTCGGCAGAACTCCCTATAGGGAATGATTTTCTCAGCGTTTTCTTGCCTATTTTTCTATTTAACCTTGTTATCGGTGGCGGATTAACTGTTGCCATAAATTTGTTAAGCGTAAAATCTATCCCTCTGGGCTACTTTTATCCTTTAATCAATATAAGCCTCTATGGAATCTTTCTTGGAACCGACTCATTCGGGATCAGCCACGGAAGCAGATTTTTTCCGAGCATAACCGTTGTTTACGGACCGGGTTTTTATGAGCTTACAGGTTTCATTTTTATTGCCGCAGCCACAGCAAGACTCACCTTGCTTAATCAAACAGAATGGTTAAGCGGCAGTTTGGAAAGAATAAAGTGCAGAAGTGAGTTAAAACTTTCACGCTCGGAAATTTTCGCACTAATTTTTGGAGTGTTACTTCTTCTGGTAGCTGCCATCAAAGAAGCCCTTAGTATTTTAAGTACTACAATATGAGCAAAAATAATTTCGCCGTCTTAACCCATTTCGCGCGCGTAGAGTCAAGGCACAGAAGAAGCTTGAAGATTAATCTGAACGGGTTCTAAACATTCGCATGAAAAGAAACGGTTAACCAGTTCAGGTTCCAACAACCTCACATTTGGGAAGCTCAATAATCCTTTAATCGGGTAAGTTTTGATTGTCAGTCAATGGTGGATTCATACTGGTTTTTTCTTTCTTCATTTAAACCGTTTTCTTGCACAGCAACTTATTTTCTTTCTAAGAAAGTCTTACTAAACGCCTTAGCAGCACTTCGACTAAACAAAGTAGACAAAGCCCGATCCATAACCCTGCTCGCAAAATGAGCAAAATAAACACGGAAAAGCTAATTTAACAACGCACTGGCGCGGTCTGCATACCTGAATGCCAATACAAACCGATTTTACAGAATTTTTATACTTGAAAATTGATTGGTAACAGGGGAAGCTATTGAACAATCCCGAGGGTGGCTGCACGTCCGGAACACTTTTCGAAAAGGAAGAGATGGCTAAGAAGGTAATCGAGGGATGCAGGAGAGAGAAAGGTTTCTACGCCAGTACGCAACGCTATCACGAGTTATGGCTGAGAGACTTAGTCTATTCGGAGGATGTGCTGCTCAAGCTCGGATACCAAAAGGACATTAAAAACCACTTATCTGAATTCATAAAGCTGCAGCGCAGAAACGGCCAGATGCCAACCGTGATCGACTTCAGCTTCAGTAAACTGATTCGCCAAAGGTATCAGCCCTGCCCCTCTGACACAGAAATTCTGTTTGTCATAGGAATACGCAAATACGCCGAATTTTCAGGCAACCAGTTTTTCAAAGAAAATGAGGAAACTGTGAAATCATGCGTCACATTCATCGAGAACAAACTCGATGAGCACCAGCTTATCCCCGGCATGGACTGGAGAGACACGATGCCCAACTACAAAGGAAAGCTCCTCCTCGCAAACCAGATGCTCCTCGCCAACATGTACGAATTGCTCGAAAACCCCAAAGCCGCAAATTTAGTCAAGGAGAATGTAAACAAGTTCTTTCTTTCAAAGAACCTATCCTACTACGCCGACACCGTTTATTGGGAAAACGGAGAACTAAAGCAGGATCACAACTTTGACAGCCTCGGAAACGCTTTAGCCATCATCAACGGCACCGCTTCGGAAAAAGTTTCCAAGGGCATTCTCAACGGTTTTAATGCTGCAAAAACACCCTTTGGCTACAGAAACATCACACCTCATTACGAATTCAACAGAGCAAAGCTACTGGCAACATGGTATTTCACATGTGGCGTAGCAAACGGTGCTTTTCTGAGAAACAGACCCGGCTTGTATCAGAACTCGGCAATATGGCCATTTGTCGAGATAAGAGTGATTCACGCGCTAACAAAGCTACAAGCCACCAGCGAAGCCGACGCGGCAACCAAGCTGATGATTGAGCGACAGGCCTTCAACGAGTTCTACAATCCAACAACCGGAGCGCCAGGAGGAAGTAAGGGGCAGCTTTGGACAGCAACAGCTATTCTTTCGGCAGTTGACCTTTTGCAGGTTTGGCAACAAAAAGCATAGAGTGGAAAAGACTACTCATAGGAATTTATTATGAACGCGCGCCTCCAGCCATGGAAGATTATTTAACTCAGAACCCCGGTCGCAGCTATTATGAAAACTCGAAAAAATGATGTAAGCTAGTCTGCTTAGCCGTCCGTCAGAAATTCGAGTTCGATTCTTTGAATTACGCTTTTTGCTTATTCTGTTTAAAACGTTGAGTTGTTAATGATTATTCTAGATTTTTCTTTTGGCTTTTCCTAAATCTTCTTCAATTTTGCCTTTCACTATTTCTGCTTCGCCCTTAATCTTCTTGCCTTCGTTGAGTGTAACTTTGCCTACCCCTTTCCGAATCCTGCCTTTTGTTTTCTCAATTTTACCTTTTAATTCTTCTTCTGCCATTAAAAATCCTCAAAAACATACTCTTATGGCAGCTAATAAACAAATTGCTAAACTAAGTTTTGAAAAAACTTGAGCCCAAAATTACTTAAAAAGTGTCAATGTGAGCTTCTACAAGATGAAATAATAAGGTGATGGAGCTGTAACTGTTTATTTACAGTCACACATCTTAAAATAGAATGCCGAGTTAAGGATGAGTAAGGTTTTTGAAAATGGAAGCACTTGATTTTCTTTTCGCAGTTGCTGTGATACTTATTGTACTGTGGTTACTTGGCTTTGTCTTCTTCAACCTGGGCGCCATCATCTGGGTACTGCTTGTCATAGCCATCATCATAATAGTTGTCCGACTGGCATCAGGGCGCAGACTATAACAGCAACCAAAAAATGATAGCAGCGCCAAAAGCTGCTTCCCAACTTTTTTGTAAACGTGAAGAAGTCATATTTGGTCGAGCAAGAAATAAAATGAATGGCTTTTATCTCGTTGAAGAAAGCTTTCGATAATTTCCTTTATTGTGGGCAATTAATTCTTACTCCTCCGTCCAAAGAGAGCAATCCCATCACAGGCTTAAATGCTAATGCGGTTCTTGAATATGATTCAAACTCACAAAACAAAATAGGCTCTCTTTAAAGCAACGGCTTATTGTGGGTGCGAGATACCAGTCACACATGTTTAATAAAATCACAGAGGCACTAGGTTTATAGTGAAATTTTATGAGTAAAGATGAAGTTAAAGGTAAACTCAAAAAGGATGAAGGCAAAATCCGCGAAGGCACAGGCAAAATTACTGGCAACACAGGTCAAATAATTAAAGGTGAAGCTGAAAAAGTTAAAGGAAAAATCCAAGAGGACGTAGGCAAAGCCAAAAGAAAACTCTAACACAGCGTAAAACCAGCTGTTCAAGGCTTCGATAGTCAGTCGAAATAGGTTTTCAAGAGATCGAAGAACTACTTCTGCCAACTGTTAAGCGAATCGCTTACTGCCTTTTCCGTCTTTTGTGTGTCGCGTCGTGTTGTTGTGGGTGTGCTTAAGGGTTAATAGTATAGTAAGAGTAAGGTCGTCGTTAAGGTTAGTCAGTTGTTAGTTTCAGAGAGAGAAATACTAAAATTTAATCCTAAACTCAAGCGCTTATGCTCGCTCAACCCACTCTTACTTTTTTGCGCCCTCACACTCAGCGCACACTCTGTAGCCAAAGACAAACTGGGTGTTATTTAGATGTCGGCTCTTTCCGTAATCTCGGCTCCTTCGAATACGAATAGCCTGGGTTTGCCACCTTCTAGCCGCACATAGGTATTATGGATAGGCGCGGCTGTAATCCATGAGCCGGTATTTGCGAGGTTTTCGGCTTTGTTTACAAAGGGTCTGTGGGTATGCCCGAAGATAAGAACTTCCTTTGGCTGAACTGTGGAACGGGCCTTCCTTTCTACACCCTTCAGGGTTTCTATGAGCCTCTCCTCTGGACCTAGCTGCAGCATCTCAGCGATTCGGCGTTTTCTTCCCCGATCGATCATGGAGAAAAAGCGAGACAGGTCACTTTCGTAACGACCAAGAGCAGCCCAAATGTTATTGTCGCGTTCGCCTTTAAAGTCAGACATTGAGTGGCAGAGCGATTCCATGAAGTGCTCCCGTTGCATCTCGTCGAACTCCCAGCCGTGAACAAACCTGCAATTCAGACCGTCTTGTTGAAGCGTAAGATCCTTAAGGAAGTTGATGGGGTATCCTAGACCTTGTAGCTTGAGGACGTGGAAATCATGGTTTCCTGCGACGTAATGTACGCGTATCTTCTTCTGGAGTTCAATGATCAGGTCGAGAACATCATGGTTCTCGAGGAAAACGCCTGAGGAATCTCGCCTCCACATGTCCACGATGTCGCCGAGAAAGACTAGATCTGTAACGCTGGGGTCAGATTGAAGTTTTCCGAGGAAGCGGATAAACGCAGCCTTGTCAGAGCCATCGAATCCCAGATGCAAGTCCGATACAACAATAATCGCCAAGTGGGCCTCTCCCAGATATTCAATTAAACCATTGTAGTATAACAGCTTTTGGTTTTGTGTTTTCGCGGCGAGCAGAAGACTATTTGAGATTTAGTGTGCGCGCTTTACTCAGAAGAAAAACTTACGAGCTTTTCAAGAAGTTACAGGCTTTTTTTAACGCTTATTCTTTAAAGACTCCTGTATAGGAACTGGATACTTCTTTCTGGGCGCACTAGGAGGAGGGGATTAAATTCTAATCTTTCTCAATGATTTTAATTCACGGTTCCACTGTTTTGCGGACATAAGCTAACTTCCAACTGTAATCTTGTTCTCCAACAAATAACGCAGGGTATTACGTCAGAGTGTGGGTGTCCAGTTACAGTCACACACGTTTAACCCTGTCGATGACCCCTTATAAGGTAGCTTAAATCACTGCGTATAAAGGAGGGATAGTTAAGTATGAGAACAACAGAGGTTATGGGTAAAGATGTTTTTGCGTTAGACGAGAAAATCGGCACAATCAAGGGAATAGAATTAGATCCTGAAACGTGGAAACTAACTCATCTTGAAATCCGATTAGAGAAGGACATAGCTGGGTCTGTGCTTGGCGCAAAGAAACGCGGAGTACGAAACATGTTAGCGATTGAAGCCCTAGAGAAAGGGGTTGGACACTGGTCCAATGGACTGCACCTAAAAGTTTCAAAAGATCAACTTCACATGTACCTAAGACCAGTACCAGTAGTCAAGACTTAGTTGAAGATTTGCTATGAATGCATGGTTGACCGGCAAAAAGCTGTGGAAATAAACCATGCTTTCTTTTTTGTTAAATTTTATTCTACGTGCTACTATAATATATAACGACTTTTAATATCTCCTTAGTCAATTGCCGAAATATGAACACAGTTTTCAGTTCGTTAGGAAGAAGTCTGCTGTTAAGATTTTGTTAATTCGATGATGCGATTTTGAACCGTTTTGGATAGCTCTTTTCTCAAGTTTTCATCGTCATGGGTCCATACGTTAATTTGGTCAATTCTCTTGGCTAGTTCTTCATCGCCAATAGTGTTTATGAACCATCTTTGAAAATCTTGACGTTGAAAATGAAACGTAACAGACTGAATGGGTATTATTTGGAGTTTTTCAGCGAACTCAACAGTGCTACTTGCAGTTATTCCAGTGTTTTTTCCGAGTTCTGTGTAAAATTGAAAGCTATTTTCGAAGGGAACGGTGTTTGGAAGGTTTAGCGGTTGGGATAAAGTATTAAACTTCTTCCCCAGCTCTATCGCCCATTCCTTCACCCTAGCCATGTTTAGATCGTCCATAACGGTTCTATTTTGGCTAATCATGCAGCCTCCAAAGGCAGCAACGTCAATAGGCTTGAGAAACTTGTTTTTGGCCAGTAATTTTTTTTGGTTGACTTCAATGCTTTCCTCTTTCGGATTTTCCCCACCCTCGCAACAGAAATAGAGCGCAACATTCTTGCCTTCAAAGTCCTTCTCCAGAAAATCCACGGCTTCGTTGTAAACGCTTTTTCCGCCACCGCCGCCACCAACAATAATGTTTTGGAATGGTGTAATGTCCAGTGGACCTTTTCTAAGATCTGCGACAGTTGCGTCCATGTTGTAGGTTGTTTTGAGTGCATCAGCTATGGTATGTGCTACTTCATCATTTAATCCGCTTATTGTCGAAAAAACTATTAGGGTTTTTCTTGGCATTGTTTTTCACTTTCTTTATTTCATATTTAACACGCGCTGGCTTGTCCCTTTATTGGTGTAAAGTGGTTGTAAGTCTTATTTTCTGGTTTGGGGGCAGATTTGAGGAGAACAAGACCTCTTCCTCTCTTTGCACCAACCGCCCTTCTCAAACCTG
>JBEKNP010000043.1:0-24678 GCA_049522695.1 Bathyarchaeia archaeon | reverse complement strand
GTCTTGGCAAGCTTTCTGAAGGCTCCCCTAATGTCAGGAGATAGCCTCACAACATCACCAAACAAACAATTATGCATGCACTAAGAATAAGAGTGTAACGTTAGCAAGTTGACTTTACAATATGCAAAATTTTATAAAGGTTTAGCGCTAACAAGACCCCCATGGATTATTAGGAGAGAAAAAATGTTAAAAAAATCTTTGTTTGCTTTGATTCTTATAATAGTTCTGGCAGTTCCAATGATAATTCAAGTATCAAAGACGGCAGAAGCTCAAACAGCTTTGACGTTTCCCACATACTTGTATGTGAGTGCATCGCCTAACCCCATAGGAGTCGGTCAAACAGAATTCATCAGTTTATTCTTCACTAAACCCGTAGCTTCACCAGTATCTGGCTCAGCTTTCTAGGCACAACATTAACATACTACACCGGCATGACGCTTCACATCGTCAAACCGGATAAAACAAACGTAACTCTAGGACCTTATACCGCAGATGCAACTGGCGGTGTCGGCAATATTCAATACGTTCCACTAGCAACTGGAAACTATACCGTACAAGCATTCTATCCTGGTCAAACCTTAACGGGTACCACCATTTCTATGCTACCTACAATTAGCCCAGCAGTAACCTTTACAGTGCAAGAAACCGCCGTACCTGGCTACACTAGTGCTCCACTTCCCAATTTCTATTGGACACGTCCAATATACGCAACAAACTATAACTGGCAAAACCTCGCTGGCAACTGGCTGGGTATGGGAAGAGGCGGGTTCCAGAACACAGGAGGATTTGACGCCTCTGGCAACAACTTCAATGCATGGACTACAGCACCTACGACTGGACACATATTGTGGACTAAGCCAACTCAATTCGGCGGTCAAGTCGGCGGAGCAGTGCCATCAAATCAAGAAACCCAATATGAATCAACCTCAATACTGTACCACCAATTTGAGCCCATTATCCTCAACGGAATAGTCTACTACAACTGGTATCCCAACGTACCTAGTGCACAGGCAGGCATACTCGCCGTAGACCTTCGCACAGGCGCTACGATATGGACTAAAACCACCTCTGACATACTAGCTTTTGGACAAGTGCTAACGTTCCACACAATACAAGAATACGGGTCTCAATCATGGCTATGGACATTAGCCGCAAACAACAGCCAGTTAAACCTGTATGATCCATTAAGCGGAACCTACATAGGAAGCGTAACTAACCTACCAGCTGGATTCATCGGCCTTTTCGGGGGCACACCATCAGCGATGAACGATTGGAACGAAACCAATTGCTTAGGATCAGTACTAATCTACTATACCAACTACACCTATAACGCTCAGTTCCAGCCTATCGCTGAGTCTTTAACAATGTGGAACTCAACCCTAATGATGGATCCAAACCCACTATCCTTCTTCGCATCAACTATTAGACCCACAAGCGACATGAACTTTATGCTAGGAATACAGTGGTCAGTGTCAGTTCCCATTGAAAATCCAAACTTCGGTATAGCTGAAACAACCGACCAAGCAATACTAATGACATCTTATCCTTCACTGCTACCAAACTTCCTCACAGCCTTCGGTGGATCTTCAGCGCTAGATATGGCTTTTAACGCAAAAACCGGAGCGCTACTTTGGGGACCAACAAATCAAACCTTAGTAAAATACCAGGAATTAGACCTTGTAGCAGGAGGCGACGGCTATTACGTCAGACACGACAAGGACACCAACCAAGCATACGGCTATTCACTTACAACCGGACAAAAAGTCTGGGGACCTATCCAACTTACAGGCAACGCTTTAAGCACCCTACAATCTGAAGCAGCGATCGCTTACGGCAAAGTCTATATCTGGGATTTCGGCGGCTATGTCACTGCTATTGACCTTAACAACGGAACAATCAGCTGGACATACAACACTGGGTCTGCAGGATACACCAACCCCTACGGTATCTATCCGCTTTGGGGTTTTGGATCACAAAGCATTGCTGACGGAATGTTATTCCTCTCTGAAAGTCGTATGTACGACCCGCCACTATTCTCAGGCGCCCAGAAGCTAGCTATAAACTGCACTACTGGAAAACTTGTCTGGAGTGTACTTGGCTTTTACGGTAGAGACGCAAGCCCCATTTCAATGGGTGAAATGTTAGCGTGGAATAGCTATGACGGACAAATATATGCCTATGGACAGGGACCGACAAAGACAACAGTCTCTGCACCTAACGCAGGTGTCACAACAGGCTCAGCAATAACCATCAGTGGAACCGTTACTGACATCTCATCGGGAGCATCTCAAAATGCGGTCGCAGCTAACTTCCCCAACGGTTTGCCTTGTGTCTCTGACGCAAGCATGAGTCAGTTTATGGCAGCCGTCTACATGCAACAGCCAATGCCAGCCAACGATACAGGAGTTCCAGTCACAATATCTGTCACCGACAATAACAAAAACACCTACGTTATAGGAACTGCAATTACGGATCCAAATGGCTTCTACAGCTTGTCATGGAAACCCCAAATATCAGGTAACTACACTGTCACCGCAAGTTTTGCTGGCACACAATCATACTACGGATCCTCTGCAAACACAGCATTCTATGCTAACGCCGCATCATCAGTAGCACCAACCGCTACACCTCAAACCAACTTAGCAACCACCTCAGACTTAATGACATACATTGCCCTTTCAGCAGTCGCTATAATAGTCGTAATCATTATAGTTGGCGCCTTAATCTTACTAAGAAAAAGACCATAAAAAACACAACAAAAACTACTTTCCCTTTTTCCTTTTTTGATTTTCAAAAATCTACCTCAACGTGATGCTATGCAGTTCTATTTATGAAAGCTGTTAAGTGTCAACAAAGAGGTTTCTTCAAAAAGCAGCTAAAAATGCTTTAGCTAATTTAATAATTCGCTTGGTATGCACAAAATAGTCTACATGGTTTTGCAATTAATTCGCGACGATAATTTTTGTGAACTTTAGTTTTAAATCTTTTCTGTAAGGAACAAAGAGTTCTTGCTAAACTTCAAAAAACAAGAACCTAAAAAGGGAGAGTCGCAGGAGACATCGCCACTCATTTGAGGATAATTATTTATCCTCTGGTTTTTGCAGTTTACTTCTCCAAACAATACATTTTTTAACTTAAAATTCTATGTTTTTAGCTACCTACCTTGATAAAATTAGTTAATATTTTTAAAAGACTCAAGTAATTTTAAATCAACAAAACAATTCTAAAGGAAAGAGGTAAATAAACGGTGAATGAAGCTCCCAGCAAACCGATTGCCAGTTCTGGAAGGCACAGTAGTATAGTGTTAGCCATCGTGACGCTTGGAACTCTCATGGGTGCGCTTGACAGCACTATCGTTCTTCTGGCTTTTCCAGTTATATATGACAGCCTCCACTCGGACCTAGCGACATCATTGTGGATAATTCTTGCTTACCTTCTTGTCCTCGCCGTTGCAACTACACAGATGGGAAGAATAGGAGACATCTACGGCAGAAGCAGAATATTCAACTTAGGCTTCGTAATTTTCACCGTCGGCTCAGCTTTATGCGGTTTCTCAACTCACATCTATCTTCTCATAGGCTTCAGAATAATTCAAGCAGTGGGTGGAGCCCTCCTGCAAGCCACCAGTGGAGCCATAATAGCTGACTATTTTCCAAGAGAAAGGCGTGGTAGAGTTTACGGTTACAATTCACTTGGTTTTACGGCGGGAGCAATGTTAGGCATAGTTTTAGGCGGAATAATCACCACCTTTGTTAGCTGGCAATACATCTTTTTCATAAACATCCCAATCGGTATAATCGCCGTGATAGCAGGTTTAAAATACATCAAGGACACCGAAAAAACATCTGCCAAACTGGACCTTGCTGGAATGGGGCTGCTCGCCTCAGCATTGGTGTTGCTCTCTTTGGGATTGGTAAATTTCGCCTCTGAAGGAATCAGTGCATTAAACATTGTTTTAGCAGTGATTGGAGCGGTACTGATACCTATTTTCTTATTGTTTGATCGTAGGATTATAAATCCCCTGATCGACTTTGAAGCCTTCAAGAACAAGGTTCTGCGGAATGCGATCTTTTCGGCATTCTTTACAAGCGTTGGCTACTTCTCTGTGGTGTTTCTAGTTATAATGTACTTGCAGGGAATAAGAGCACTCACACCGTTAAATGCTTCCTTACTACTGGTGCCCGGATACGTGGCCGGCAGTTTTCTAGGACCAATCATGGGCAGACTCTCAGACAAGTACGGTTCAAGAGAAATTGCTACAACAGGAATATTCTTCCTAGCCGTCGCTATAGTGATTTATTTAACGATGAACGCCACTTCGCCTCTTTACATTGTCCTGTTCGCATCAGCAGTCTCAGGCTTAGGGACCTCCATGTTTTTCCCAGCCAACAACAGCGCTGTAATGGCAAATGTAAGAACAGGCTCATACGGCAGCATCTCTGGCTTGTTGCGAACTGTGCAAAATATTGGATTAGTCGGAAGCTATGTTTTAGCAATCTCAGTTGCGGCAGCCTCAATACCTAGACAAGTCGCTTTTGAAGTGTTTATTGGAACAAAAAGCTTGTCTGGCGGCGTCAGCCAAGCATTCATATCCGGCATAGACCACGCGTTTTATGCTTCAATAGCTATACTGGCTATTGCGGGCGTATTGTCATATATTAGGGGAAGAGACATAAGGAAACAAATACCCGCTAAATGACAGTTTGCTATGCTAAAGCCTAATTACTCCGCCACCACAATTAAAATTAAATTATAACTTAGCAGGCTGGTGGCATCGATTGGGCAAATTAAAATTCGGAGTATTCTTTCCGTTCTACGCGTTCCAAGTGAAAGAGCCCAAAGAAAACTTCGGCCTCATTCGAAATATTATCTTAGAATGTGAACACTTAGGCTACCACGCAGTTTGGCTAGACGACCATCTAATGTACAATGACTGGCCCATCCTTGAAAGCTGGACGACCCTGTCCGCACTCTCCTCATTAACCAACAGAATACGATTAGGAACAATGGTTTCCTGCAATGCTCACAGGAACCCAGCTTTGCTTGCGAAGATGGCTGCTACGCTAGATGTCTTGTCGAATGGCAGGTTAGAGCTTGGCATAGGAGCAGGTACCCAAGAGACCGAGCACATTGCTTATGGTTTTGGTTTTCCCCCGGCAAGCGTCAGAATAGAGCGTTTAAGCGAGGCTTTAGAAGTAATAAAGCGACTTTGGACCCAAGAAAAGACAAACTACCAAGGAAAACACTACACATTGAAAAATGCTGTTTGTGAGCCTAAACCCTTGCAAAAACCACACCCACCCATAACCGTAGGCGGAAGCTGCGAACTACTGACGCTGAAAGCGACCGCACCGTATGCAGACAGGTTCGATTGGGGCTTTTTGCCATCCATTGAAACATACAAACATAAACTTGCAGTTTTAGAGAATCAATGCAAAGCAATTGGCAGAAACTTTAGTGAAATTGAGAAGTCCTGCTGGCCCGGCGGCCAAGTGCTGATCGGGCGGAATCAAAAAGAGCTAAGCGAAAAGATTTCTCAACGCCAACTAGCAAATGTAAGCTTGGAGGATTTCAAGAAGGCTACTTTGATGAGCACTTCGGATGAGTGCATTGAGCAGTTGCAGGTTTACGTGGATTTGGGTGTGACTTATTTTATGTTGTTTTTCGCTGATTTACCAAGCTTGGATGGATTAAGGCTGTTTGCTGAAAACGTTATAGGTAGAATGAGCAGTTAGAGGTCTCCTCTGGCAATGTGAGATAATTCGTGAAGAATAATTTCATCTAAGCTGTGGTGTGGGTTTTCCCTGATAAGTATGATGTATTTGGCGTCTTCGGTTTCTTCAGCGTTAAACACACACCCATCAGTGCCCTTAGTCGAAAGAACCCTGCCCCATTCCTCAACCTCACACAGTTCATCTTCCAAGCAGTGCCTGTGCTGAATAGCACAGTTAAAATCTTCATCGCTTAATTCCAGCGCTTTAACTTTAGGCAGCGGCTTGCTCGATAGAGTTTTCCATGCTTTAACGAGCTGCTTTTTATGTATAGGTTTAGCTTTCATTTTGATTTTGATTCCTTCAATTAAAACCATAAAAGAACATTGCCAACCGATATTCATGCTTTGCGCCAAAACAACAATATACTTGATTAAAACAGATGCTAACAATAATTAACGATTTTTGCCGTAAAAGCATTTGCAGTAGTTACACCACTACCACAACCATCCGACCTGAGCCTTGCTTAAAAACGGAGGCTAAGATTATGCATTATACTAGTGGGCGTTATTTTGCTGTTTCAGCCCTTCTCGTTTTGCTTTTTCTTCCTAAGCTTCCGCGGATAGCTTATTCCGATGGAGTCGGCGAGTACCTGCTTAGATAACCCTTAGAGATTTTAGGTTTCCTAGGCTTCCACGCGGCTAACCGTTCTTTAAGTTCCTGCTCTGACAGCTCAACTTTCAGAACTCTGTTGGGAATGTCAATGGTTATCTTGTCACCGTTTTTTAGAACCGCAATAGGTCCGCCTTCGAAAGCTTCAGGGGCAACATGCCCTATGCATGGTCCACGTGTCGCACCAGAAAACCTGCCGTCAGTTATCAGGGCTACGCTTTCGCTTAAGCCCATGCCTGCAATGGTAGCTGTGGGAATTAGCATTTCAGGCATTCCAGGGCCACCTTTTGGTCCTTCATAACGAATAACCACAATGTCGCCAGCTACTACTTCATGGCGCTTCATTGCTTCTTCGGCTTCGTGTTCCGAATCGTAAACTTTAGCTGGACCTTGATGCTTCATCATTTTAGGCGAGACTGCCGCCATTTTCACGACTGATCCGTGAGGCGCCAAATTTCCTTTCAGAATAGCGATGCCTCCTTCTTTGTGAACTGGATTATCCAATGGGCGAATGACTTCAGCGTTTATTACTTTGGCATATGCAACGTTTTCGCCAACCGTTTTACCCGTAACTGTTAACGCATCAAAATGCACAAATGGCTTAAGCTGCTTTATCAACGCAGGTAAACCGCCTGCGTTGCCTAAATCTTCCATATCGAAATCCCCTGTTGGAACCATGTTGCACAAATGCGGAACTTTCCGTCCGATGCCATCATAAGTTGAGAGGTTAAGTTTAGCTCCCGCTTCCTCGGCTATGGCTGAGAGGTGCAAAACTGTGTTTGTTGAGCCCCCAAGCGCCATGTCAACTACGGCAGCGTTTTCAAAGGCGCTCTGAGTCATTATCTCTGAGGGTTTGATGTCTTTTTTTATTAGTTCAAGGATTTTTTTGCCTGTCTCTGTGGCAATTCTCTGCTTCAATGCACCATTCGCTAATGCTGTAGCGCAGTAAGGAAGAGACATACCTAATGCTTCAGTCATGCATGCCATGGTGTTTGCTGTGAACATACCATTGCAGGAGCCGCAGCCGGGGCAAGCCACGTTCTCCAGCATTGCCAATTCCTCCGCGGTCATTTTGCCAGCGAAGACTTTGCCGACTGCTTCAAAGACGTTGTTGACGCCGACTTTTTGTCCGTTTAGTATTCCTGATTCCATTGGTCCGCCTGTGACTGATATGGCGGGCATGTTTAGCCGTGCTGCTGCCATAAGCATGCCTGGCGTGACTTTGTCGCAGTTTGAAATCATCACCATGCCGTCTAGGCGGTGGGCTTGCATCATGATTTCAACTGAGTCAGCGATTAATTCGCGGCTTGGAAGTGAATACCGCATGCCTTCGTGACCCATGGCTATGCCGTCGCATACGGCTATGGTGTTAAATTCGAAGGGTGTTCCGCCGGCTTCAAGAATGCCGGCTTTTACGGCTTCGCCTATAGCTCTTAGGTGAATGTGCCCGGGAACTATCGACGTGTAACTGTTTGCTATGCCAATGAATGGTTTAGCTATGTCTTGGTCTGTTAAACCTAAACTTTTTAGCAGGGCTCTGTGTGGTGCCCGTTCAGTTCCCAGTTTAATCTCGTCACTTCTCATTTCATTAACCTCTGTGCTCAGTTAAGACACCAATAATTTTATATTTAAGGGTGACGCCTTGAAAAGAGAATGTGATTAAATGGGGTATTACTTTATTCAACCACTTTCCTGAACGCGTAAAATTTTTAGACACCACCCTTCGTGATGGTGAACAAACACCTGGAGTATCACTTGTACCTGAAAGTAAATTGAGAATTGCTCAACGCTTAGATGAACTCGGCGTAGACTTTATCGAGGCTGGGTTCGCCGCTATATCTCAAGGAGAAATGAAAGCAGTCAGCCTTATCGCTAAGCAAGGTTTGAAAGCTAAGGTCTCCAGCGCAGCAAGAGGAACAAGAAACGACATTGACGCGGTGTTAAAGAGTGGTGCTTCGACCATAAGCATGATTGTTCCAACATCTGATCTGCATATCGAGTGTAAACTACACAAGACTCGTGAACAAATCCTCCAAACTACAGATGAGTGTGTGAGGTATGCTAAAGTTCATGGGTTAATCGTTGAATTTTTAGCTGAAGATGCAACACGGTCTGACTTTGATTACCTTAACAAGGTTTTCCTGAAAGCTATTGATGCTGGAGCCGATAGGGTTGTTGTCTGCGATACTGTTGGCATCTTGACTCCTGAGCGGTCAGCCGAGTTCTTCTCAAAATTAAAAAATAACATAAAGGTTCCAATAGGCGTGCACTGCCATAACGATTTCGGCATGGCCGTAGCCAACTCCGTCGCCGCTTTGGGCGCTGGCGCTGAAGAAGTGCATGCGACCATTAACGGGCTTGGTGAGCGCGCAGGAAACGCTTCATTAGAAGAAATAGTTGTTACTTTAAAATCACTCTATAAGTTAGATGTAAACATTAAAACTGAACTACTTTACAGCACATCCCAGCTGGTCTCCAGACTGACTGGCGTTCATGTGCAACCGAACAAGGCAATTGTCGGAGAAAACGCTTTCACCCATGAATCAGGAATACACACTCAGGGCATGCTGTCTAACCCATCAACTTATGAACCGATTGCTCCTGAACTGGTGGGTTCCAAACGCCGCATATCAGCAGGTAAACATTCAGGTTCCCATGCTATACGAGCAGATTTAGAAAGTATGGGTCTTAAGCCTACAGAGGATCAATTTAGAGACATTTTCCATCGTATCAAAGAGCTAGGGGACAAAGGCAAAGCAGTCATGGATGCCGATGTGCTGGCGATAGCTGAGAACGTTATGGGTTTAAGCAAAGCCAAACCAATACGGCTTGAAGAAATGATATTTGTTGGCGGTGAAAAAGTAACGGCAACCGCATCAGTACGTTTAACGTTAAATGGCAGGGAAGTGTGGGGCGCGGCAGTAGGCGTAGGCCCAGTTGACGCAGCCATAAACGCGGTCAAAAACGCCATAGCCGAAGTCGAACCTATCACGCTTGAGCAGTACATGGTTAAAGCTATCACTGGCGGCACAGATGCGATGGTTGAAGTGGTTGTTCGAATGCGCAAAGGCGACCGAGCAGTGACAGCCATGGGAGTACGCGAAGACATAGTCAAAGCCAGTATGGAAGCTGTGCTTAGCGCCATGAACGTACTAACAACAGACTACAACAACAAAAACAACCACAAATAACCCTGATTTTTCAGAAGATTCTTTTTATTGGTATTGTCTTGAAGTCTGTGTCATTTGAGATTATTTCTTGTGCCCCTGTTCTTATGGCTACAGCTAATTGTATAGAGTCCTCGTAGTCAAGCTTATAGTCCTTCATTATGTCTACGGCTCTGACAAAATCGTCAGGATTAAGCGGTTCAATTATCAAACCTTTAATTCCTGTTATAGCTTTAATGACTTCTTCTGTGAAGGCTTTATCTTTCAAGTTTTTGCCAGTTAACCCAGCGACAATTACAAGTGTTTCGTAGAGGCATAAGCTAGAAGTTACATATTCTCCGCGAGGAGAGCCCTCGATATTTTTGATCCATTGGTGGGCTATTTCACCAAATTTTGGATCAGCAGTCAGCCAATATACGAAAATATCGACATCTATGTACCGCTTTTCTTCTGCCGCCATTCCTTTTTGACCTCTACTGCAAATTCATCTAGATCTTCAGTGGACTTGGTCACTTTAAATGCGCCAAAATATTTGTCAGCAACAGGTTCAATTGGTTCAATAATGATGGTTTTTCCTTTTGATCTAACGTTGATATAGCTGCCCTCCTTAAGCTGAGCTGCTTTTCTTATGCGTCTGGGAATTATGATTCTGCCTTTTTCGTCAATTTTAACGGTAATGGTGGTTTCGCCCATTTTTTTCCCACCATCATATTTAATCCCACAATCTAATAAATATACCCACAATATTTCAAGCACACAGTCAACAATTTAAGTTAAAAGCAAATTAAGTACCATTGGTGACGCATTTGGTTGAAGTTATCAACGTTACTAAAAAGGGTCAGGTGACAATACCTAAGAGACTTAGAGAAAAGTACGCAATCAAAGGTAAGGTGTTGATAGAAGAGAACGAAACAGGCATTATCATAAAACCTCTTCCTTTCCCAAAAGACGAATTTGGTTCATTGAAATGGGCGGCTAAAGGAAAAACGGCAAGAGAACTATTATCTGAGGCACGACCATAAAAAGGCTATTTTCGATTTTATGCGCTGATTTTTGGTGGTGGTCGCACGTGCCTGCCAAGCTTTATGCGCAATGCTATACGGTACAGCTTACGCAGAGACTTCACCAGTTGTTCGACGTTGGGTGCTGTCGAGTAAATGAGCGGTATCTGCTCGTACTCAGCTATGCGTATCGCTTCAGCATCGGGTTGGGTTTTGTGAAAAACGACAATCCGAGGTTTGAGACTGCTGACTCGCACAATCATCATGGGCAAGCATCCTGCTTCCACGTTTGTGAAAATCAGCGCTCGGTCAGTCGTTGCCCCAAACAGCTGTGCGTACTCTGAGCCAGAATACGTTTCAACCGCTTTCGTGCTGTCAATAACCGTGTAACCGTTAACTTCTTTAACGTACTTGTCCTTGCAAGCTACTACTTCGCCGCCAATAGCCCTGCACAAGTATTCAATCCGAACTGGAATGGGAAACTCACGTAAATCCACAACAGCCATGCTTGGTGAACTGGTTAGCCTAGCGAATTCTCTGATGAAGCGACTGCCTTTTCCCTCGTCAATTAGTAAGAGTGAGAGCACGAACCTTCGGATAAATTTGGCGCCTGGACTTTTTCGTCGCCCACTTTCATAATCACTTATCACTGAAGATGACAGCCCCATCGTTTCGGAAAGGGTCAATTGAGAAACAGCGAAAAGCTCCCGCCACTTCCTCATCGTAGCGCCTGGTTTACCTGAAAGAATTATTTCTCCAGCAATCCTTCTTGCTAAAACTTCTCTGAGGCTAGGCGACACTGACATGAAATAAAGCTCCGGCTACACTCTTCCCTTCAAGGTTGAGGTATAAATCTATAGCGCTTTTTCGTGAATATTATGAAATAAACTTGAGGGTTTACGGAAAAACTACATTTGTAAATTTGTTATCAGACATAAACGCGTATTATTCATCCACCTTAGCGCTAGCGCACATGCCAGATTACTGAACTGAGTTTATAAGGAAGCTTTACGTAGTAATGCAGTAACGTTCCCAGTCTACCAAAGACAAAAAGAACGTTACTACCGCATGAATATAAAAAGGAGTGATATATATGGCAGAAAAACCAAATGATGTAATCTTCGTTGGAAACAAACCACCAATGAGCTATGTTCTGGCTATCATAACAGCTTTCTCTTCAGGTGTCGAAAAAGAAATAACCCTAAAAGCACGGGGACAAGCAATAACTACAGCTGTTGACGTTGCAGAAATCACAAGAAGCCGCTTCCTAAAAGACCTCAAAGTGACAAAAATCGCGATCGGAACAGCAGAGATGCCACCAAGAGAAGGCGAAAACAGGTCAAGGATGGTTTCAACGATAGAAATTACTCTCACAAAAATGTAAGAGTACGACACACAACAATTAACCTGGGAGTTTTAAGCTCTCCAAACTTTTTACAATATAAAAATGTTTTGCGGTTATTTTTTCAGGTAAGCTTCAACTTTCTTGACAATTTCCATGAAAGCCTTAGCCGCAGCAGAATCCTTATCGACAACAACAAAAGGATGACCTTTATCGGAATCCACGCCTATTTTGGGATCAATTGGAATGCTTCCAAGAAAGGGAACGCCAGCGTCTTCCGCCATCTTTTTTCCGCCGCCGGATTGGAAAATTTCAGTTTTTTCTCCGCAATGTGGACAAACAAAACCGCTCATGTTTTCCACAACGCCGATTATAGGCATGTTTAATCTTTCAGCGAAAGTAATTGCCTTTCTAACAACTGAGCTCGACAACTGAGTTGGCATTGTAACAATTACCACGCCATCCAGGTCAGGCAAAAGCTGAGCAATGCTGAGTGGTTCATCGCCTGTTCCAGGTGGCAAATCAATAAAGAGAAAATCAAGCTCGCCCCAAACAATATCAGACAAAAACTGCCTTATTGCCCTCATCTTTAAGGGACCGCGCCAAATCGTCGGAGCTTCCTCAGGCAAAAAGAAATCAATTGACATAACCTTCAAACCAAAGGGTCCATCAACAGGAAAAGCGCCCGGTGGACCATACTTGACACGTTGCCCTTCTAAGCCAAGAAGCCTTGGAACGCTCGGTCCATGAATATCTGCATCCAAAACGCCGACCTTGTGGTCCTTCTCTGCAAATGCCGCCGCAAGGTTCACGGTTACGGTGCTTTTTCCTACTCCGCCTTTACCGCTTATGACGGCGATTTTATGTTTAATTTTGCCCATTCTATCTTTTAGTTTCTGCTGCTCCTCTGATTGTTGCTGCCTGTGAGCGTCGATTTGAGCCATATTTCTCTCTAAACTCATAAAAACACCAGTTCTGAAATGCTGTTAAGGTTTGATTCTTAAGTAAGCTAAAATAGTTTTTGCTTGCCCCCGATGAAGATAATACTTGTCTTCATCGGATTGTCACCACTCGACTCTATGACCCCAAGAACTTAAACGCTCTTCGATTGCGCGGACGCTTCTTTAGAAACTTATCTTTTATTATCGCTTAGAGTTAGGGATGCTTTGTTTCTAATTGCAAAAGTCATAATCGTCATCATAATCAGAAGCGTAGGAAGCATCATCCATGATGGAAACTCTAAAATGATAGGCGTTGGTGACGGGCTTGGAGGTGAGGTTGACGTTAGAGAGAATGTAATTTGCTGTAAAGATTGATGGCCAAAAGGATTTATTGATTCAGGATTCGAAATGCTAATTGTTCCAGAATTGGGAGAAGCATAATACGGAACTTCGTCGCCTTGATTCAATTCAAGGACAAATGATGTTGATATGCTCCACGAGCAGTTTGTTGCCGATATGTTGTTAATCGTTACCGTATTAGTTTTTAAAAAGTATTGAGTGCCATTAAAAATTACCCACCACCATAATGGTTCAGATCGGAGACCACTTTCAGCGAATGTCACAGTATACCCATTTACAGAAAACTCTGTGGTTGCGGGTACAACAGTAACTCCATCAAGAAAGCCGTTATATGTTACAGATAAAGTAGGTGTTCCAGCAACCCCGTCAATACAGTAAAATTCGACTTCATCAGTACCATTTTTCTAATTGGACTATAACGCCAGTGTAGAACAAATATTCCACAATCATCAAATAAAATTGAGCAATTACCGAAATAGCCTCGACAGGTTTTTAAAGAAGTGCGCGCTCGGCTGTTCCCGTTCAAATCCTCTTCCAAACACTTATTGTCATTTATCGATATTTAAGTTTCAAGGAAGCTCAACTCTTATGTAAGAGTAGATATCAAAGTTGCATTGTGACCTTCGAAGCTAAACAATCTGTTCCCCCTGTAGATAGTATAAGGGGTTTTTGCTGTTTTCAAAAACAGTTTAAGCTGTTTTTGCGCGCAATAAGGTTTACCATCGCATGAGTCTCTGCAAATGCTAATGTAATCTTTTTATTGCTTGAAACTTGGTCGATTAAAATAGAAAATTGAGATTAAAAAACAATGAAGAATTAGTAACACTTAGAGCATTTAGGGTTGCAGAGGCTCTGGAAACTTAAAAGAAAATAAGGCAAATGCAAATGCACTATCAAGATTGCTAACATCATGAATTCTACCAGAGCCTTCTCAGCCCTTATTCTTTTCTCTGTTGTTTTCTAAAGACTAAAAAAGGGAAAATGGATTTTTTGGTTTCGAGTTTTATGGTCGCTTTCTGAGCGCTAAGACTGCTAGTAAAGCAAAGCCGATGATTATTACGATGATTATGGCAATGCTCATCGGAACAAAGTACAGGTCAGCAACAGATGTTGGTGTAGCTGTTGGCGTTGCAGTGGCTGCAGTAGGTGAATTGTATAGCATGGTAGTTTCTGCTGTTGAGCTGAAATACGAGTTTGATCCGCCGAATGTTGCAATGATTTTGTATGCTCCGGGTACGGTGGGAGTGAAGGTGTATGAGTAATGTCCTGTTATGTCACTTGTGGTTACACCGATAGTATAGGTGTTGTTGTTCGGGTCAATTTCCGTCAACGTCACTGGAACGCCTGTTGCATTCATAGGTTCTGGCGATTGCTCGTAGAGGTACTCCATCCAATGACTCATGTACGCGTCAGCTATAGCTGGTGTGCCTGCGGCGGGTATGCCAAGGCAAGTTTGGCCTGGAGATTGATCGGTAACGGTGCCAGATATCAGTACCTTTGTGTTGCTATTTATGCCAGGTGAAGTTGTCACAGTGGTCGCAGTTTGGCCTTTGCCGTAGCAGTATATCTGGTTGTCGTAGGCGTTGAACGCGAGCAAGTACCCGTCTACAACGGCGGGACAAGAGCCACTGTCAAAGTTCAGTATTTTCCAGATCAACTGTCCGGTAGTTGCGTTTATAGCGTAAAGCTGAGCTCCGTTGAATAATGGTGGACCATAGTCGTGTCCTGTCTCCACGTAAAATACCCCGTCAGCAATACTGGCCTCGTAGTTGCCAATGATCCAGAGAGGATTTACACCGTAGGGTGTGTTTTCTCCGGCACTTCCATCGTTCCAGCTCCAAACAAGTTTACCGGTCGTCATGTTGTAGCAGTAGACGTATCCACCGAATGTCCATGTGTAGAGGCAACCATATGCGCAGACTGCGCTACTCTGGTCATAGTAACCCAAAGGATTAGTGTAGGGTGTAGTTGGACCCCATACTTGTTTTCCTGTGAGGGTGCTGTAGCCATTCCATGTCAGTGTCTGTTTGTTATATACAGCGTAGACTCCGCTTGCGGCTCCAGGACACATGAATGCGGTAGTGAATGGTGGATCGGTATCATTCTGTATCCATAGTTGCTTCCCTGTTGCTAGGTTGTAGCCTGCTTCAACTATCCAGCCGGTATTCCAATCGAAGAAAGAGAAATCTCCAGCGCCAGCTCCTATCACAAGTACATTATTCACGGGATCGTATACACCTGTGCCTACATCATTCAGTACATAGCCGACGAAAGGTGGGAAGGGATTGCCATTATAGTTGAGAGGCAATGGCACTGACCAAACTATTCCTTGGGAATAGGGAAGTACCGTGTTTTGAGTGGGTCCCCAGAATTGAGAGCCTGTGGGATTCAGGCATACACTTGAGTTCCAAAATGTCAGCGACTGCTCTTCACCCGTTGCAGTATAAGTTGTGTTGAGGTAGTACTGTAGCAAGCTGCCATCTGCACCCTCAAACGTCGGAGTACCAAAACCTCCAGCGCCCGCAGCGCCTTTAACGCTCAGTATGTAGTTTCCTGTCGCTGCGTCAAATAAATCAAGATAGCCTACACCATTCGCGTCCGTCCTAGTTGCCCACAAGTATGTGTCTCCTCCGTATGAGTTCTGCGTCTTATACACATATATTTGGCCATATGCAAGAATGTCATTTGAACCGTTCCCAAAGAAGTTAAGATAGTTCTTGGTCCACAGCGTCTGTCCCGTGCGCAGGTCTTTGGCGACCCAGCCTTGTGCAGTTCCATATGACTCACCGGGGTATGCTTCGTAGTAAAGCACTCCGTTTAGGACTATTGGTGAAAACTTAGGTTGGTACTGGAATCCTGTGTAATAGTTGGCTTGTTCACTGCCGCCGAATTCGCCGCCCATTTGCCCCCCTGGAGCTCCCGGAACTTCAGGCATTGTCCAGACTATGTGTCCAGTTAACGGCGCTGTGGTGTATGGATTGTAGTTTCCGGTAAAAGCGTAGTTTCCAGTATTTGCGAATTCAACCGCTGCCGTTCCCAGCCAGTTTCCGTCAATCGTATACCAGTTGTTATTAAACCCTTCTACGGGGTTCTGCCAGTAGCCTGTTGGAAGCGGATTCTGTGGAATAGTGGTCGCAGGTGTCGTGCCTACTTGGAAACACTCTTCTGCGCTAGTGGAGGGGCCAAAGACATCGCCGATTGCTCCTGCGTCAAAGGCTGCAGAAACGGGGTAATTGGGGTTTCCAGCGTTACCTGTTATCGTTTCCCCAGGGAAGTGCATGACCATAGTATAGTTGCCTGTTGCAGTAGGAATGTATGTAGCGGCAGCACCACCCGCGGCATCTGAAGTGTAGGGTCCTAGGGTTACAGTGGATCCACTAGGCAGTGTAACCGTGATTGTCATGTTCGCCCATCGATCGCCAGCTTCGCCATTGGCTGTTGGCGGAGGTAAGTCAACCCACATTGCCAGGAAAATCGTTTGACCAGTAGCAACGGATGAAGGTTCAGCCTGCAGATACGCATAAGTTGGAATAGTCTGAGTAAAGTCTCTTGCTTTAGTTAACGGCATAACTGCGAAGGCACTAGAAGCTAATAATACCGATAAAGCAATTGCGAAAAGTATGGATTTTTTGTTTCCTCGAATTTTCAGCATATTCACATCGAAATTAGACAATTTTCTTTTCCTTCAATTTTTATTCTTATTGAGCAAAAGCTGTAAATGCTTTCACCCAATAGAAACCTATTTGTAATCAATTTACTTAAAAGACTTTCGAAAAAAAATTGATTTATTAGCGCGCGATTTCAATTCTTTTTCTAGTTGTGGTAGGCTATACTCAGTATTGTAAATTCATAAGTGACTAATAATCAACTCTTTAACTATTTGGATGTGGGGCATGGATAATACAAACCCTCAACCAGAATAGAATAGTTGTAGAAGTACCTGATTTAACTGCTGCAAATATAAAAAGTGCCATTCGAGTTTTGCATGTTGACGACGACCCGTCCATTCTTGAAATTTCCAAGCAGATTTTAATGGACATGGGCAGCTTTGAGATTGAAGATGCATGCTGTGTTGCTGAAGCCTTCAAGAAACTATCAACTGGACAATATGATGTTGTAGTTTCTGATTATGAAATGCCCCAGAAAAACGGATTAGACTTTCTAAAAGAACTCAGAGAGCAAAATAATCAAATTCCATTTATCTTATTTACGGGAAAAGGCAGAGAAGAAGTAGCCATTAGTGCATTGAACCTGGGTGCTAACCGCTATATAAACAAGAACGGCGACCCAGAAACCGTTTATACTGAACTCGCATCGAGCGTAACTCAAGCGGTAGAACACTCAAGAACCCAAAGGTTACTTCAACAGAGCGAGGAACGCTTTTCTTTGTTGTCAGGTGCAACTTTTGAAGGAATTGGGTTTAGTGAAGAAGGAAAAATCGTAGATGCCAACAACCAACTGGAAAAAATGCTGGGATACAGTCACTCTGAGCTCCTTGGACTCAAAGTGATTGATTTGTTGGCTCCAGAATCGCGCGATTTTGTTCAGAAAAGCATCAAATCTGGCGCTGAAGGTCCTTACGAATGCTTATTGGTTAAAAAGGATGGTTCAGTTTTGCCTGTCGAAATCCGCGCTAAGAATATGTATTATAAGGGGCATCTTGGAAGGGTTTGCGCCATCCGCGACCTTTCTGAACACAAGACAGCTGAACAATCATTAATAGAATCTGAGGAGAAGTACAAGAACCTTTTCGAAAACGCACCAGACGTCGTCGTAACGGTTGATTTAGCTGGAAAAATAACTTCAGTAAATAAGGCTATCATGCAACATGGCTTTAAAGAAAATGAACTTGTGGGAAACAGCATATTCAAGCTTGTTCCAATAGAATACAATCAAAAAATGCTCGCAGGGCTCAAAAACATCGCTGCCGGAAACCCTGCTCAAGGCGAAATCGAAATACTAACGCCCAAGGGAAAGAGAAATGCAGAGTACAATAGCAACCCCATCTGGCTAAACGGCAAAGTCGTTGGTTATCAAACGGTGTTAAGAGACATTACTGAACGCAAGATAGCCGAAGATGCATTAAAGAAAAGTGAGGAAGAATATAGTTCTCTTTTTAATAATATGATGGATGGCTTTGCATATTGCAAAATGATATTCGACGAGACTGAAAAGCCTGTTGACTTTGTTTATCTGCAGATTAATGATGCATTTGAAAGAATTACAGGTCTAAAAAGACACTTAGTTGTTGGAAAGAAAGTGACCGAGGCAATTCCTGGAATTAAAGAAGCTAATCCTGAACTTTTTGAAATTTACGGAAAAGTCGCTCACACGGGTCAAAAAGAGAAGTTCGAAATTTTCTTTAAACCTCTAAGTCTTTGGTTATCTATTTCAGTTTATTGTCCAAAAAAAGACTATTTTGCAGCTATATTTGAAGATATCACTGAGCGCAAAAAAACCGAGGATTCCTTTAAAGAGAGTGAAGAGGAATTTAGGAATCTCGCAGAAGAATCGCCTAACATGATCTTCATAAACCAAAAGGGTAAAGTGGTTTATGCTAACAAGAAATGCGAAGACATTATTGGCTATACTGAAGAAGAGTTCTATTCTCCTACCTTCAACTTTCTTTCTATCATTGCACCCGAAAGCGTTGAGCTGTTGAAATCGTCTTTTGCTATGCACATGAGAGGCGAAGATGTACCAGCGTACGAGTACTCGCTCATCAATAAAGATGGTCAAAGGATCGAGGCAATAATCAATACGAAATTGACAAAATACAACGGAGAGAGGGCTATACTTGGAATAGTGACTGATATTACTGAACGCGAAAAAGCAAAGAGGGAATTACAAGAGAGTGAAGAACGTTTCCGGTCGCTCTTTGAGCAAGCTCCTCTTCCTGTTGCAATAACAGCTTTAGATGGAATCATATTTGACGCGAACGTTTCTATGCAAACATTCATAGGCTGTTCTTTACAAGAGCTGAAAAAGACCTCTGTAGTTCATTTATATGAAAACCCTCAAGATCGAGAAACGTTGTTTGAAATCCTCAAACAAAAGGGTGTTGTGTCTGATTTCTCCACACGCTTAAAACAAAAAGATGGCACCTGCGTTGACGTTATTTTGAATGTGTCAAAATTTCAAATTGGAAAAGAGAGCTTTCTCAGAACAACCATTCAAGATGTCACTGAACGCAAGAAAGCTGAAGAAACATTAAACGAGGTTATGAATCAGTTGGTGTTGGTTAATGAAAAATTGGGTGTTGTAGGCAGCTTAACGAGACACGACGTTCGAAACAAGCTTTCAGCGATTACTGGTTATGCATATTTGCTAAAGAAAAAACATGCGGACCAGACTGATATTGTTGATGGTTTGAGCAAGATGGAACAAGCTGTTAAAGATTCGATGAAGATTTTTAATTTTGCTAAAATGTATGAGCAGTTGGGTGTTGAAGAGCTATCTTATGTTGCGTTGGAGAACGCAATCAACGAGGCAGTTGCTCTTTTTTCTGGCTTAAACATTAAAGTGGTTAATGATTGTCATGGATTAACTGTGTTGGCGGACTCGTTTGTTAGGCAACTCTTATACAACTTTATGGATAACACAAGAAAGTACGGCAAAAAAACTACAATCATCCGAGTACACTATCAATCGGCTAATTCAAGTGAGTTACGGTTGATTTACGAGGATAACGGAGTAGGAATATCCGCTGAGAACAAATCTAAGCTCTTTTCTGAAGGGTTTAGCACAGGGGGCAGCACAGGCTACGGACTATTCCTGATTGGGAAAATGATGGAAATTTATGGCTGGAAAATTGAAGAGAACGGTGAACCAGGCAAAGGAGCCAAATTCACCATAACCATTCCAAAGCTAAACAGGAACGGAAAAGAAAACTATCAAATCGTCCCCTGAGCGAATAGTACCATTAACTTGCCGAAGCCCACAAATGGCAGAACAACTTACTATTTTTGGTAAACTAAGTGACCGACAAAGACATCATAAGGGTCGGGGGCAAATTAAAAAATAGTTTATGGTACTTAACAGGTAAGCTAACAGTTTTTTAGGCGATGAAAAAGATGGTCACACTTCAAGATGTACAACAAGCACAAAAAACCATAAAACCATACGCTGTTCCAACTCCGCTGGCGCGCTCAAAGTTTCTAAGCGAGCTGTGCAACAACGGGGTCTTTTTGAAACTTGAAAACCAGCAGGTAACGCACTCCTTCAAAATTCGCGGAGTAATCAACAAACTACTCAACCTCTCGCCTGAAGATAAAGCCAAGGGGGCGGTGACGGCTTCGGCTGGCAATCATGGTCAAGCAGTAGCTTACGGCGCGCAAAAGCTGGGTTTCTCAGCCCAAATCATTGTGCCTGTTAACACGCCGAAAATTAAGACGGAGGGCATAAAACAGTATGGTGTCGACCTGTTGTTGTTTGGTGAGACTTACTCTGAGGCTGAAAGGAAAGCTAAAGAAATTGCAGCACAAGAAGGGCGGCTCTACAGTTCCCCTTACAATAACGAGCTAATCGTGGCTGGGCACGGAACCATCGGGTTAGAAATCCTCAAGGAACTTCCAAACGTTGACGTCGTCGTTGTGCCTGTTGGGGAGGAGGCTTGATTGCAGGCATAAGCGTAGCCATTAAAAGCCAAAGACCCAACGTGCAAGTTATCGGCGTACAGTCCGCAGCTGTTCCCATCATGTATGAGTCTTTGAAGGCTGGCAAAATCGTTCCTCCACACAGACATGAACCGAACACAATTGCTGAAGGCTTATCTGGAGGCATTGAGAAAGGCTCCATCACATTTACGATAGCACAGCAATATGTTGATGAGGTAATGCTGGTTAGAGAAGAGTCGATTAGACATGCGGTTTATCTGCTTTGGAAAAATGAAAAGCAAGTGGTGGAAGGTTCCGGCGTAGCAGGCGTTGCAATGCTCTTGGAAAACAACGACTCATTTACTAAGCAAACTGTGGCTATAGTTGTAACTGGCGGAAACATCGACGACACCCTGTTGAAGACCATAATAGCTTCAGAAGAATAATCGCAGTTAGCCTAGTTTGTAGCCGATTTTCCGCAGGAACTGCCTCCGCTCCTTAATGTCAGCATCGGTTTCTATGCCGTTACTTTTTAAGCCGTCAACAACGCCAATAATGCCTCTTCCTTGAGCGGTTTCGGCAATAATTACTTCTAGCGGGTTAGCGGTGGCAGCGTAAACGGTGCATACTTCAGGCACCTTCCTGATTTTGTCAAGAACGTTTAATGGATAAGCATTTTTTATATAAATGAGAAAACTATGCCCGCAAGCAATTTCAAAGGCTTTCTCGGCTGCCAGTCGGCGCAATTCATCGTCGTTTCCTTCATGCCTAACTAAGCAAGGACCAGAACTCTCGCAGAAACCTAGGCCAAATTTAATGTCAGGTACGGAATTAACCATGGCTTCGTACAGGTCTTCAGCGGTTTTTATGAAGTGAGCCATGCCTAAGATAATGTTGCAGTCTTTCGGCGGGTCAATTTTAACTGTTTTAAACTCCAAACCTTAAGCCTCCAAAGCTAATGACTTAACTGTGCTCTTAGCATATAACTTTTTTAAAACAATTGTAGGTTTATTTTTTGATAAATCCATGCTAAAGCAGGCGTTTTAATAATGAAGTTTGCGACTGTTTTTTTAACGATAAATTTTATATGCGTCAATGCGTTGCATAGATGCGTCGTGCAAAAAGCAGTTTTTGCACCATAAACAGATATGAGGAGTTGAAAGTAGTGTCCGAAAAAGAAATGCATAAAGCAACTTGCGCAGAATGCGGAAAAGAATGTGAAGTCCCATTCAAACCAGACCCAACCAGGCCAGTTTACTGCCGAGAATGCTTTGCTAAGAAAAGACCAGCAAGGCCAAGACGATATTAAGCTAACCGCTTAACCCATTAAGTCGAAGTTTAATCATTATTTTTTTTTATATTTTTAATTATTTTTCTGCGATAGCCCTGTTTTTGTGCGAACAAAAGCTAAATATCATTGAATGGTTAATCAATTGGAAAGCTAGGGCCGGTAGTTCAGCTGGTATGAACGCTTGACTTGCACTCAAGAGGTCGGGGGTTCAAATCCCCCCCGGTCCACTTCAACATCGCCAACAACAAACCCCAGACTATTACAAATATTTTTGTAAGGATTCATCATTTTCGTTTCCTGAAGAGTTTATTTTGGCCGAAGTCGCAGACGTACTCGAATCCTGCTTCTATTAGCTTGCAGGCCTCTTCTTCTGAGTGAGCAACTGTTGCTGTGAAGTCATCGTCTTTGAAGCTTATGAGCTGCGTATATAGCATGGTGTTGTTGAGGGATTTGTGGCCGAGGATCTCTTTCACGTGGAGGAGATCTCTGGTTTTGCGGTATTCCATTGTAGCTTTCCAGTGGCGGAAAGTATGGAACGTGATCTGATTTATTCTTGAGTTTTTGAGTTTTGCACTTATTCGTTTGCGTTGGTGCTCAAAGTTGTGCCTCATCATATCTGCATTTACGCTGAAGACCGTCGGGGTATTTTTGGGCATTTCAGTTAACATATCTAATAGCTTGACTGATAATGGCAGAATTCTTGGGTTGCTTCCTTTTTCAGGCGTGATTCTTATTGAACGTTGTTCTAAGTCGATGTCTGTCCATTTTAGCAGTTCGCAGGCTTCGCCGCATCGCATGCCTGTTTCTTTGAGCAGTTGGAGGTAGGTCGCAATTCTCTTGCTGCATCCTGCGATGAGTTGGTCTATTTCGGCTTCAGTTGGGATGAAAGGTAGTTTTCTTACGCGTCGGTAGATTGGCGGTGTCCAGGTTTTTCCTTGCATCTTCAGAAGGCTGTCGTAGGCGTCGACAGCATTCACTTTTCTGCTTACAGCCCAAGTTTGTTTTGATATTATTTCTTTTATCGAGTCTTCGTTGTTAAAATCTGCTCCGAGACGCATTAGGCGATTTAACAGTTTTACTCGTCCTTGTATGGTGGCTTTGGAATATCCTTGTTTTAGCAGCCAGAAACTGAATCCAACGATTGATCCTTTGGCTTCTGCTTCGTTTCTCCGCAGAACTTCAGTCTTCTGTTGTTCTGCAACCAAGTTTTTCGTCTCCGTGACGCATATTTGGCTAGTAGAAACTAAGCCGTCACTAGCTTTTATTTCATTGGATGATGAAATTCTTGCTATCTTTTCTTGGGTACTCCAGGCATTTTTGACGTCTTTTGGGTCGGAGAATCGGACGCCACAGTCTCGGCAGAGCCATCTTTGAATTTTATCTCCATAAACTGAATAACGTAAAGCATCACGCCAGATCTTGGCTGATCCGCATTGTGGGCATAGGGGGCTGGCGCCGGCGGAACAATCTTCTCGTTCCGACTTACCGCTATTAGGACCGGCTTCTTTGCCAAATAATGCGTCTTCAGGCGAAGGTTGTTGTGTAAGTCCAGCCATTCCCCACCACTCAGCACATGCTATCTCCTCGGTGGTAAAGCACAGTGATCTTGGTAACGCACATAAACTGGGGATTTGGGCTCAGCTAGCGAGGCCCCTCGGCTAACCCGCCCTCGGGTTAACGCTTTTGCATGAGTAGTTTCGGTTACGCCGTTCAAGCATTTCCCTCGTTCAAGAGTGTCAAATCATGCTATCCTACATGTAGTTCACACGAATTATATAAATTCATATCCTACATGAAGGACTCTATCGAATATACCACTTTACGCACGAACAAGCCAGCCGCGCGAAACCATTAAAGAGTAGCGGAGCTACCGAAGTTTGTCTATTCAGTTAATAGAAATCTATTCTGCTAGAACAACAGAAGGCTTGTTAGTGAAATCCGAGCAGCCAAAAAAACCATCTGAAGAAGAAACTCCATTTTCAATCTACGCTAAGACTGGCCTATCCTCAGAAGAAGCGCACGCGAAGATATAATCGAAAAAAGAAAAACATTATCTCAAACTGCACTGCGTTCAGGTTGGGTCGGTTGCAACATTCTTCTGCAAAATATTCCAAAAACGGGTAAAATATTTATAATAAAAAATAAAACCATTGAATTGAAAGAAAAAGTTCTAGCGGAGTGGAAAAAGACGCTTTTCCTGCGCGAGAAAAAAGATTTAAGGGCAAAAGGTTGGCTTTTAGATGTAATGCTGTGAATTGAAAAAATAGGACACAAAGAATTTTCACTGGACGAAGTGTACAAATTTGAAAACTCTTTAAGCCAAAAACATCCTGATAACCACCACGTCAAAGACAAAATTCGTCAGCAATTACAATTTTTGCGAGACAAGGGATATCTTGAATTTGTTGGAAGAGGAAGTTATCGTCTTGCGTAAAAGCGCGCCGTGCGTTATTGAGAACATATTAATTGGGCGAAATAGTGTAAAGTCAACTTGCTAACGTTACACTCTTATTCTTAGTGCATGCATAATTGTTTGTTTGGTGATGTTGTGAGGCTATCTCCTGACATTAGGGGAGCCTTCAGAAAGCTTGCCAAGAC
>JBEKNP010000042.1:0-24828 GCA_049522695.1 Bathyarchaeia archaeon | reverse complement strand
CAGATTATTTGGAGGATTCTGTTTGAGCGAAGTTCAATTACGTGTCGGAGACGCAAGGCAAAGAGATGTGGGCAGAGGAATCGCCCGCATAGACCAGAGAACAATGCAAAAACTAGGCATAAGCGCTGGAGACGTAATAGAGATTATAAACAAACGCACAACGTCAGCCATAGCTTGGCCAGCCTACAGTGAAGATCAAAACCGTGATATCATTCGTATCGACGGCTTTACACGCAAAAACTCTGGGGTAGCTATAAACGAATATGTTGTTGTGAAGCCAGCAAAAGTCAAAACAGCTCTAAGCATAACACTCGCTCCAGTTGACATGCGGCTAAACGTTGATGAAGACTTCACTAATTTTGTTAAAAACCGCCTTATGGAACGCACCCTCGTGGAAGGCGACACAACCTTAGTAATGATGCTGGGACATGCTATTCCATTTACTGTCTCAAAAACTCGGCCCCACGGCATAATAAAAGTAACAGCCGAAACACGTTTGACCATTCTAAACGAGCCAGCACCTGAAGGAAAGGGCTTACCTAGAACCACATATGAAGACATCGGCGGCTTACATGAAGAAATTCAACGTGTCCGCGAAATGGTCGAACTGCCACTCCGCCACCCTGAACTCTTCCAACGCTTAGGAATAGAACCGCCAAAAGGTGTACTGCTTCACGGTCCACCAGGCTGCGGCAAAACACTATTAGCCCGAGCAGTCGCTAACGAGTCAGAAGCCAACTTCTACTCCATTAACGGTCCAGAAATCATGAGCAAATTCTACGGCGAATCTGAAGCGCGTTTGCGAGAGATTTTCCAACAAGCTCAGCAGAACGCTCCGAGCATAATATTCGTCGATGAGCTTGATGCCATAGCACCTAAACGGGAGGAAGTTACAGGCGAAGTTGAAAGGCGCGTCGTTGCACAACTCCTCGCGTTAATGGATGGTCTAAGCGGAAGAGGAAACGTTATAGTTATCGGCGCAACCAACCGTCCAGGCGCACTTGACCCTGCACTGCGCAGACCGGGAAGATTCGACCGAGAAATAGAAATCGGCGTACCAGATAAGAAGGGAAGATACGAAGTCCTCCAAATACACACAAGAGGAATGCCATTGGTCCCTTTCAAAGAGGGAGAAAAAGGCGAAGGAGTAAACCTTGACCGCCTCGCTGAAATGACACACGGTTACACAGGAGCCGACTTATCCGCACTAGGCAGAGAAACAGCTATGAAAGCGTTACGCAGATACCTACCACAGATTAACCTTGAAGAAGAACGCATTCCACCAGCCGTGCTTGAAAAAATGGAAGTACAGATGAGCGATTTTGACAACGCATACAAAGAAATTACACCAACAGCCATGCGAGAGGTGTACATTGAAGTTCCCACTGTCCATTGGGACGATGTAGGCGGACTTGAAAACGTCAAACAGCACCTCATAGAAGCTGTGGAGTGGCCATTGAAGACCCCAGAAGTGTTCACCAAGCTTGGAATCAGACCACCAAAAGGCATACTTCTTTATGGTCCACCAGGCTGCGGCAAAACATTATTAGCCCGAGCGGTCGCGACAGAAAGTGAAGCCAACTTCATATCAATTAAAGGGCCTGAAGTCTTCTCCAAATGGGTTGGAGAATCAGAAAAAGCCATACGTGAAATATTCCGTAAAGCCCGTATGGCAGCGCCTACAGTGGTATTCTTAGATGAAATCGACTCGATTACACCTAGACGTGGTATGGGTATGTCTGACAGCGGCGTTTCAGAACGAGTCATAAGCCAACTTCTAACAGAAATGGATGGCATAGTATCATTACAAGACATAGTAATTATCGCCGCCACCAACCGTCCTGACATGGTTGATTCCGCCGTTCTGCGCCCGGGAAGGTTTGACAGATTAATTTATGTGCCTGAACCAGATGATAAGGGTCGCTTGCAAATATTAAAAATCTACACGAAAGGCATGCCTATCAGCAAAGATGTTGATTTAAACCAGTTGACAATTATGACTAAGTACTATGGCGGCGCTGACATTGAATCCTTGTGCAGAGAAGCCGCAATGCATGCATTAAGAAGGGACGTAAACTCCCAAGAAGTAACCATGAAAGATTTCTTGGATGCGCTGAAAGAAATGGGTCCATCAGTAACGCCTGACATGGAGAAGTGGTACAAGAGCTTTATGCAGCAAGTCCGACAAGTACAAAAGCCAGCAACACCAGTTGCTTAGAAGGAAATTATATGCCTCAGGTAAAAACGTGGAAAACGCGACCAGCTTACTTCTTTATGTTGGAAGTTCTCACTAAAAAGGGCGACTTGACTGATGATGAACTCTTTGCACAGTTAAAAGGTGAGTTTGACGATTTGGGCTACAAAGACTTCAATGATTTACTGCTAAAGCTGGAAGTAAGCGGTAAAATCCGCACTTCTTCAATGGCGCGTGGAAAACGCCGAATTGAACTAGTCCATTAACATAATGACGATGACGCACATAGTTCAACCAACAGGCAATACTTCAGATGCAATAATTATTGGAGGCGGACCAGTTGGTTCGTATGCCGCATTAAACTTAGCTAAATTAGGCGTTAAAGTCACAGTTTTTGAAGAGCACCCTGAAATTGGGTTACCTTCGCATTGTGCTGGTCACCTGAGCATTCGAAGTTTGAGCAACATGGGTTTGTATCCACTTCCAAACGGTATTGTAGAAAACACTTTTTGTACCGCCAACTTTTATTCGCCTGCTGGCACCAAGTTTTCAATTCACCTTTCCCGTCCAGTGACTGCCACTCTGAACAGGACACGTTTCGACAAGTACTTGGCTGGGCAAGCAGAAGCGGTTGGTGCATGCATCGTCTTAAATGCCCGTGTCCAATCCCTGATTATATCGGATGGCTATGTCAAAGGCGTAAATATCCTAAGAAACGGTGTAAAAGAAGAAAAAGCTTATTCTAAAATTACCTTGGATGCGGAAGGCATTTCTTCCAGGCTTTTGAAGCAAACAGGTTTAACAACGCTCAGGCCAAAAGGGCTGGTTTATGCGGTTGAAGCTGAAGTCGAAAACGTACATGACATTGTGCATGACGCAGTTGAAGTTTACTTAGGCAAGAATTATGCACCTGGCTTTTACGGATGGCTTATTCCAAGACTTAATGGAACGGCAAAAATTGGATTGGCAACAAACAAAGGAAACCCCCATGAACTCCTGCATCAACTCATGTCTAAGCATCCAGTTGCATCTAAACAGCTCGGCAAAGCCGAAATAACCCAAATCAGCTATCACGCCATATCTTTGGGCGGTCCAATCGATAGAACTTATGAAAACGGGTTTCTTGCTGTAGGCGACTGCGCTTCACAGGTTAAACCAACCACTGGCGGCGGAGTAATTTTCGGGTTAACATGCGCCAAAATCGCAGCAGAAACTTCTAGCGAAGCCACACAGCAAGGTGACGTTTCCTCTAACGCTTTACAAGTTTATCAGAAGCGCTGTTCTGACTTGTTAAGTTTTGATTTTAATGTTATGCTTAGGCTTAGACGGTTTCTTGACTCTCTGTCAGACAATAAAGTGGATGAAATGCTACGGCTCTGCGGAAAGCTGGGTGTTGATAAAGCATTAAGCAATGTGGATGAAATCGACTTTCAAGGAAAGCTCATGCTCAAGATTTTAGGGAAACCTTCAATGCTGGCAGCTATGGCATACTTTGTTATGCTTTACTTGTCTGCAAAGCCTTAAAATCTTGGATGCCAAACATAGAAGCGGGATAGAAGAGAATGGGCGAATTTGAATACAAGCAAGTCCTCGTGTTCCGCACCGATTTGAAGATGGGTAAAGGCAAAATTGCGGCGCAAGCTGGGCACGCTGCGGTTTCAGCTGCTCAAGATGCTTTTGTGCATCGTAAGAAGTGGTGGGAAGCTTGGCTCTATGAGGGGCAACGGAAAATCGCTGTTAAGGTTCCAAGTGAAAAGGAGCTTCATGAATTGGAAGATGACGCAAACCAGTTAGGTTTGCCCCATGCATTGATTGTTGATCGAGGTTTAACGCAGATTCCTGAAGGGACAGTGACATGCTTGGGAATTGGTCCTGCCCCAGCGGGAATGGTTGATAGGTTAACTGGTAAGCTCAAATTATTCTAGCGAGTGTTTTGCCTGTGTCGGCGATCGATAAGCAGCTAGGCATCGAAGTTTACGCCAGCAAAAGCTTAGGCACCGGAGGCGTCATCCGTGAAGCAGTTGACGACTTTGTGGTGGAAGAAGTTCTGGTTGACAACTCAAAAGCATCCGTGAACGGGGTTTTGGCAAGTAGTGTTTTAGGCTCTACGCTTCAAAAGCAAAGATATTTGCTGTGCGTTTTAGTGAAGCGCAACTGGGACACGTTCATAGCCGTCAAAAACGTTGCTAAACAACTCGCCATTAACCAGAGGCGCATCCAGATTGCAGGCATTAAAGACGCAAAAGCCATAACAGCTCAGCACTTGACGATTGAAGATTGCTTAATTGAGGATGCTTCAAAAGTTAATGTTAAAGAAATCCAAATCTACCCTGTAGGCTATCTTCGCGAGGCTCTTTCATTATTTTACTTGCGTGGCAACTACTTCACGATAAAAATCAAAGCCATAAAACACAAGGAATCAACCGTAAAAACAAAAATTTCTCAGACCCTTGAGGAGCTGGAAGCTTTAGGTGGCATTCCAAACTTTTTTGGACACCAACGCTTCGGTACTACCCGCCCCATAACGCATTTGGTTGGAAAAACTCTTGTCAGAGGCGATTTTGAGGAGGCAGCAATGCTTTTTCTTGCTAAACCCAGCGTTCACGAGCATCCAGCCTCAAGGCAAGCACGCCAAGAACTTCAGTCTACGAGAAATTTCAAGCAAGCACTGGAAAATTTTCCTAAGCAGCTCCGATTTGAAAGGTTAATGCTGAATCACTTAGTGGATAAACCAAATGATTTCATTGGCGCTTTTCAACGGTTGCCTGTCAAGCTTCAAGAACTTTTTGTTCAAGCACATCAATCTTACCTGTTTAATCGTTTCCTCAGCGAGCGGATTAAGCATGGTTACTCTTTGAACAAGGCTGAGGTTGGCGATTTCGTGGTTCCTGTTGAGCGTTCTGGATTGCCCTTAACTATCCTAGCAAAAAATGTAACAGCAGAAACTCTTGCTAGCGTCAATGAACAAATTAAGGCTGGAAAACTGCGAATTGCTTTACCTATTATTGGAGCAAGGCAGAAGCTCTCTCAAGGAGTCATGGAGCAGATAGAAAAGGAGGTTCTTGAGAAAGAAGAAATCAAGTTCGAGAACTTGCGAATTAACGCATTATCGAGGATTGGCGGTAAAGGCGGCTTGCGAACGGCGGTCACTCCAATCAGAGACTTCAAGCTCCAAAATGTTTCGGCAAATGCAGTCGGCAAAGACTGTCAAGCTGGGTTAAGCTTCATGTTACTTAGAGGATCCTATGCAACAGTGGTTCTTAGGGAGATAATGAAACCCAAAAGCCCCATAACTGCCGGCTTCTGAGAGACAGCAAAAACGCTGATAAGGAAGTGTTTAGTTCACTATTTTGTAGGAAGCTCATTTTCCAATGGAAGATAAACCGCAACAGCAATGTGTCATACCACTTCATAAACCCAGTCTTAGAGAATTAATTTTCTTTTTCTCCTCTGGAATCCTAGTGAGTATTCCGTTTGCTTTGTTTTTTTCGAACTTTTACCCGTTTTTTCCCGGAGCTTTAGCGGTTATTTTAGTAGCTCCTTTCGTAGAAGAGTTAGCGAAAGTTTTCCCATTATTCTATAGGCATGGCGAAACCGAAAGGTCACTTGTAACTTTAGGTATTTTGATTGGGTTAGGTTTCGGTATTTCTGAATTCTTTTTGTATGTTGTCATTTTGGATGTGCCTTGGATTGTTAGAATCCCAGGCGTTATTTTTCATGCTTCAAGCGCGGCTATAACTGCTTACGGTATCGCTAAGAAAAAACCTCTGCCGTACTACTTGGTGGCTGTACTGCTTCATGCTGCAAATAACTTTTTTGCTATCGAAGCTGCGGCGTTTTTAGGTGTATTAGCTGAATTGCTAATTTTAATCACTGTTTATCTTCTTGCTTGGCGCTTTTATCATCAGGCTTCAGAAGAAAAAATGGTCGTTTAACAAACATTGTCGGTTCTAGCTAAATCTCTAAGCCTGTTAACGCCATCTATCTCATTAATGAATTCAGCGACGCTTTTAGGAACAAGTTCCATCCAGCTGTCGCCTTGAAGCATTTTTTCTCTAATGAAAGTTGACATGTATTGTTTCCTATCAAAGAATGGAATGTTTTTAACTTGATAACCTGCTTCCATGAAAAGCCTTCGTGACAACGGCTCATTAGAATAACAAACATTAAACTTTGGAGTATAACCCTCCAATGCGCTAACCCATATCATATGCAAATGAACATCTGGAACGGGAACAACCCAAAGCTTAGCATAATCTACTTTAGCGTCTTGCAAAGCACGGCGAATCATAACTAATCTCTCGCCCGCTGTAAACGGGTTATTGGAGTTATGGCTGTACTGAGCGCTACCAATGACTATAACGAGTTCATCAACTTCTTTTAAAACCGCCTTGATAGCGCCAAGGTGACCTAAATGAAAAGGCTGAAATCTGCCAACGTAAAGACCGCGATTAACCAACGGTGCTTCCTCGCCCTTGAGGTTAAGCTCGCATGCTTTTATGATTTGCGTTAAAAGAATCCAGGCTAAGCCAAATTTCTTAGAACATATTCAACAGGGAATACCTGAAGCTGACGTCCATTAACTTCTATTTCTTTTGAGGCTGAGAAGCCTCTTTTCTCCCTGCCTAGGAGCTCGAGTTTAACTTTTAAGCCTCCGCCATAACCGCCTAGTGTAAAATTGGATTTAACTACTCTGTGGCAGGGAACGATTGGTGCAAAAGGATTAGCTGCCATAATGTTTCCGACAGCCCTGGGTCCACCGCCTGCCGTTTTGGCAATTGAGCCGTAAGAAGTCACATAACCGAGAGGAATCTCGACAGTTGCTTTAAGAACTTTTTGAGTATAAGCTGGCAAACGAGTCAAGGCTAATGAGAAGCTTGTGTTAACATTTTGTCCGTCATAAATGCTCTTTAAATAAGCAAGAATGTTTTTGGCGAAAGCTGAGGGCTCATGGAAAACCTGAAAGGGTACATTAATGGGTATATTTCCTAAAATGTTGTTTAACGTTAATTGTTGGCTTACACCAAAGGATGATGTGACAATCTGCTGCTGAGCGTAGGCTACTCCGAACCAAATGCCGCCAATGTTTTGAGAGTAAATTTCTATCATTTGCCTTCCTTTTACAGCTTACATAGAGACTGAGACGGAGAGAGGTCCACTCCCTAACTAGCATAGTTAGAAAACGGGGTATGTTAAAAGTTTTTGCGGTAAAAAGCTTATTTTGCCTTTGTACTCCATTCAAAAAGACATATGTTAACATTCTTAATTGCTTGCTGGAAATTCAGTAAGGCTTGCAAGCACGGTTATGTAACCGATTGGATTGCACTATTTTTCGCATCTTACAGGCGTAGACTCTCTAATATTTAGTTCCTTTGCTGTCCTAGAATGGTTATAAGTAACCTTAATAGATTGTCTTGTGTATATCACCGAGAAAAGGCGAAAATTATGGAAGGATACGGACCCCAACTACCGCAAATACCACAAATCCCACAAATGCCACAGATGCAAGATCAATCACAACAAGCCCAGCAAGGCGGCAACGCTTGGATGCCAGGCGCCACTACAGTTGGCGTTGTCTTCTCAGACGGAGCACTCCTAGCTGCTGAAAAAAGAGTGACATATGGTTATTTCATTATGAGTAAAGGCGGAAAAAAAGTATTCAAAGTAACCGACCGAATCGGCGTTGCCTGTGCAGGGCTCATTGGAGATATGCAAATTCTCGCTAAAGAAATGGAAGCGCAAGCTAATCTTTTCAGCATGGACACTGGCAGAAAAATCAGCGTGCGTTCAGCAGCAAAACTTATGGCAAACGTCCTCTTCAATCGTCGATACGCGCCATTAATCACACAAACAATTGTCGGCGGTTTAGATGAAGAAGGCCCATCGCTTTTCGTACTTGACGTTTTAGGCTCGCTTTTACCTGATAAATACGCAGTGGTTGGTTCAGGCACTGAAATAGCCATGGGTGTTTTGGAAGAAGGCTACAAAGAAAACA
Organism: Bathyarchaeia archaeon; assembly: GCA_049522695.1. Lineage (GTDB taxonomy): Archaea > Thermoproteota > Bathyarchaeia > Bathyarchaeales > Bathycorpusculaceae > Bathycorpusculum. The sequence continues at coordinate 16,639 of JBEKNP010000042.1, read as the reverse complement.
TGAATGCAGAAGAAGCGAAAGAACTCGTGATGCGTTCTATAAAGTCAGCGATAAGCAGAGATTCAATGAGTGGTGACGGCATTGACTTCCTTATTATTACTAAGGAAGGAATAGCTGAAGAATCTGTAAAGTTCTAAACCCATTTTTCTTCAAATTTATCTTACGCCTGAAGGGATTCGCGGTGCCTTTGCGCATGTTGCTGAGGAAAGGGAAGCGTTATGTCGTTTGAACTAAGCTTAGAAGAAGGAAAAATCTTAATTCAACTTGCTCGAAGTGCAGTTAACGAAAAATTGGAGAAAGGTAAAACTATTCAACCTCCAAAAGAGACGCCAAAGAAGCTTTTTGAGCAATGCGGTGTATTTGTAACTATAAATAGTCTAAGGAACGGGAAGAAGGAGCTTCGCGGCTGCATAGGTTACCCTTATCCGACAAGTCCGCTGGTTGAGGCAGTGATTGATTCTGCCATTAATGCTGCAACACAAGACCCACGGTTTTATTCGTTGACCTTAAAGGAATTGAGCAAAGTTGTTTTTGAAGTAAGCGTGCTAACGCCTCCAGAGGTTGTGGAAGTCAAGAACCCAAAGGAGTACTTGAGTAAAATTAAGGTTGGCGAAGACGGCTTAATTGTTGAAAGGGGCTTCTATCGGGGTTTGCTTTTGCCACAGGTACCTATTGAATGGGGCTGGTGCGAAGAAGAATTTCTTTGCCAATGCTGCGTCAAAGCAGGGCTTCCCCCGGACAGTTGGCTAACTAAAGACGCTAAAATTTACAAGTTTAAAGCCATTATTTTTGAGGAAGAAACGCCGCTGGGCGAAGTTAAACGTGTAAACCTTGGCAAATAGCGGTTGGCGTCAATCTAGTAGGGTTTCTATGATTGTAACTGCCCTGTCTAAACCCTTAAACTTGTTAGAGAACTCGTTGAGCGCCAGCATGTTTCTGTGGAAGGATTCTTGCTCCTCTTCCATTTTCGCAACCGCCTTTTGTAATTGGCCTTTGTTCTTAACAGTTATTGAGCAGTTTAAATCTTGAAGTTTTGCAGCGTTACCCAACTGTTCAGGTTGTGTTGGAATGCAAATGCTTGGTTTTGAATACTTGATGGTTTCAAAGCATGTTGCATGTCCACCGCTAAAGATTACGAATTTAGCGTTTTTCATGCATTCTTGCCTTTCTTGTGGAGATAGCCAGGTGTGAAGTTCGCAGTTTCCAATTTTGGCGGTAACTTTCTTTCCCGGTGTTCCTAAGCTGATGACGCATTTAGTTTTGAGTTTTTCAAGGACTGGAAGGAGGGTTTTTATTATTTTTGCTCTTGTGCCCGGTGGTCCGCTTATGGGTGCAAAAATGTGTTCTTGGGAGCCTTTAGCTGGTGTTGTGTCAACGAAGCTCCCTATGAATTCAACTTTCCCGTTTAATCCTACATGATCCAAGTTTCCAACACTGTACTCGGAGATAGTGTAAGGTGGGGGATTATCTGGAATTATTATTTTTGAGCACCGTTTTACATATCGTTCAATTAGTCGTTCGCCTGGATTAAGAAAAGCAGAGAAGCCGTAGGTTGGCCTTATCATGTTAGCGATGTAAACTGTGGGAACCCCCCATTTCTGCGCAAGCCTAAGCGCGTTTATGTCACCGTCAGCGATAAGAACGTCAGGCGCAATATCACCAATATTTTCTCTAAGGTCATAGTAACGATGTATGGTTTCCCATGCATTAGAGTTTTTTATTTCAAGCCTATTTTTCTCCGTGTTAAACAATGGAAGAGGAAAGAGGAGGTTGATTAGCGAGGCGGAAGTGATTATGCCGTGCGCGTTCTCATACCATGATATTGGGGTGCACTTGTAAACATTCTTGAACTCATTCTGGAGCATTTCGTGAGCTTTGCCGCCTGAGAAAAAGAATAATTCATGACCATGTTTCTCCAGTTTCTTTCCTAACGGTATGATACGGGAAACATGACCTAAGCCAAGCTCTGAGCAGCTTAATAGCAATCGCATATGAACACAAGATACGTCGGGGATTTATTTTAACTATGCCGTATTCTGATTGAAAAAAGCAAGCAATTTAAGTTGTAAACGCAACAGTACAAGGTATGTTTGTTCCACGAAAAATTCTGGAAGAAAAGCTCAGGCAAATACTTGCTGAAGACATTGGGCAAGGCGATGTAACAGTGCAAGCAATTATTCCTCCGAATTTAACCGTTAAGGCAATAATTATAGCTAAAGAAGAAGGGATAACTGCAGGAATCGAAGAAGCGATCATTCTCGCTGAGTATTTAGGATTAAAAGTTAAAGCTAAAGTTGCTGACGGAGAAACAATAAAAAATAAACAAGTATTAATGGAAATCTCGGGAGACGCCCAAACCATTCTTTCGGCTGAGAGAACAATGCTAAATCTTCTTTCAAGAATGAGCGGTATCGCAACTGCCACACGAACGTTAACAAAGAAACTTGAAAAAGCAGGTGCTAAAGCGAAAATTGCCGCAACCCGAAAATCAGCGCCAGGAATGCTTTACTTTGACAAAAAAGCAGTAACCATCGGAAGCGGAGACACACATAGGCTTCATTTGGACGATATGATTTTGATTAAAGACAATCATCTAGTAATAGTCGGAAGCGTTGAAAACGCGGTTAAAAAAGCAAAAGCGAACGCTTCTTTTAGCAAAAAAATTGAGGTTGAAGTTACAAAAACTGAGGATGCAATGCAGGCAGCAAAGGCAGGAGCTGATATTATAATGCTTGATAATTTTTCGCCTAAACAGGCTAAGGATGCAGGTGAAATGTTAAAGAAAGCCGGGTTTGCCAACGTGCTGTTGGAAGTAAGCGGTAAAATTACAGGCGAGAACATTTTGGAGTACGCAGCAGCGCAAGTTGACATCATAAGCATGGGAGAGCTGACTCACAGCGTTAAAGCATTAGATATAAGTTTAGAAGCCGAGAGATATTAGCCATACTTCTATTATTGCACTTATGATAAGTATGGCAGCGCAGATTCCTATTAGTATTGCAGTGTTTTTTAGTTCAAGCCATCGCCCTTGAATTAATCTGCGGGTCAGCCAAATGCTTTCTGCGATTGCAGTTGAATAGGCAGTGAATTCTAACCAGAACGTTGGCGTTAACACTAAACTTAGCAGTTCTATCCATACAGGATAGCCTTTTACGTAAGATATAGCCCCAAGTGCAAGGCCAGTATCACCAAGTATTATAAATCCTAGAATAGGCCCAATTATGGGAACAAACATTAACAAACAGATTGAGAAATTATTGACGAAAATATATTCTGTTAAGCTGCCATTGGACTTATGCGTATTAAGAGTTGCGTTTAAACTGTTGCTTATTGACGTTGCGTTTTGATGGCTAAGGGGTATATAGCTTCCGATAACCGTAACAATGAACGCAAGTATGAAGATTATTATGATTGAGTAGATTCTTTTGCGTTTTGATGAAGCATTCGTCCAAAAGGACAAATCAAGTTTCAAGCTATAACCTTCTTTTTAGTTTATTGGCTTAATTTTTAAGGCGCGGAATCCTCGTGCACAAGGGTTTAGGGTTTCTAACATTTTAACCTTTGTTAAAACTCTTTCAACATCAACTGCGTAGCCACACGGGAACTTTCTTTACGAATAGCTAACATGTCCACATAATGGATCCGTTTGATTTCGCCAGCAATTTTCTGAGGCTGGGCAAGATTTTCAAAATGTCTTGGCGCCCTGTTCTAGATGCGTGCAAGTTCGGAAGCTCAAACGGCGATAACTGCTCAATGGAGACCCCGCCAAGCGTCAAATCCAAATGCACAACATCAGCCTTCATTTTATCAAGCAAGCTTCTGCAAAGCTCAGCCTCATGAACAATCCTTCAAAGCCGCTTTCAACCTCTTTAAAAATTGGTTCAGCCAATCGGAAAGATGGCTCCCTGTACGGTGGATTAACCAGCACTGAAACGGAAGCAACATAGTATAGTGGCCTAAACTGCGAGTTTAATATTGCTGCTGCAGAATCCGCTGATATAACTCTCAAGCCTTGCACCTAACAATAATAATAGCTAAGCAGAAGAAATTAGGTTTCCTCTTCACAGTTACACTTCGATTTTAAGCCTAAGGCTAAAAGGTACATTTCAGAGCTTTTAGCGCGACTAGCCTGAGGCTTCACTACCTTAACAGTATCAAAAAGATCCTTGACCTTCAGGATAAAGTCGTTGAACATTTTGCCTTCGAAGAGTTTGACAAAAAAGTTTCCTGAAGGTCGTAGTACGCATTGGGCTATTTCTAATGCTTTGGTTGCTAAGTCGATTTGTCTTGCGTGGTCAACTTCCCAAACACCCGTAATGTTTGGAGCTGCATCAGAAATTACAACGTCCGCTTCACGAGGCAAAAAAGAGTGTATTTCCTCGACTATGCCTGGTTCAGTTAAGTCTGCAATTATTGTTCGAATGTATTCTTGAGTGAAGGGGGCGATTGGTTTTAAATCTACTCCTAGAACAAAACCGTTTTTTCCAGTCATTTTTCTTGCCGCTTGAATCCAGCCGCCTGGCGCAGCACCTAAATCAACTACTACGTCGTCTCTTTGTATGAAACCATATTTTGCGTTGGCTTGAACTAGCTTGTATGTGGCTCTAGAGCGATAGTTTTCTTCTTTGGCTTTTTTGTAGTAGTATTCCCGTTTTCTATCTTGGATCCAAGCTTTCGGCAAGTGAATCATCCTCTTGTGCGCTTGGTTCGCTTGGCATGCTTGGAATTGCAGGAGTAGTGGTGGCGTCTTTTCCTAAGCAAAGTATCCAATCGGTAAGTTTTGGGCAACTTTTAGGCGAAAGTGCGGTTGTTGGGTCACACCTTTCATTGTCAGGGCAGAGTAAGCATGGGCAGTCAACGATGGTTTCTATTGATGCTGGAAGCCTTTTGGGGTAAAGGCGATATGTCCATCTGCCCTCTTGCAGTTCTTTTTCTCTGCGGATTAGGCCTTTTTCTTCTAGTTTAATTGAGACACGTGAGCCTTCTCGGCTGCTTGCGCCTAGTTCACGCCATAAATCTGATTGAAGCACGCCTTGATAGCCTGTGTTTACTACATAATGGAGCGCTTTCTGTTCAAGGTCATTACGTTTAGGCATCTAACATCAATTCCAATAATGCAATTAGAATATAAGCGTTGAATCCAGATAAAAATATGTATCCCTTAAAAAACGTGGAATCCATGAAAAACATGCAGAGCAAGCAACGAAAAGAAGAAAATTACTGCTTAGGCATAGAATCCTCAGCAGACGATTTTGGCGTTGGAATAGCCACCTTCAACGGAGAAATACTCGCCAACAAATCCGACAGTTACATACCAGCGGAAGGCGGAATTCACCCCAGAGAAGCAGCAAGGCACCACTCCGAAGTGGCTGACAAAGTGCTAAATGACGCCTTAACAGCAGCATGCGTTAAGCCAAGTGACTTGTCGGTTATCGCGTTTTCTCAGGGTCCAGGTTTAGGACCATGCTTGCGTACTGGCGCTACTGTTGCCAGGGCTTTGGCTTCGTACCTTGATGTTCCGCTTGTGGGTGTTAACCATTCTGTGGCGCATATTGAGATTGGGAAACTAAAAACTGGCGTTGCCGACCCAGTGACTCTTTACGCTTCAGGCGGCAACACTATGGTTACGGCTTTTGAGACGGGGCGCTACAGAGTTTTCGGTGAAACCTTAGACATTGCCCTTGGGAACTGTTTGGACGTTTTCGCTCGGGAAGCTGGTCTTAAGCATCGGAAGGGTTTGCCGCTTGGAGCTGCCGTGGAGTGGTTAGCAACTAATGGGAAAAGGCTGGTTTCTTTGCCGTATGTTGTGAAGGGCATGGACTTATCTCTTAGCGGCTTGTTGACTGCGGCGACAGCTCTTCTGCACCGGGGCGATTGCTGCTTGGAAGATTTGTGTTATAGTCTTCAGGAGAACGCTTTTTCGATGGTTACTGAAGTTACTGAGCGAGCTTTGGCGCATACGGAGAAGAAGGAGGTTCTGTTAACGGGCGGGGTAGCAGCCAATAAACGGTTGCAATCGATGCTTAACATTATCGCGAAGGAGCATGATGCACGGTTCAGTGGGGTTCCGCTTGAGTTTGCAACTGACAACGGAGCCATGATTGCTTGGACTGGCGTTTTAGCTTACAGACATGGGTTGGTTACGCCTTTGGATGAGAGTTACGTAAAGCTTCGTTGGCGGGTGGATAAGGTGGATGTACCATGGATACAGTAGCCGAGCAAACCTTGTTTAAGAAGGGCGCTGAAGCCAGCCTCTACCTTGCCGATTGGCATGGACGAAAAGTAATCATCAAGGTGCGAGCCCCAAAAAAGTATCGCCCAGAGACGTTGGATGAGCAGATTCGAAGTTACCGAACAGTGCATGAGCCGCAGTTGATGCATGAAGCGAAAGCAGTTGGGGTGCCGACTCCGCTGATTTACATGGTTAACGTTGCTGAAGCTTCGATTACGATGGAGTTTGTGGAAGGGCAACAGATTAAGCAGCTATTGAACAAGATTTCACAGGACAAGCGGCAGGAATTATGCGTGGCAATCGGCGAATTAATCGGTAAACTTCACAGGCAAGGCTTAATCCACGGCGACCTAACAACATCAAACATGATTCTTAGTCCAGAAGGCAAAATCTTTTTTGTTGACTTCGGTTTGGGCGAAAGAAATAGCGAGTTGGAGGCAGAGGGCGTGGATTTGCATTTGATGAAGCGGGCGCTGCAGAGTACACATTACCAGTTCTGGGAAGAATGCTTCAAAGCTGTGCTGTCAGGTTACTCGTCGGTTCTGGGCTGTGAAACAGCAGAAAAGGTTTATGAGAAAATCAAAGAGATAGAGAGGCGTGGTCGCTATGTCGAAGAAAGAAAACAATAACCAAAGTTGCAACCTCAAGGGCAAAGTTGTCTTTTTTGCCACAGGCAACATCAACAAATTCAGTGAAGCACTCAGTATCCTTAGCCCTTACGGCTTTGCGGTCGCAATGCTCCGCGTGAAGGGAGACGAGATACAAAGCGACAGCCTAAGAGAAATCGCCAAAACAAGCGCCGTAAACGCGTTTAAGCGAAGCCGCTTGCCCATTTTCGTGGAAGATGCTGGTTTGTTTATTGATGCGTTGAGTGGTTTTCCGGGTCCTTATGCTGCTTACGTGTACAAGACAATTCACAACAGCGGCATACTGCGGTTGATGGAGAACGTGGCGGATAGGCATGCGAGATTCGAGTCAGTTATAGCCTACTGCGACCAAACCCTTTGCGAACCAGTGTGTTTTGACGGCGAATCCAAAGGCGAAATAACCACAACCGAACGCAAACAGCAGGGAAAATCAGCTTTCGGCTTTGACCCAATCTTTCGGCCAACTGGAAGCAGTAAATCATTTGCAGAAATGACAATTGAAGAAAAGAACGGTTACTCGCATAGGGCGATGGCGATCCGGGAATTTGCTGATTGGTACAAACAAAGCTTACTCGCAAAAAAATGATTTATAGACCTTAATCCTAATTCTAACTTATTAAAGAGCTGACTTTCTACATTATTGATGCTGAAAAAATAAACAAAAAATACAGTGGAAAACACATCGCGATAGTTGATGACAAAGTAGTAGCAAGTGGAAGCAATCCAAAGGAAGTCTGGGAGAAAGCCAAAAAGAAATATCCAAACAAACAGCCTTTTTTGGTTTTTGTACCCAAAGAAGACGAATTAAAATTTTAGAACACTTCCTTTGAAGAATTTTCGGTTTCTTCCTTATTAATGGGATTAACTTTTGAGTAGGTTAAGCCGTAGACACGTACTCTTCAAGTATAGTTCCCTTCTCTAAAGGGAACTTTAATTTTTCCATATAGTTCACCGAAGAAGGGTAAGCTCTTGAAACATTTGTGGGCTTCGGCATTATTCAATATTCTTCGACACATAATATCGGGACAAGGCAGCGCGCAACCTAAAGCCTTAACGCGAGTCATATCGCCAAAGCATTCTTCGCCATAAATAATAATTTAACGATAAATTACAGAATAAAGAAACCTGACAAAACCTAAATAAGAATAAAATTAATTAGAAATTCTTGGTTTTTAAAGTTATTTGTTTTTTTATGTTAATTGATATTATAGCGAATGGATCTGTGATTTGTTAAGAAAATTTGTTTTTTGAAAGTGAGAGACTAAAAAGAAGAGGAAAGTATGGTAAAAAATACTAATGGATAACAAAACTGATTTTTAAACTTTCTTGGGTTTTATAGCTAGCTTTAAAGTAACGTCGATGTCATATTCCTTGTCCATTTTTCCAACTGAAACATGCCAATCCTTGACCTCAACATCCATATCCTTGAAATGCGCCATAATTGATTCCCTGTACTGGTTAATCGTTTCACCGATCTTCGAGATCCTTTCAGTCATATCCATATGTTTTTCAGACAATTTCTCACCTCCCAAGACAGAGAGTAATTGTGAACAAGTAAATCTGAGAGTATTTTTAAAAGAATGTGATTGTGCTGAAACTACAACAAATTGTATTTGGGCATGGCTATGAGGAAGGTGGGTGTTTCTTTTCTGTTATGAATGAGTTACTGACTTTTTGGTTTGTGTGTGTACATGTACGTACGTGTGACTGACTGTTTAAGGAGCGGGCATATCCCCCCTCAACCCTCCTTGTTGTGTGTGGTGTGTTGCTAGGTGTAGTGCATGATCGCTGGGTGTAATATTAGATTTGCCAGGCTCCGAGCAGTTGAATAATCCGATGCAATCATGAAATGATTTCTCCACTGCCAAGTCGATAAGTATAGGTGAATTTGTCTCAAATGTTTGAGATTTTGCTTCTTGACGAGCCTTCTCTTTGCTCATGGATCTAAAATGGCAAATGAAATAACTATATGTTTTGTGAATTTTCGAACATGAACTATAAACCTTATTCAGACTCATTAAAAAGCCAGGAAGAATTTAGACACACGAACCAATCGCTCACTACTTATTGTCTCGCTCAGTGTAAAACTTGTGAAAAATGTTGAAGGCAAACCTTTTACAACGACTATTGCAACGCATCCGTTTCTCCGGACACCAATCATTTTAAATATTCGTGAACTATGGTTTAGGTGCAGTTTAAGGTGTAAAGATGCCAAAGCAGGAAAAAGGAAAATCCCATTCAATTCGCCCAGTCAGTAGGCGTCCTCCAAGCTGGTGTAAGTATCAGCCTGAAGAAGTAGAATCATTCATAATAAAATTAGCCAAGGAAGGTCACTCACTCAGCAGCATAGGCACAATCCTCAGAGATCAATATGCGATTCCTCTAGTGAAGCCTATAGTTGGCAAAAGCATAAGTGACGTTCTTAAAGACGCAGGATTAGCTCCATCCTTGCCAGAAGACCTATCAAACCTTATGAAGAAGGCACAGAGCCTTGCAGTTCACATGGATAAAAACAAGAAGGACCTGCATAACAAGCGCAACATGCAGATAATTGAAGCAAGAATCCATAAGCTCTCACGATACTATAAGCGTGAAGGCGTTTTGGCAAAGAACTGGAAGTACGCAGCTAAAATCGCTTCCGTAACCTAAACGTTCCTTTCCTTTCGTTTTACGGTTTCTATTCGTAGGTTGATACGCCAGCTTTAAATCCGATTAGCTCCCCTTTTAGCCAAGAGAGACTTGAGCATGGCTATACAGCAAGCATCTATTGAACGCTTCTTAGCTTCGGCGGCAGAGGCATCAAAAGTAATTGTTGAAACGGTCCAGAAAGACGGATTTATTCATTGTTTTTCGCATTTGGATGCTGACGGCGTCGCCGCTGCAGGCGTAATGGGAAAAGCTCTCTATCGCCTTGATGCCAAGTTTCGGGTAAGGATAACTCAGCAACTTGACGAGAAAATCATTGGTGAAATAGGTGCTGATAAGCCACAGCTGGTGATTTTAACGGATTTTGGAAGCGGCTATCTTGACCTGTTAAACGAGAAAATTCCAAACGTTAAGGTCATAATTCTTGACCATCACCAAATAAATGGCACTTCAGCCAACGAAAATTTTGTTCAGGTGAACCCTCACATGTTCGGCATCGACGGGGCAACGGATGTTAGCGGTTCAGGTGTAGCTTACTTTGTAGCAAAAGCAGTGAATCGGGCGAATGTGGATTTGGCGCCTGTCGCGGTGGTTGGCGCTCTAGGCGATATGCAGGACAAGTATGAACAGAGAAAACTGTGCTGCCTAAATGAGATAATAGTTGATGACGCCGTGGCCGCAGGCTTGCTTAAAGTTGAAAAAGACTTAACATTTTTCGGCAGAGAAACCAGACCCATCCACAGGACATTGGCTACTACGACTAACCCGTTTATTCCAGGCTTAAGCGGAGAAGAAGACAAAGCCCTAGTTTTTCTTGCAAGCTTAGACATTCCAATCAAACAAGGCGAAAAGTGGCGGGCGCTCCGCGACTTAACAGAAGACGAAAAGAAACGGTTATGCTCTGCATTAGCGGACCATCTGCTATCTAAGGGGTTGCATCTGGAAGTTGAGAACCTCATCGGGTACATTTACGTTTTAACCAAAGAAGAACCAAACACAGCGCTGCGGGATGCACGAGAATTCGCGGTTTTATTAAACTCGACGGGCCGTATGGATCGACCAAGTCTCGGCATTGCCATCTGCATGGGTGACCGAGGAGCAGCACTTGAGGAATCCAACAAGATACTGGAAGACTACCGTAAAAACATCAACAAGTATCTAGGTTGGGTTATGGAGAAACCTGAACGCATGCGAGAACTCCAAAACATCTACGTCATCTACGGCGAGAACTTTATTAACGAAAAAATCATCGGCACTGTCTCCTCAATAATCGTCTCAGGACTCGCCAACAACGAAAAACCACTCATCGCATTCGCCAACGTAGAAAAAGAGCAAACAGCAAAGTTCTCGGCAAGAACAACAGAAGCAGCAATCCGCAAAGGCGTCAACCTCGGCGAAGTTATGCGGTTAGCTTCCGAAGTATATGGCGGCAAAGGCGGAGGACACAACATAGCGGCAGGCGCACAGGTGCCATCAGACAAGATTGAAGAGTTTGTTAAAACCGTGGATGAACTGGTCAGCAAACAGTTAAGGGGCGAAAATGTTGGAAGCGACAGTAACGCTTGAATACAGTGACGCCAAGACTGCGGAGGCAGTTGCCAACGCAGTTTCTCCAGACAACTTCAAAACGCCAATCGGACTCCAAGTTAAAACAGTGAGGGAACAAAACAAAGTGGTAACCCAGATTCAATGTGAATGTAAACTCGCCACTTTCACCGCCACAATTGACGACCTACTTTTCAGCGCATCAACCGCAGAAAAAACCTTACGAACAATCAAGAGGATTTAGAAAACCCAATCAAACGTATGTATTACCCTTTTTAAATTAAAAAAGACACGTATATTAGCTGTCACTTGTGCAATTCATGTTTTTGTGAGCTGCCAAGAGAGCACAATTTGTTCCAGATTTTTCATTGGTAATTTCTTCTCTTTAAGTATGTTAAGTCGAATCAATCAGGATAACGCTTCATGATAATTCCAAAACCTTACTGAGAGCTTACCCCTATTTGGATTCTATTAAAAGCATATACTAGACCAGTAGGGGAGGTAGTGCACACGCACAAACGTACAGTTAAAAGCCAAGAGCTAAATACAAACAGAAAAGTGCAGAAGCTCGCGGTTTTGTCTGCTTCTTAACTTAAGCTCTAAATACACCGTGGTTTACTGTAAAGTAAATAAATAAGCGAACACAACATTAACGAAACTTGGACTTGGTGAATTCAGTGAAACGAACACATGCAGTATTCATGATTGCGGTTTCCTTGCTACTAGTTTCCCTGCCGATTGCTTTACCTTCTGGAAGGGTTTTTGCTCAAACTACTGGTTACAGCGTCACCCAAGTTGATCATCAGGTTACCGTGATGTATTCTGGACAAGTAGTTATTCAAGATACAATTCATGTTTCTGGGCAAATAACTGATGGCTTTTTGATTGGGATGCCCTTTACGTACAGCACAGACATCCTAAAAGCTGTAGCTTACGACTCAAACAACGTTTACCAAGTAAACTTAGGAGTCCAATTAGGTAACAAAAGCGGGTTTTACGGCGCAGAAGTAAATTTCAACGGCGCATCGCCCAGCGTTTTCACAGTAGCATTTGTTCTATCCAGAAGCCTCATTACCCAAATAGACGCCCGCGATTACACGCTTAATTTTCCAGCTTACCCAAGCCTCACACAAAATGCAGCTAGCTGCAACGTAACCATAACTCTTCCAAGTGCCCCCTTAAGCATAAACATCACAAAAAGCGACGGAGAAATAAACGCAGGTAACTATGTCGTTCAAAATTTGCCAGCATACACTTACTCCCCTGCGTCGGCAACTATTAAAGTAGCAAACGGAACCATACAGTTAACCGATGTAAGCCAGCTAAACCGCCAAATAACAATTGATCCAACTGGTAAGATATCTGCTTCAGATAGTTACGACATCATAAACAACTCGACATCAACAATGGCTGCTTTTATTTTGGATTTGCCAGAAAATGCCTTGAACATTTTAGTAAAGGATGAAAGTGGCACACTATTAACAACCCATATTAGCTCCTCCACAAAGACAGGCATTTTTCTGGTCAATACCACTTTGGTAACATCCATAGCAAGCGGTCAATCTGCGATTATCATAGCTAGCTACAACTTACCAGGATCAACCATTCAAGGTTCCCAATACACCCTAAGTAACTTCAAGCTTTTCCCAGATTTCAATTATTACGTTGATCATGCAACTTGCACTTTTAACCCGCCTGAAGGAGCAACGCTTTTAACGCCGCAGTTATCATCCGCTGATTCCTCCAGTTCTTTAACAAGGGGTCCCTTCCAAGACGCTCTTACAATAACGAGAGATGGGATAAGCTTCGTTGATTACAGTCTTCCAGAAGGCAATAATGTACAACTATCGTATAATTACAATCCAGTTTGGGTTTCTTTTTTACCCACTTTCTGGGTTTCATTAATAGCAGTGATCGGATGTGTAGGTGCTGCAATCTATCAGAAACGCAAACCAAGCGAAAAAGAACCAATTAAAACCAGAAGAGAAAAGTGGCCAACTCCAAAACCGACCACTGCAGCATCAGCCGAACAAGCGAAAAGTACTGAGCCTATGAGTAGTCAACGTATTACTCCAGAAAACCTTAGAGAATTTACTGACGCTTATGACGACAAAAAACGGTTAAATGCAGAAATTAGATTGCTGGATGCAAGGGCGCAAAAAGGAAAGATTCCGAGACGTCAATACAAAGTTCAACGCAAAGCCATAGAGATCCGTGTAGACTCACTTACAAGAAATACAAGCAGATTAAAAGATGTATTCCGAAGCTCAGGTAGCGCTTACGCAGATTTAATTAAACAGCTTGATTCTGCTGAAGCAGACTTAGCTGAGGCTGAGAATAACATCAAAAGCCTTGAATCCACACAAAGTAAAGGCGGAATTTCAATGGAAGCTTACAAGAAAAACATTGCAGACTACCAGAAACGAAAAGACAAAGCGGAATCAGCAATAAACGGAATATTGCTAAGACTACGTGAAAAAGCGCGCTAAAAAACCTAAACCCTTTTATTTTACACAATAACTTTTCAATAAAAATCAGAGGTAAACAAAAATGGTAAAAATAGTTGTCGATCCCAAATGCACCGGATGCGAAACATGCGTAAACACTTGCCCCGTAGGCGTTTATGAAATAAAAGACGGCAAATCTACACCAGCCAAAGTAAGCGAATGCTTAGTCTGCAGAGCATGTGAAGCTCAATGCCCTGAAGGCGCAATTCAGGTAATCGAGTAAATTTAAGCTTCAATTGAATTGCGCGTGTATCTCTCAATCGATAGCTGAGAGATTATTCCCTTCTTTATTAACTAACTATTTGCTTCTCAATCATATCGAGCGCTTTGAAAACAGCTCGTGACCTCGCTCACCTTTAACAATAGCCACAAGTGGCAATGCCGATTGCATACAAAATACCAAAAGAAGACTGAGCATATAAACAATAAACAATCACGAAACAATTAGACCCAAATCATGCTTTACCATGCCTAAATAGCCTCAACCTCTCAGAAAATCGGTCAGAATAAATACATAACACATGTAATAAGCGTCAATTGTTTACGTTGCTCCTTTTCTCATTTTAATTGGGAAGCTTTTTTCTAATCTTCAATATTTCTTAAAAATCTCATAATTTTTGCAATTTGCTCTACCGTAGCATAATCGACTTTTTGTTGTTCTTCTTCTATGTTTTTGAGCGGAATAGTGTTTACCATATACAATCTATTGGCTACTTTTGTAATAACAATTATGTTGGCAGATACTTCGAACTTCGAAGTAGCTGGAAAGCCGTGGCTGAGCGTTTTAACACTTTTATGTGTTTTTTGGCATGTTGCCCAAGCGAAATTGCGTCTTTTTTTTATTTTTGTTAGTTTGTTGAAGGGATAAGAGGTTTTCTGATGGAAATTGCTTCGATTTTACACATAAAAGTTATATGTTAAAGATGATGTTCACTTTGTTTATGGCAGATAAAATTCACTGCGCGCACATACTCGTCAAAACCGAAACAGAAGCTAAAAACATCAAGGCTCGGCTTGATAAGGGTGAAAAATTCGGCGCAATCGCCAAAAACGTTTCTCTATGCCCGTCCGCAAAGAACAGCGGAGACCTCGGCACTTTTACAAAGGGCAAGATGGTTAAGGAGTTTGAGAAAGCCGCTTTCGCGCTTGAGAAAGGTCAAACGTCTGCTCCTGTAAAGACACAGTTTGGATACCACATAATTAAACGGTTAGAATAACCATTACACAAGTCACATCGCTTCTTACAGGTTTTTTGCTTGTCGCATTTCTTAGAGCTATTTGAAGTTGGAGGTAACGTTTGAAATCCATCGATTCAATCAAGCGCATTCACTGGTACAGCCGAAGGAACCGAGGTTATTTTTGATACTACGCATCTAGTTATATTTTCTTGGTGATTGAGGCTTATCTTTTCATCAAGAAATGAGAATTACAGAGCTGAGAGCTTATTGATGCTTGACGCAATGTGTGGAGATGCATTATCGTTATTCGAACTTAGCAATATCTAATCATAGTCCAAAAGCCAAATATAGCAAACCGCTGGACATCGCTATTATTCCAAGGGCGGTTATTAAATAAATTATTTTTGACTTTCCAGCGATTTTGATAAGAAAGTCAATCAAGAACAAACTTACAATCGTGGAAACTATAATTGTCACGGCGAGACCTGCTAACCCAATTCCAGCAACTGCAACGGCAACATTCGACTTGGAAGCGACAAGAGTTAGCCCGAACGCCCCGATTGACGCGAAGATGCCGGCAAGAAACGATAGTCTAAAAGCCTCGTCTGGCTCCATGTTCATCAGCAACATCGCGCTCGTCGTGGTCCCTGACCTGCTAACCCCGGGCAAAGCTGATATTCCCTGAACGATTCCTATTAACACGTAATCCTTGAGTGATAAGTTTTCCAGTTTTCTCGAGTTCATTCCCTTGTCCCGTCTCTTCCTAGAGTACTGTATGACCACGGCATCTGCTATCAGGACAAGCCCCACTATGAGCATAGGTATGCCCAATGCGATTCCACTTATGGAGTCGGCGACGAGGTAGATTGGAACGGCTATTAGGGCAGTCATTAACGTGACGACTACAACGTAGATGAGGAGTTTTCTGTGCACTTTATTCTTCGAACCCAGCAGTACATGTATCATTTCGGTTAGGTCTTTTCTGAAGTATACTACTGCAGCGATTATCGTGCCTATCTCCATGAACAGGCCAAAAGTGTATGCTTGCTGGAATGTTAGCTTGAGGAGATACGTTGAAGAAACGATGATTTGTGTTTTGCTACTTATAGGCAGCCACTCAGAAATGCCCTGGATTATTCCTATTATCGCTGCGTAGATCAAATGGAGAATAACAGACAAGCGTTATCAGCCACTTGTGAAAAGCCCAGAACAGCTATAAAGATTTTCATTCGTTATTTTCCCTTTGCAAGTCAAAGTCGCGCCATATCGCCAACCACCGTATCCGACACTGCCTTCATCTATCCGTCAAACAAGCATGCATCATCAGCCGAAATAACAGTAACGTTCGGAAGTGACTTTACAGGTCAATTTCTTAAGCCTTTGAATGGATTTGATTGTTGATTTCGCTCGATTGCTTGGCTTGCGAGTACTCACACTTTTCGGTTTAGTAGCTGCCATCATGTATTTTGAAGTAGTGGGTGGACTAAGAGTCTACGACCTTGCAATGTTCATTGTATCAACACCCGTGGTCTGGATAGCAGGCATCAGGATATACAAAGGGGCTTTTACCTATCGCTTAGAAACCGAAACGTAAACATGGATGTGCTAGTCACTGTCGGTGTCTTAGCAAGCTGGATTTACGGAGTCGTAACCGTGTTTTTCCTACCTGCCGCCCAAGCAGGCTCAGGTTACCTGGAAATAGCCATCGGCATTCTGGCCTTCGTTTTACTAGGCAAATACATCGAAGAATTAATTCGACGCCGCGCGCGCATAAGTGTTCATTAATTGTTTTTGAGCCTTTTTCTTTTAATGAAACCCTTTAGCAGCTTGGTTAGATTTTTAGGGGTGAGGGTGTTAAGGGATAGCTGAAAGAAGCTCGTAAGG